>CAXHBG010000001.1:0-67408 GCA_964015055.1 uncultured Thermoplasmata archaeon
GAACAGAGAATGGTAACAGTTCAGAATGTTGCACCAATATTTACTGAGTTTGCTTTACCTTCTCAAGGAGAGCAAGGCGTTGCCATGGACTTCCGAATATCTGCAACAGATCCTGGAGACGATACCATTACTTACACGTTTGATTTTGGAGATGGGACTGCGAAATTAATTACTCAGGATGGTAATGTTAGTCATAAGTATGCATCGGGCGATACTTTTGAAATAATAATTTGTGCTATCGATGAAGATGGTGGAGAGACCTGCAGAACAGAAGTTATTCCAGTTGCTTTACTTGAGCAAATTGAAGATAGTGGATTGCCAGGATTTGGTCTCCTAGGCGTAATCTCTGCCCTTGGAGTTATAACACTTCTAAGGCGTAGAACACACTAACTAGTTTAACTACGTATGGAGATGTGGAATCATGATTCCACGGCTTCCATCTAACTGTGAAGGGGTTGACAAACTCTTAGCTGGAGGAATCGAACAAGGTACCGTTTCTTTGGTTTATGGAGAAGCTGGAACTGGAAAGACAAGTTTAGCTCTACAATTATCGCGAGAGGCAATCAAAGCTTATCCCGATCACGTAGTATTGTTTGTAGATACTGAGGGTTTGTCTTTAGAAAGAATGTCACAGATATTTGGAGACTGTGATGCATCTAAATTACTAATGATTCGTCCATCAAGTTTAACAGATCTGCATCAAACATTAACCAGGAAATTAGAGAAACATCCAAAAATATCATTAATTGTTGTTGATACAATAAATGCATACGTTAGATTATCTTATCTTAAGAATAAGGAACTATCCTCTCGTCAATTTCTAGAGATGACTTCTATTTTACAACCTCTAGCTGAAAAAGGCGATTATCCAGTTTTAATTTCAGCACAAGTTTTTGAAAAAGATGGAGAAATAGGGCCTTATTTTGGCAAATCTTTGATGCATCTTTCAAAAACAATTATACACTTAGAAAGAACGAAGAGAGCTAGCTTTAGACAAATTAGATTGAAAAAGCACAGATCGCTTCCTGAAGAATTAGTAGAAAGCTTTATTCTCACAAACAATGGCTTAGAATAAACTCAACTCTTTAATTCTGCCACCATTCTATTGTAATATGTCAGATTATGATAATTTTATTGACCGCGTTAAAGAATTGAGCCTAATTGGTAGCCTATCAGGAATAATGGGCTGGGATCAGGAAACAATGATGCCTCCTAAGGGAGGTAAGTTGCGTTCAGAGGTGATGGCTTTTCTTTCAAGCCAAGCACATTCAAGAATAACCGATCCTGAGATGGGAAATTTAATTTCATCATTAGAATCCCAGAATTTGAGCGCTGAACAGGCAGCTAATGTTCGTGAAATCAAGGAGTCTTATGAAAAGGCTACTAAACTTCCAGCAGAATTAGTTGAAGAAAAAGCAAGACATAAGTCAAAGTCATTGAGGATATGGCAAGAAGCTAGATCTGAGAATGATTTTGCTAAGTTTCTCCCGTACCTTGAGAAATCTGTAGAATTAAATTGCCAAACTGCTGAGCATTATGGTTATGAGGATAATATCTATGATGCACTCCTAGATATCTATGAATCTGGAATGACAGTTAAGCAGTTAGATCCGTTATTCTCAGGTTTGAGGGAGGCTATAGTTCCCTTAGTAAAAGCAGTTGGAGAAAGTTCTAATCAACCAGATACAAGTTTTTTAGATATAGGCAATTTCTCAGAAGAAAAGCAGAGAGAATTTTCACTTAAGGTAGCTGAAGGAATTGGTTTTGATTTTGAGGCAGGCAGAATGGATACTTCCACTCACCCATTTTGTTCAGGTGCAGGTCCTAATGATGTTCGTTTTACAACTAGATATGATGAAGAATTTCCATTTGGTTGTTTGTATGGTGTGATGCATGAAACCGGGCACGGAACATACGAGCAAGGATTATTGGAGGAACATGAAGGAACTCCTATGGGGAAGGCTGTTTCACTTGGAGTACACGAATCCCAATCAAGGATGTGGGAAAATATGGTTGGACGTAGTAGGGAATTCTGGCAATTTTATATCAATGATTTCAAGGCATGCTTCCCACATTTGCCTGAGGATTTGGATGTAGATACGTTGCACAGAGCAGTTAACACAGTTCAACCATCTCTAATTAGAGTGGAATCAGATGAGGCAACCTACAATCTCCACATTATGGTTAGATACGAAATTGAGAAAGAGCTAGTTAATGGTGAAATTAATGTTTCAGATTTACCAGATGTTTGGAATTCGAAAATGGAAGAATATTTGGGTATTACTCCACCTAACGATACTAAGGGCGTACTTCAGGATATTCACTGGTCCATGGGTGCAATTGGTTATTTTCCAACATACACATTAGGGAATTTATACGCAGCTCAGCTTTATGCAGCGGCTCTTGCAGATGATCCAAGTATTCCAAGTAAAATAGCCAAGGGAGAATTTAGAGTACTGTTAGACTGGATGAGAAGTCACATTCACGTTCACGGTTCTAAGTTAACACCTTCAGATTTAATTACAGAAGCTACTGGAAAAGAACCAAGTAGTGATGATTTTATTGAGTATTTAACATCAAAATATTCTAAAATATATAATTTGTAAAATGGTAGCCCCCCTCGGATTCGAACCGAGGTCTCAGGCTCCAAAGGCCTGAATGATGGACCGCTACACTAGGGGGCTTCATTTGGTCTAGAGACAGGTGGCTTTAGAAATATTCCCCGTAAGCAACAATTAATAAAGGTCTCCTAGTGCAATAACAATGACAGCTGGTGATAGGTTTATGAAAAAGGTCAGTGACTACTACAATGACTTGGGATATCCTGTCACTTGGGAAGGTGAGGGTTCTAAACGTAGTCTTGAAGTCCAATTTAAAGCAGAATCAGGATATTTTACTTCTATGATATTTTCACCTAGTGGAAATGATATAATTATCAAGGATGAATGGGGTCGTGAACAGAAAATAAAGGCTACAAAAGGAAACCTTGATATGATTAAGTCTTGGTCAGAACACCGTTAATTCGGTATTTTACTCATACTTTTCGCGTTAGGTCTTGCTTTAATCTCTAGATTAATTAATTTTTCGTCTTTGAAGTTAAAAATCCAAGGCTCACACCATCCAATTTCAGTTTTTAGAATTTCCTCTGGAGTGAAATTTTTGAGTGCCATTACAATCGCTCTAATACTATTTCCATGAGCACTTACAATGATATTTTCACCTGCGTATACTCGAGGTAAAATCTTTTCATTAAGATAGGGTATTACTCTATCTGCAGTATCTTTTAGTGATTCACCGCCTGGAGGTGGAATATCATAACTTCTTCTCCAGATTTGGACTTGCTCATCTCCAAATTTTCTAGCAGCTTCAGCTTTATTCTGGCCGACTAAGTCACCATAATCTCTTTCGTTTAGGGCTAAATCTTTTTCAATCTTAATAGATTCTTGTCCTATTCCTTTTAGAATGAGACTCAAGGTGTCATTTGCCCTTTTAAGTTTTGAAGTAAAAGCCATATCAAAATTATAGTCTTCTAGTAAATCAACAGCTTGCTTAGCCTCAGCTACTCCTTGCTCATTTAGATCTACATCTTTCCATCCGGTAAACCTGTTTTGATCATTGTAAACAGATAATCCGTGTCTCACTAAAATTAGTTTCCCGCTCTTCATGACTAGTTATATTTTTCTATGGAAGTTTGTCCATATTTAGGTAACGGCTGTGCGTGTATTCCTAATTGTTTTTGAATTTGTTTTGCTAATTCCTTTGTGGATCCGTGCACTGTATAAACTTGTTTAGGGTTACATTCTTCTACAAATTTCATAGTTCCACTGAAGTCGGAATGGTCACTTATTGGAAATCCCGCATCTACACTTCTTAGTGCCCATTCAGAAAAAGCACACCATCCAGAAACTCTTGCTGTTTTAGCACCTTTTTTTCTCATATTTTGTACAGCTTCATCCTGTTTTTTACCATTAGCTGCAGTAGTTGATGTAACCAATAACTCAACAGTTTTTTGTTCATTTTCATTCAAATCAGAGTAGGTATTGTATTCCAGTTTTACTCCATTTCTTTTGTAAATCTCACTAACAGAAGCAACAACGTCAGAAACTACAGGAGTTACGCCGCCTATATTTGCAGTTGCAATTATTTCCTGAGCTTTTCCCAAGGAGTAAGCACCAATTATTGCACCTTCTTTTGCCGATGTAGCCATTATCCACGCTTGTAAATCACTAAGTACTTCATTTCTGTCAGGCAATACTTGGTCTGGCTTTCCGTATGTAGATTCAACAATTAAAGTATCACAGTCTTGTGGCTTAGCAACTCCAGCAGTTACAGTTCCATATGGATTGTAATCTCCAGTATAGAGTACACCTTCACAGTCAATCATTGCTGATCCTACAACATGTCCTGCTGAAACAAATTCTAGTTCAAAATCATTTATCTTAAATTTTTCGTGGAATTTATGTGTTGTCGCTTCTTTAGATCCCGTTCTTGCTATCATCACATCTTTCGTAGGCTCAGTCATGTGAGTTTTTGGTCTTAAGTGATCAGAATGACCGTGGCTTACAGCACCGTCTGGCCTCCCACTTGAAGGATCAAGATATATTGCTCTTTTATCTCTCTTCAAGCAGATACCTTTGTAATCAAAAACTTCCACTAATTTACACCTTTAAGACTAAAAGAATACCTTGCAGGCTCTCTCCATCTGTGGCCTGTTAAATATCCGCATAATTTACAATTAAATCCAATTGCTACCTTTCCACCATAAAGCGTTGCGTTGTGGACTTTCTTCAATGGTGAAGTACATACTGGACACGGCTGGCCTGGAGATGCAAATTCACCTCTATGATGCTTATGCCCACTCTGATCCTCACCTGGCCGTATTCTTCTCCATCTTTTTACTACAGGATCATAGCCTAATCCTTGTCTTCTGAAGGTATTCTCATCATTTTCAGGTCCAGCTCCCACTGAACGGGTCCTTATCCCTAGTTTAACTTTCTTTGATTTTACTGCTATAATTCTCATTCTTTCAGCTGAAAGCTTGTATGTTTTATCTATTTTTTTAAGGTGAGCAATTACAAGTCTGTGCATCTTAGTTTGAGTATCTATACTCCCCCTACTTTTTAGGACGCTTAAGACAGCTTTCACTATCACTTTTTTAGTAGGTTTTCGATACTCCATTAATTGCCTATCAGAACTGAATGTTAAAGCTTGTTGGACCTGTAGTAATTTTTATATTCCATTACAACAAGGGGTATACAACCGGAGGTTGATATGTCATTTGATGAAGTAGACGAATTATTCTATTTGTTAGAGAACCCAACTAGACGTCGAATTTTACAATTATTGTCTGTAGAAAGGCTGTATCCTTTACAGTTGTCCAAGGAAATAGATGTCACTCAACAGGCAGTTGTAAAACATTTGAGAATCCTAGAAGATCATGGCTTAGTAAAATCAAGAGATGAGCCTAGTCGAAGAGGGCCAAATCGAAGAGTTTACAAAGCATCGAGGGACGTTTCCCTTCACATAGACATTGGTCCTTCAACTTACAAACAGAAAGCAGAAACGGATTTTGACGTATCAGACTTATCAGACCAGCATAGAAGAGTCTTAGACGCTATAGCTGAATCAGAAAATATGGATTCAAGAGCTCGTATGGACCTTCTATCGAGAGTCTCTGAAGATTTAAAACAATCTATAGATGAAGTAGAATCTGAGAGAAGAAGTCTAATGGCCTTAATGGGAGAATTGAATCGAAAAATTATATCAACGACTCAAGATGCAGACTGTACTTATCATGAAAGGAGGCTATTACATCACATACTTCACAATAGAGATTATACTATAGAAAGTGCAGCAGCATCTTTGGGACTTCGTGAAGCTGAAGTTCGTATTATCTTGGAAAGTTTACAACACAGAGGTTTAACTCGTTAATTATCCGCATATCTTATATAGAATGCTAAAATATTAAAAGCCTAAGATGGACGCTCTTCGGAAAATTTTACTTGCAATAGTTGCAATATCATTGTTCTTGCCTATCGCGCAAGCTGAAGACAAAATTTATCGCGTTGAAGGTTTACCTGAAGATTTGCACTATTCTACAGGAAAATCTTACGAGATTGTACTAACTGCAAATGATTATGCTTCAATTTCAGAAGTTAACATAAGCGTTACGAATGGATCTCTTAGTTCCACAGATTCATTTGAACCGGATGTATTCAACTTAATTCTAGAATCAAGTGATGAGGGATGGACTTTTTTCTGGCAAGCGCCCACCCAATCTTTTAGCTTAGGAGAAGGTAATTCTTTAATGGCTATAATTTTCACAGACACAAACGGTCAAGTGTGGTCATCGTACGAGTCTATGCTTAGATCGCCAAAAATAATATCTCACAGTACGTCAGGAGTTCCTGACTGGGCAAATTCATTAGCATGGGCTGGAGTTAGTATTACAGTTTTATGCTCGGTTGCAGGTTCTTATGTTCTCAGAAGAGATAAAATTAAGGAATAATTTTTGTAACGCAAGGTATATATGCTCATTCAACAGTCTATTAGTCTGACTTAGGTCAGAGGACACAACAATGCAAAGAAGAATTGTAAAAGATGAGCAGGCAGTATCTCCTGTAATTGCGGTTATTTTGATGGTCGCTATTACAGTGGTTTTGGCTGCAGTATTGTACGTTTGGGCTAGCAGTTTCCTTGGTGGTACAACCAAGAACGCACCAACCGGCAGTATGATAGCTAGCGAAGATGGAAGTGGAGTCTGGACGGTTCAGATCGTCAAGATTAACCCGCAAGTTTCCGTAAACTCTGTACACTGGTACTTACTAGATGTACAAGGAAACACTAAGACTGATGGCTTAGTTTCTGATGTCTACGGATATTACTCTGGTCAGGGTAAAGCTGTAGTCTTCATTGACAACGACTTCAACGGTAAGTTGAGCCCAGGTGACAAATTTGAAGTTCACCCAGGTGAAGCTGGTTCCGATTTGGAAAGTGTAACTGACGTAAGTGATTACTCCTTCCGTATGAAGTTCGAGCCTACTGGTGACGTAATCGGATACGATATAGGTCTACAATCATAGACTTAGGTCACCAAATTTAGAGTGGGATTAGTTTCACTCGAAGGTAACTCGGGGGCTTCGGCCCCCATTTACCAAATTTTTATTTTTTTAATCTAACCAAGGCACGCGTTGAATCGGTTTTGCACCTTCACAGATTCCTTCTCTTACGATTGCATTAGGAAAAAGAGACTTCACTACGTCTTCGATGGTTTGATTTTTTGGTTTTTTACCAATTTCTAATTTCTCATTGTTGAGTATTGCGTTCGGATATTTTTTCAAAAATTCGATTGCTCCGTCTTCCCAAGGGGCTGGGCCCTTGTGTGATACTATCTCAGGTAGTTTTCGCATTCCAGTTTCCAGAACAATATAACCTTCACTACCCATATTTGCATTCCATGCAATAGGTTCAAAGTCATGAAGCGCTCTGTATATTTTCCTTCCTTGTTTCTGCAACCATGGCATTACGGTTTCTTCATTTTCTCCTGGAAGTGGTAAAATAATACTTGTCAGATTCCCTTGAAACTCTCTTTCCTTGTAATTAGGGAAAAAGAAATTATGTGATGGTTTATCAAGAAACGATTTAGAAGCTAAAATGGCAGTTCCGAGTCCTTTCAAAGTTACTCCTGCAGCTACATTTCTTTTATCATCTACAGGATCACAAATCATCACTGGAGATTCAGGAGTTTTCATTTTGTCAATAATAATTGGAGGCCTCCATTGGGACATTTCTTTTATTAGTTTTAAGAATCCTCCATATTTTATGCAAAGTATTTCTACTAAATAACCTGAAAATCCACCTACTGCAGAATTTGCACCATAAGCCCCAACAGCTTTTAGGAACTGTTTTGTTAGTCTTACCTCATTTTCTAACTCATTTATATTGGATATTACCCAATCAGTATGAAATGGCGTTCTATCCACTGCAGACACAGATTGAGTAGAGTCCTCTATTGCATAACAAGGTACTAGATCTATTCCTATACCATCTATTTCTCCTCTCAAATAGGGGTGCTGTGCGTAGAGTTCTTTACCGTTGGGTAGTATTTTCCTTGCCACGGCCAAGCCTTCTTTTTTCAAATCTGATCCCTTTTGAAATTTTAAAAAAATGTCAATGTCAGCTCCGGTCAGAAAAGTTCCTTTTGCTATCGATCCTACAACTTTAGGCTCAAAAGTCGACATTTCTAAAGCCTTTATTTTATTAAGAATGTTATCTCTTAAATTTATTATTTTTTCTTTTTCTTCAACTTTAGGTTGGACCTCTTTTAAGGCTTCTCTGATTATATCCTTCACTCTTCTTCATCTGCATGGCTCACTTTACCTTTGCGCCATGCTTTTATTCTTTCTTTTTCGGCTCTTTTCCTTAAAGTTTCAATGTCATCTTTAACGGGAAGGAATATAGGAATTATGAATATTATAAGTCCGATAATTAGACATAATAATCCCCATAATATTTGTCTACCTGTAGTTAGGGCCTCTAAGAATAGAGAAAGGAGTACAAGAGATATAATGGTGGATATCCAAATTATTTTTCTGAATGCCTTTTCAGAAATGACGTATTTATCTTTTTCCTCTAGTATTTCAACTGAGAAATCAGCACTCGGAATTACTATATCTTCTTCTTTGCTAACCGGCCTCTCGGCTTTTAATTTTCGTAAGTAAAGGTGACCAGCTATTCCAGAAATTACAAATGTAGCTTGGCCGTATCCGGGGTCTCCAGCAGCCGTTGCAGCCCAAACAGCGTATAGCATAGTTAGCCAAATAGTCACTATTATTGTATTATACAAATCCATGTTCAAAATCTTAGACTTTACTTTCCATGGTAATTGCTTCAACAGGACAAGCAAATGCACAAAGAGTACATCCGACACAAGTATCGTTCAAAATTAAAGCTTTTTTGGATTCAAACTGAGATGTTCTTGCGTTTAACTGCCAAGAAATCATATCAATTGATGCAAAGTTACAATAGTAAACACATTGAGTACAACCTATGCATTTTTCATTATTAACTAAGGCAATGAAATCTTTACCTTGAGGAAGAGATTTGAGAGTAATTTTTCTCAATTCTTTAAACATTTCCTTAGCTTTTTCTATACCTGTTGTAGGCAATTCCTCATTATCTAAAGCTTCTTTAACTCTCTTGAGCCACTTATTTGGTTTGTGAAAGAAAAGGGATGTAGTTCCCATTGCCTGATATGCAGTGGTACCTGCACTTTCTTCTAGAACAGTTTCAGCTTCAGACTCTACTACTGCCCCAGAGGCAAAAGAAGTCATACTTTCAACTAAATCTGACTGAAACGCACCATCACTATCTACACAAGCTAGCTTAGACATCGCTCCGTTCATCCATTGGTCAGCAGGATCTTCGAAATCAACATCGCAATCTACTCTGTCGTGAATTCTGGAACCGCCCATGTCTTCCATAGTCTTGTCCCAATCTTTTCCGGATTGACAGAATAAATCATAACCTGTATCGCCAAGTGCACAAATTGAGAAATGAGTGTTGGTTAGTATTTTGCCAACACCTACCGCAGCTTCGTACAATTCTTCCGCATTATCTGGCATTTCTCCTTCTCCCCATGTTGAACAGACAATCATTACTCTGGACATTCCCGACATTGAATTGATATCAAAACCGTCCATGTCGTGAACGGTTGGATTCAATCCGTATTTGGAAGCCTCTTTCTTCCATTTTCCTGCAAGTCCTTCGGAGTTGCCGCTTTGGGAGCCGTACAAAATATGTAAGTCGCGATTTCCTTCTGTTGCAAATGCAGTAATATCTACATCAGACACTATTTTCCATCCTCTAAACAAGCGACTAAGAATTGCATTAAATCCATCATTTCATAATCATGGTGATGCCCATCTTCAGGATTCATTCTTTCTTCGTTAAGCATACACTGCATGTGCATGTAGCATTTTGGACATCCACCTAGCATAAGGTCAATTCCGGCGTCAGTACCTTGATCTAATCTTTTTCGACGTACAGCTTTAGTAGCATCATTACAATACATCATCGAAGATACGCCACAGCACAATGCTCTCTCTTTGTTGTTTTCAAGCTCAACCATTGTAGCTCCATCGACTAATTGTATCAAATCTCTAGGAGCTTCATACTCTCCCATCATTCTTCCTAGCCGGCAGGGATCATGGTAAGAAACGGTCACATTTTCAGGAGCTTTGAACTTCAATCCTCTACCCTGTAAAGTTTGTGTAATATGTTCAACTTTTATCCCAAGTATGTTGGGCAAATCGTAGTCTACAGCAAAAGTACGATAGCATTCAGCACATGAGCACGTTAGAATCTTTATTCCAGATTCTTTTAATCGCCTCATGTTATGTTCCTTTAAAGCATCATAAACTTCCAAATTACCTTGCCATAGCTGGTCATGGCCTGAACATTTGAACACATTCATATCCAGAATTAAAGGGTCGATTTCTGCATAATTTAATAATTTAATTGAAGCAGCAGCAATTGATGCGTGATCAGCGTCTCCTTTGTTCAAGTGTGTAAATTTGACTTCAACATCCATAAAGTCGACACATCCAGGAAAATATCCATATTCATGATATCTTTCAGGCTTCCATTCATTTGATTCTTTGTTCATTGCATCATCTACAATTAGTCTTTCAAAAAGTGGATGAGGAATTGATCTTGCGTATGTTTTTTGTCTAGGCTTATCGCTCATAAGCGACACCTCCTGCAGGAGTGCCTCCAATACTAGGTAAATCTAGTGCGGCACCTTCAGTGGATGCCCCCAATGTAGCTAGAAGCCTTTGTTCTAGCACATAATCTACGTATTCGATATTTTGTGGACATACTGCAGTACACATTCCACAGGAAATACAGGACCAAAGAGCTACTCCATCGTGTTTATTTTGGAATGTATTGAATATAATATTTAATTCATGCTCACCTTCCATGTCTCTAACGGGACATATGTCATCACATAATCCACATTGATAGCAACGATTTAGTTTGAATTCATAAATACGTTGCATTCTCCTATCTTGGATACCTTTAGTGTAAAGGTCAAATCTTTCTTCATCACTTAGGGGTTTGGCACCTTCAGATCGTCTTCTATCAAGGAAAAGGTAAGTTAACAGTGCACCTCCGATGGGACCCCACAGCGTAAGTGTGTATAGCAGGTCTGTAGTAACTTCTGGGTAATATAGAGCAATATTGGCATTAATTGAAAAAACTGACAGCATGACTACCATTATGATGCCGTATACTCCAATAGCAGCCCTAACTGGGTCTTCAATAGGTCTTCTTTCATGTCCTCGATTTATTACATCACCGTATTGAGGATCAATGATGGCACCCAATGCCCTATCGATAAATGGAACAGCTACTACTAGCCCAATGACAAGACCTTGTACAAGGGTTCCCCATACTTTTGCACTCATTAAAAATAGTTCAAAATCTTCTAGCCCCAAGAAGGGAATCATAGACAGAGGTAATCCAATTTTTAAATCGGTAGCAACTTTAAGGCATCCAAAAGCCCACAATAAATACCAATCAGGTAGTGGCGGAGGATAAGCAGTACCGGCTGTTGGGTCTGCAGATTCGTGTAGTGGTGGTGGAATGAATGCCCCTAAGTAAAATAAAATAGATATGACATAGAAAGTATAGATGGCATCTCTTGATAATTCATGAGGGTAAAGAGGTTCACCCTTGACTAAACCAGCTTCTAGTACAGAGTGATCCTCACGGTTTTCAAGTTTTCTAATAGTATCAAGCTCTTGTTGCTCTTTTATCGATTCGGCTATCATTTCAGCAGCATCGTCTTCCAAAATTTGCTCTTCGCCCATTAGTGAGGTTCAGCCTCCCCTTGTATCCATACTAAAGCCATGTGAATAATCATTAGAACAGTACCTACCAAAGGGAGCACAAATATGTGCAACCAGTACATTCTTGTGACAGTATCTCCTGTAACTTGTGTTCCTCCGAATACAATTTGTGCCATCAAAGGCCCCATTGCAGGAATAGAAGTAGCCATTTCGAGACCTATAGCAGCGGCAGCATAACCAAGGGCATCCCAAGGCAATAAGTAACCGGTGTATCCAAAGAAAATAGTAACCATCAAAAGTATGACTCCTAAAATCCAATTTACTTCTCTCGGATTTCTATAAGCACCTACAAAATAAACTCTCATCATGTGCAAGAATACTGCTGCAACCATGAAGTGAGCTGACCAATGATGAATGGCTCTAATAATGTATCCAAAAGAGACCTGAGTCATGATTAGTTCCATTGATTGATATGATCCAGAGGTAGCATTACCATCTTCGTCAAAAACTATTTCACCATCAGGAACATAGTAGAAACCAAGATAAATTCCGGTGATCACTAAAACAATATAGGCGAAAAAGGAAAGTCCACCTAACGAGTAAAATGGATACCAATACCAAACAGATTTTACATTATATCTTTCAGTATGAGATTGAGGCATTGTTCGTCCACTTGAAGGTAAAAGTGTGAATACAACTGAATAATATTCTCTTTTGGCCAGAGAAGCATATCTGTGTAAAGCAAATCTTTCATCAAACCAGTTCCATGTCGCCAATATAACTCTAGGTAATGTTCCTGAAACATACAAATAGCCTACAGTTAAAACAGCCATAAGTAATTGTAAAAAGATTAATGGGAATGTATATTTTCTCATCAATTCTTCAATAAGAGGAGGGTCACCAGAAGCTGCACTAGCTGGCAGTGTTAAGAACGTAATACTTCCTAAAAGTGTAGCTAAGAATAGTTTTATTTTCATCCTTGTCCACAATATTTGAGCCACTCGATTTGAGTCATTAGCCCAATTAAACCTCCATCTTTTTCAGCTATTGGGACTACAGGAAGGCCGTACGGAGCAGGTCCTTCTAATAATTCAGCAGCCATAACTTCACGTCCTTGTTCATCAACATTTTTAGTAACTGAGAGGGGATCAAAAAGAGATAAATGGCATGGACATAAAAACATATTTTCATAATCGTTTCCGCTAATGGTACTAGTTCCTTCCGCAGTGAATACGGGTTTGCAGCATAAGTGTGGGCATTTATAAGTATGATATGCCATTAGGTAAGCGTTTCCATCGTCGACGCTTATTCCTAAACCCTCCATAGTTGGTTCAGCGGGAACTTTGGCTAGAGCAAGCTGTATTTCACAAGTACCTAATTCTTGTTCCATCTCTTTTGGTCCCCAATTCACTATGGCTACATCCCATAGATTGAAATCCTCTTTTTTAGCAATATTGCCAGCCATATTTTCATACCATTTTCCGCTCTCAGATTTATAAGTTAAGGTCTCGTGTGCATCATCCTCATTACACCTTGTTACGGGTGGAGGAAGTAATGTCTTAAGTGCAGGAACAGTTAAAGCAGCAGTCATTCCAGCGCCGGCTAATCCAATTGCACCTTGCAGAAATCCTCTTCTTGTTATTTTCACTATTACCTTTCAAGTTTTGTAATAACCTTACTCCTCCTTTTCTTCAATTCTAAAACATCGGGCAAGAATGATCTTCTGTAGAAATCGAGCATCAGCCCCAGTATCATAAATGCCATAGCCAAGGTAAATGACAAAAATTGTTGATCCCATCCTTGTATGATTCCGTAAATAAATAACGAGTCATACATTATTTCAAGGACTAGCAAAATTAGGACAATTGCAAAGATTTCTCCTTGCTCTTTTCCTGGAGTTTCTCTAACAACCTTACCTAAATCTTCATCTTTGTATGTACCTAATAGCTTTTGCGCATCTTCAGGTGTAATGTCACCTCTTGCAATCTTCTCAAGTAATTCGTTAACCTCGGTAATGGGAACTACCTCCTCGTATTACTATGTATGCAAATAAAACCATCACAAATACAACAGCCATTGATATCAGAGCAATCCAGTACTGCATTAGGCTTACGCCTAGTTCATGTATTGAAACTTCCTCAGATACTATTTGTGGAGTACCTATGGAGACAGCAGAGATGTAGCCCCATTGATCTCCATTTGTTCCTACCCCATTTACTACATTGTAATAAATTGTGAATAGAGCATCTCCAGCACCTTCGCTAGGAGATGTCCATTGGAACGTCCAATTGCGTTGTGCGTTACTATCAGCATTGTGTGAAATGTATTTTCCGCCTTCACCGATCCAATAAAGCGCATCAGTCTGAAATGCGCCCTCGCTAACCTCAGCTAGGAACCCACCATATCGAATAGCATCAGGTTCAGAAATTACAGTTGTATCATTGATTACAAGTGAAATATTGTATGTTGAATCAGGAATATACTTTGAAGGTATGCCCTCGAGCATGTACATACCTTCGTCAAGTTGTTCATCCATGTGACAAGAGCAACCGTTGGCTATACTGTCTTTTGCCCAGTCCTCCCCAGCTCCTTGCTGAGCACCTCCTGCAGGGTAACCATTGACACTCATACCGACTGACATGACGGTTATCAATAAGATTGCTAATAGTGCGTAAGTTCCTTTTTGATTTATAGCCAAATTTAGCTCCCTTTAAGGTGACAATAATATCGAAGTGAGCGCTATATAAAAATATAGTATATTTTAGGCACTTTTTGTACAAGGCTATAGTATTATTAAATAACTGTTTTGATAGTTCATGAAGGGTAGTAAATTAAGTGAAAAAACAGGCTTAATTTTACTAGGTCTTCTGACGTTTACATTTCGCTATCCTATCACAGAGACACCTACAGGTTCAGATAATTTTTACTATATCTCAGCAGTCAAAGCTATATTGATTCACGGAGAAATATTTTGGGCTGAGAATATACTTTCAATATATGGTTTATTTCCTGGGACAGCTCCATTAGGAAGTCTAATACTAGCTAGCACAATTACTGAAATTACGGGGTTATCAGTTCATAATTATCATTTGATACATAGTATTTTCTTATCATTATTATCTACTTTTGGATTCTTTCTTCTCTCAGGTGAATTCACTACAAACTACAAGAGCCGTTGGTTTTCATCTTTAGCATTTTCACTTGCTCCTAGGTTTCTAACTTTTACTTTGTGGAGATTTTCATTACGTTTTTCTTTAATTGCATTACTTCCTTTTTTTATGTGGGCTATTCTCAGAATAATGAATAAAAAATATGGACGTAATCCTAAAAAATTACTGATTTTATTATTAATCTTCACTCTACTTCTTCCTTCATTACATAGAATGGGATTACTTTTACCAGGTTTTTTTATATCATTTTTCGTATCTTTTTTATTGTGGCAATGGCAAGAAAACGCATTGAACAGAGAGCGTGCAGGGAGGCAAGTTTTTACATTTATATTATTTTTAGCTACATATCTGTTTTACCTTCAATACTTAGATTTTTCACCCTATTCTCCTGATGATGAGATGATTGGAGTTTATTATCTAAGAGAGGGGACAATTTTATCAAATATAGTCAACCTTGGTTTTTACTATCTGATAAACGTGGGGCCAATCATGTTTTTATCATTAATAGGAATAATTTTTTGGATTCAAGAAGGAAGAGTGCCATTTAGCTACATGTTTTCATTTACATTATTGGCATTATTCTTGTTTTCGATATCAGATTTAATTTACATCCCATATCTATTCACTTTTTTCATAATAGTATTTGTGGCTCCTGGAGTAGATTTTTTCTTAGATAATCTTCAGAATTACAAAGCAAGGCTAGGTGCATTTCTTTCAATATTATTGATGTTAACAATATCATTTTCTAGCTTAGATGTGTCATACAGAGTAGATGCTCATGAGAGAGAAGAATTTTACTACTCGTATAACATTAGCGAGAGTAGCATTTCTACAGGCCTTTGGATC
This sequence comes from uncultured Thermoplasmata archaeon, assembly GCA_964015055.1. GTDB lineage: Archaea > Thermoplasmatota > Poseidoniia > MGIII > CG-Epi1 > CG-Epi1. The sequence continues at coordinate 15,869 of CAXHBG010000001.1, forward strand.
AATGAAAACTTTTATTCAGAAATTATTGAGTCCAACGATCAAAAAAAACCTAGAAGAGTAGTAGCCTACTCAAATTCAATAAATTTGGCTGATGCATCAGAATTATCTTCAAATCTGATAGATTTATCCGGAATGGAATTAAAGCGCTATCCAATTTTTGATTTATACTGGTACGCAGAAGATCATTTATGGAAATGGGAAAATGTTTTAAATCAGACTAATTTCGATGTAAATTTATCGCTAGTTAATCTAGGAATGTCTAACTTTAGCGGTAAATCATCAACATCTTCCATTACCGTTGACAGTTACTACAAGAGTATGCCAGATTATAATTTTAAGTTGTATTATGATGAAGAGTTAGCATTGTATTGGACAAACAATTATTAAATATGCTAATGTTTTTATACAGGCCCGACTGGCACACTTTCCTTATTAGGAGTTAAAACAAAATGGCACGAATGCATGCAAGACGTAAAGGTCGCTCAGGCTCTAGTCCACAGACTAGAAAAGAAAATCCTAAATGGTCACCAAAAGCTAAAGATGTTGAAAAATTAATTATTGAGTTATCCTCAGAGGGCAAATCTTCATCAGAAATAGGAATCATTTTGAGAGACATGCACGGAGTTCCAAGCGTAAAGTTAGCAACAGGTAAATCCATAACTTCTATTTTGTCAGACGGCGGAGTAGCATTATCTCTCCCTGAAGATTTAACCAATCTTATGAGAAAAGCAGTCCGTCTAGGAGAGCACTTAAAGATACATAAAAAAGATATCCACAATACACGTTCACTAAGGTTAACTGAAGCAAAAATTCTTCGATTAGTTAAGTACTATCGCTCAAATAAAGTATTATCAGAAGATTGGAAATATTCATTATCTGATGCTAAGCTTTTAGTAGGATAATTACAAACTTCAGATGGCAGATTGGTGTCTATTAGTAATAGATAACAAATCTCACTTAGTAAATCTTGATACCAAAATAATCGATATTAAAAATTTTGGCAATTTCCCTACTGAGTTTCTAAAAAATCAAAAAAAAGGCGTTGAGTTTGACTTATTCGGTAAAAAAGGTAAATTACTCCTACACAATTTATCAGATATTCAAAAAAATTTAATCAGAGGTCCTCAAATAATATCTCCTAAAGATATAGCTTGGCTTGTTTACAGTTCTGATGTCAAATCAAATGATATAATTATCGAGGCAGGAGGTGGGTCGGGAGCACTTACTACAGCTTTAGCACAATCGGTATTTCCAGAAGGCAAAGTCGTTACTTTTGAAAAGAATAAAAAACACCTTGAAATAGTAAAAAAGAATCTCGAACTAAGCCAATTTTCAGATCAAGTTGAACTGAGATACGAAGAGTTAAATGATCAAACTGAAATTATCACTTGTAATTCAATAATTTTGGATTTACCCGATCCACAAGAATTAGTTAAATGGGCAGAAAAGTCATTGGTGTTAGGAGGTAAGTTGTTGTGTTATGTGCCTACAATGAATCAAGTAGAAAGATTGCTAGGTTCACTCAATGGTTGGAGTGAAATAGAAATCAATGAAATGATGCACAGAACTTGGCAATCAAGGCTTGAGGCCATACGACCTAACACGAATATTTTAGGGCATACTGGATTTATCGTTTCTGCCAGATTGCTGAATAAGTAGATATCTATTTTAGTAGTCGCCTTCATATGCTTCTGATGTCATCTATCGAGGAAGTAATAATCATAGGCTCAGGTCCAGCAGGCTATACGGCAGGCTTGTATTCAGGAAGAGCAATGCTCAAACCTAAATTATTCGCAGGCTTTGCAAGTGGCGGACAATTAATGCTGACTAGTGATGTAGAAAATTTCCCAGGATACCCTGAAGGAATAGGTGGTCCTGAAATGATGATGGAGTTGAGAGCTCAAGCTGCAAGATTTGGTTGCGATATTATCGATAAAAATGTAGATTCGATTGATATTAGCTCGCATCCGTTTAAGGTTAATGTAGGTAAAGATAAATTTTTAACTAAATCAATCATTATTACAACTGGAGCAGAAGCAATATGGTTAGATGCAGGTAATGAAGAAAAACACAAAGGACAAGGAATTTCTACCTGTGCCACATGCGATGGTGCTTTTTTCAGAGACAAGGAAGTAATAGTGGTTGGAGGTGGAGACTCTGCCATGGAAGAAGCTACTTTCCTTACTCGATTCTGCAGTAAAGTCACAATCGTTAACCGAAGAGAAGAGCTCAGGGCCTCACAAATAATGGCAGATAGAGCTCGAGATAATGATAAGATTGGATGGAAATTAAATCGAGTTGTAAAGGAGTGGGTAGGAGAGCAAGGGAATTTTGAAGGTGTAGTTCTTGTAGACACGATATCAGGCAGAGAAGAACTATTCAAATGTGACGGTGCATTCATTGCTATAGGGCACAAGCCTATGACAAACTTTTTAGGAGATCAGATTGAGTTAGATGGTAACGGTTACATAGTTCATAAAGAAAATACTATGACAAATGTTTCGGGAGTATTCGCAGCAGGAGATGTGGTTGATACGCGTTATCGTCAAGCCATCACTGCAGCAGGTATGGGATGTATGGCTGCAATTGATGCTGAAAAATGGCTTGAAGAAAATTAAATCAAATTAACAATCATTTTTTAGAACCCCCTATAAATGGCTAAATGTGCAGCGTCAGCTTTCCCTTAGCGATTCAGAAGATGCCGTCAGTCCAATAATAGGTACTGTTTTAATATTGGCAATTATGGTTTCTATAACGGGAACCATGCTTGCTTGGGGTATTCCGCAAATTCAAGAAAGTGAAGCTTATGCAATTTACACTTCTGCTCAAAATAATTTTTTAAATTTTGATGCAGACCTAGATCAGGTAATAGTCCAAGGCGAAGGTAGTTCTCGTTCATCAACAGTGTCATTCAGTGCTGGAACATTTGTTCACCGTGAAAATCTAGACGAAATCCGTTATTATTACGAAACCACCTCTTGGTCATCATTTGAGATTCTTGGAGTAAAAAATGGAGCAACTACATTTGCAATAATTGATAATAAAGAAGTTATAGATGATTTTGATATAACTATATCTTATCCAAACGGAACTATTTTGGAAGTGAAATCTTCAGCTTTTATTGCTTCAGGATTTCCAGCTTTGGTTTATGGGACTTCAGCTACATATACAAGTACAGCTAACGATACTGTTGTTGGTGGTTTTTTCATATATGGCGTAGACTCACTTTCGTACAAATATTCCTCTGTCTCAGGTGTTTACAAAATGCGTTTGTTCAATGGTGGAATAGTTACTAGAGAGCCAGGAGGTATTTTCTTTGTAAGCTCGAAACCTATTATCAGATCCATTAGCACAGATGATTCCTATGAATCACTGGTTTTGTACCAAACAGATTACAATATGACTACTGGAGCTAAATCTCTAACTGGAGGAAATTATAATTTTGAAGCTAGGAATCAAGGTGGAAAAGATTCTTCTTTCGAAGTCTTTAACGTAAGAATGGGTTTTAGCGGCGAGAGTTCAATGGCATTAAAAAATTATTACTCAACGTATTGGAGTTTCAGTCCCGAAACATACACCATTTCTAGTACCCAATCAACAGCAGCAGCTAACATGGGCTTTGAGGAAGACATTTTTTACAATCAAGATACTGCATTTGACTTTAGAATTTTGGAGAGAACAATTCATGTTACGTTTAACCTCCGATGATTCTGGTGCATCTCAGTTAATAGGTTACGTATACACGGCATTAATTTCAGTCTTAATTTTATCTTCGATGATGCTAACATCAAGTACTATGTTGAATGGCAGCGTTTCGAATACTGCACAGGAAGAGGCTGAACAGCTTGCACTATATTTTCAACTGGCTGTTGAAGATTTACTCAATACAGTAAGAGAATATCCAGGCTCTACTCCAGTAATGGTTTTAGATACAGGAACAGAAGCAATTAATCATGGTATACAATACAAAGTAACTGGTTTAACCACAGGATTAAAAGTGACTACAATTCAACCTCGAGGAGGTTCGTTCGAGGTTAACTTTCCACTAGCGCCAGCAACTTCAATTGAAACTACAAATTCTGCATCTTTAAAGTCTACTACTTCTTATATAGTCATATCCTATGATGATAATCTAAAGGTTGTCAAGTTAACCTCAGGATGATAAAATGAGTGCTGCAAAAGAGACATTGGACGGGGCTTCTGGATTAATTGGTGAAGAAGAGGAACAAATTGACGAAACTAAACTTTCATGGAGAGAGCGCCGTAGATTAAACAAACAGCGTAAAGCTGAAGCCAGGAAGCGTAGAGCTGCAGAGAAAGATGGAGTAATCCATGACTTGGTTATGGATGATATCGAGATTGGTGAAGATTTTGAAGAATTAGACACTTATCCGGTTAGGCCGCCTTTCTCTTACGTAAGAGTTTTATTCGATAAGAGGGATTATTCTAGATTTTACTATGTTGTTGAGCCCAAGGCTACAAAACAAGAAAAGGAAGATTTACAAACAATAAAAGATGTTTTACAGAGAGCTCTAAATATTGAGAGAGATACTCTAGATGAATCTCAAGAAGAATTTTTGAAACAAGCAGTAGACGACATATTAGATAGTTACAGATTAAAATCACGAAAGAGTAACCGCGAAAAGATTCATTATTACATTGAGAGAGATTTGATAGGTTATGGTAAAATTGACACCATGATGCAAGATCCCAACATTGAGGATGTTTCTTGTGACGGTCCAGGAGTTGAAATTTTCGTTTACCACAGAAGATTTGAATCTTTAAGGACGAATGTGATGTGGGAAGATGAATTAGAACTTGAACAATATATAATTCGTATGGCTCAGCGTTGTGGTAAACATATTTCGATAGCTGAACCGCTTCTTGATGCAACATTAATGGATGGTTCACGTATAGTTATGACTCTAGGTAGGGAAGTATCTACCAAAGGTTCTACGTTTACGATTCGGCGTTTTAGAGATGAACCGTTTACTCCTGTAGATTTACTTGAATTCAAAACGTTCTCTTCCATGCAAATAGCATTTTTCTGGCTTGCAATGCAATATGGAATGTCTATGTTGTTTGTAGGAGGTACGGCTTCAGGGAAAACCACTTCACTTAATGCATGTTCTCTTTTCCTTCCCTGGCAACATAAAATTGTTAGTATTGAAGAAACACGCGAGTTGAATTTACCACATCCGAATTGGATTCCCGGATGTACTAGACAAGGTTTTGGAGGTGAATCAGCAGGAAGTGGTGAAAAGGCAGCTGGAGAAGTTGACATGTACGATTTACTGAGAGCTGCTTTGAGGGAACGTCCAGAATACATTATTGTAGGAGAAATTAGAGGTGCTGAAGCTTATGTTCTTTTCCAGGCAATGGCAACAGGGCACACGACGTATTCTACTTTTCACGCAGATTCAATTCAGAGTTTAGTTCACCGTTTAGAAAATAAGCCTATTGAGATTCCTAGAGTTTTAATTCCAGCATTAGACGGCATATCAATTCAAATTCAGACTAGAGTTGGTGGAAAACGAGTAAGAAGAAATAAAGGAATTATAGAAATTATAGGTATTGATCCTCATTCACACGAGTTACTTACAAATGAAGCATTTCGATGGGACAACACCGTGGATGAATTTGTTTTCACAGGTAAATCGTACATATTTGAAAAAATTATGATGAAAGCTAATCTCAATCGTGTCGAGATTATGGATGAGACAAAGCGAAGACAGTTAGTAATCGAATGGTGTTTGAAGAAAGGAATTAGAGATTACAAAGATTTTGCAAGAGTAGTTGCAGAATATTATGTACATCCTGAGGATGTAATGAGACAAGTTTACGAAGATATGCAGGTTGGGGGCAAGAAACGCAGACGTAAAGTTGAAGACAGAGATTTAGACTTATCAAAATCAGATGATGCTGACGTAGATGTGTCAGATTTCCCGCCAAAGGTTAGGCAAAAGTATCAAACACGTGAAGCTAAGGAACAAGCAGCTCGGGCTAAGAGTGATGCAAAAATTTCGCAAACTGACGATCCTACTAAGAGAGCTAATTTAATTGCTAAAGAAGAGCAGAGAAGAGCAAAAGTGGAAGCTAGGTTGGAGAGCGATCAGCTAAAGGACCAAGCCTATTATGTACCATTAAAGCAATTAAAACCATTAGCTAAGCAAATAAGCCTAGGTGATGTATCATCATTAAATGAAGTTGAAGGAAGAAGAATGTTAAAAGATGTCCGTTCAGAAATGAATAAAAAGTCTAAGGCAGAAACTAACATTTCTAAACTAGATGCTTCAGATAAAAAAGAAAAGGCAATTTCTTCAGAGGAAGAAAGAGCATCTAAGGCATTGAACAGTTTAAAAGCTAAGCTAGCAAATAGGGTACAGCGATCAGCTAACCCACGTTGGTGGCATTCATGGCTCTGACCGGTTTAACTGGCTTCGAAACCTTCAGCCGAGTTTTGCTTGGTTGGTTTGGCCGAATGGTTACTAAAGATTCGGTTGATTTAAAAAATCAATTAGTGAAAGCAAGAATTCCACTTCTTCCAGAAGATTACGTAGCGTCCTCAGCCATGCAAGTAATTTTAGCTTTTTTAGGAGGGATAGCTGTTTCTCTTGCCATTGTTGGATTTCTAGTTCCTCAACTTGAAACAATGGATGATCCTGCCAACGCAGGAGAGAAATTTGATATTTCAAATACTATTCAATATGCAATTATCGCACTTTTGGTATTTGTTTTGCCTGCTCTAATTGCATTAGTACAATTTTTGACTCCAGCATTATTAGAAAGTAGCCGAGGAACTAACATGGACAGACAAATTCCTTTTGCAGCAAGTTATGTTTCTGCAATGGCTGCAGCTAACGCGACACCTTCAATGACTTTTAAATCTTTAGCCAGGAATAAAGACATTTACGGTGAAATTTCGAACGAAGCTGCATGGATTTATCACAGCATGGAATTCATGGGAAGAGACTTAGTTACAACTTTAAAAGAGGCTGTTGATAGAACACCTTCAGAGAGATTTGCAGAGTTTATTCAAGGAATTATAGGAACTGTAACCTCAGGAGGTAATCTCAAATTATATTTCCTTAATCGTTCAGAGTATTATGCTCAACAAAATAGAGTTCATGTTAAAGATGTTTTACAGCAGATGGCTTTGTTTTCTGAAGCATATGTGGTTGTAGCAGTCGCATTGCCTATTTTTGCTATGATTATCGCAGTTATTACTTTCTGGGTTTCAGGAGCAGGTATGAAACTTGAAGAGATACACATGTACTTGTTAATATTTGCAGGATTTCCAGTAATCCAATTAATTTTTTCAGGTCTATTCTACAGTTTAAGTTCGGAGATATCAAACGATTAATGGCTATTAAAGGCAACCTACAGAAGAAGGTATATCGCGATAAGCGAACCGGCGTAAAGCGAAGATGGATGGAATATAGCAAAGTTGACAGGTGGCTGTCGGTTAGAGATAAAGTAACTGATTGGGCTCCAGCATTTGTGGCATTTTTTTCTATAATTTTTGCATTATTTTTCTTTATGATTGCCAATATCAATAATACTACTGATGCTCAAACATTAGTTGTTGATACTGATGCAGATAAACAGTTTGATAATCCTTGGCACATGAATGATGGTCAATTTTCATTTACGTTTGGGAATACATACAATGAAGCAGGTGGCCAGCAAAATCGTGTCGAAGCGATATATGGATTAGGCCTTCCGGCCATTAGAAGTAATGAATCAGTTGATTCTGACCCATTAGTAGATGGGATTGAGAACGAAATGACAGCTAATGAATGGTTCCGCTCATTTCCAGAGATTTCTGCAATTGACTATATCGTATTTGGAATTATATCTCTGATTTTACCATATGGAATTTACGGATACCGCAGAGATCAAATTAGAGCTAGAGTCGAAGAAAAATTCCCTGATTTTTTAAGAGATTTAGCAGAATATTGGAAAGGCGGTCTTAGTATGACTGTAGCTATTCAAACACTTGCTAAAGGAGAATATGGAAATCTTAATGACGAAGTTAATAAGATGTCTTCGCAGATTTCTTGGGGGGTTTCTTTTGGTGAAGTTTTGGAAATGTTCACAGAGAGAGTGACCTCACCTATTGTTACTCGTGCGGTTAGGATGGTAGATGAGGCAAATAGGGCAGGCGGTAAAATTTCAGATATCTTACTTGCAGCTTCATACGATGCCCGAGAGATTAAGGCTCTTGAGACTGAAAGAAGGCAAGAAGTAGGTAGTTATGTTACAGTTATTTACGCATCTTTCTTCGTTTACCTAGGAATAATTTTAGTTTTAGCTTCTACATTTATTCCTGCTATTGTCGATTCTTCAGCAGCAACTGGCGGCGGCGGAACAATGTCTATTGGTAACTTAACTATCAGAGAAATGAATGAAGTTTGGATTTCAACAGTTTTCCTTTACAGTTTAATAATTCAAGGAACCGGAATGGGATTGGCAGCAGGGTTCATGTCTACAGGTAGATTATATTCTGCATTTTTGAGAGCTTCATTCCTGTTGTTCCTGGGCTGGCTTATTTTTGAATTAGCAGGCATTACAACATCAATGATTACTCCACAAATTTAGGAGATTATTAGATGAAAAATACTAAAGGACAGATGCATGTTTTGGAAGTATTGCTAGTAGGAGTGCTCTTTACTTCAGCAGTGAATGTAGCAGTTAATATCTTGCCTACAAGTGATGCAGATAATTCAGAACAAAGCGATCTTTATTTTTCAGGAATGGAAATTTTAGAAATATTAGATAACTGGGAGCCATCGAATTCTGATATTTCGGCTAAGCACAATGGCTCAACATTGTCATGGTGGTTAGCTACTAATAATGATTCAGCAATAAAGCAATACCTTGATGCCGGCCTTTCTTCTTCAATTTCATACAGGCTAGAAGCTACACATGGTTCACAAAATGAGGTTATTGTTGATAGAGAAATCCCCGATGGAGAAGTAAGTACTTCCTTTAGATTAGTTTGGAGCGATAACGAGCTTTGGGATATAAGTCTACATCTATGGTATGGTTATAGGGAGGTCTAATGAACACAAAAGGTCAACTTCTTTTAGTTTCTGGTCTTCTAATGTCTATCACATTGATAGCAGTCAGTAGTACTATTACACATTCAGTTAATATGGGCGCACATCAAGGTGAAAGACATGATTTAACTCCTCAAATCAGCTCAATTGAAAGTAATTTTCCTTTAGCTTTAGAATATCAGATTGATCAAGATGATGGCTCAGCTTCGTTAATTGAATCATTTGAAGTTGTAGCTGAAGATTTTGAATATCGATTTGCACTTAGAGGTATCTCTCTATCTTTTGATCTTAAATCATCATCTTTGAATTCTGGGACATATAATTTTGTCTATGAATATATTCTGGGCGATGGAATAATTACTATCTCTTTATCTAAGACTACTACCTTTTAATTTATTCTTGTGAGGTTGTAAAAGAGGAAATAGTTCTTTTAAACATTCCTCCGAAACCAATAACTGTAGTTATTAATATTCCAACAAACATTATTAGATAACCTAAGTATAATTGTTCTAAATTATTATTAAAATCTGTTTGATTAGTTTCTCCATTGAGAGCCATCAATCTGATAAGGCCTAAAATAAATCCTGCAATCAATAAAATAAATCCAATACTAATTCCTATTTCTGAAGTTGTAAATCCATCTTCTTCTACATCTGGTTTTCCTTTAAAATCTGGAAAATTATCGTTACCCGTTTCTTCATCAGACATAATACAGCCAGAAATAATAGGTTAATAAGCTTGCCCTTATTATTTTAGTTTATTTTCTTATGTTCTAGAGCGGCTTTCACTAATCCGAAATGTAATGGTGACGGATTATCAGGTCTTGATTTGAATTCAGGATGAAATTGCGATGCCATAAAATAAGGATGATTTTCTAACTCGAGAATCTCCATACGCCTTCCGCTTTTATCTCTTCCAGTATATTTCATTCCCTTTTCTTCAATTTGTGTTATATATTCTGGATTGATTTCGTATCTGTGGCGATGCCTCTCAAATATAGTATTACTACTGTACAACTCTCGGGCTTTTCCACCTGAAATTACAACTTCATGGTCTCCTAATCTCATAGTAGCTCCCATATCCTTTACACCTTCTTGTTCAGGTAATATGTCTACTACAGAATGCTTTCCTTCAGAATCTAGCTCCGATGAATTAGCACCTTTTAATCCTAAAACGTTACGAGCGAATTCCACAGTAGCTAGCTGAAATCCAAAACAAACACCAAGGTATGGGGTATTGGTTTCACGAGCCCATTTAGCACTCATTATTTTGCCTTCTGAGCCTCTACTTCCGAATCCACCAGGAACTAGAACACCATTTACACCTTCGAGGCTTTTTGTATTTCCACTATCTTCTAAATCAGGCGCTTCAATCCATCTTATTCTAACTTTACAATCAAGTAATGCCCCTGCATATCTCAAGGATTCCTCATGGGATATGTACGAATCTTTCAAATCCGTATATTTTCCTATTAAAGCAATTTCTACAGTATTTTTACCATTTGAAATCCTTTCAGCAAAATCTTCCCATTTAGTTAGGTCAGGTGTTTTAGGTGTAAGTCCTAGACGTTTCTCAACTAAGCTAGGTAATTTTTGTTCTAGGAAGACCATAGGTACATCGTAAATGGATCTTGCATCAGGGGCAGAGATTACACATTCACGAGGTATATCAGCAAAAAATGCGATTTTTGTGGCTATTTCTTCTTCAAGTTTTGTACTACTTCTTCCTACAATAATGTCAGGTCTTATTCCTAGCCCCTGCAGTTCTTTTACAGAGTGTTGAGTTGGCTTTGTTTTTTGCTCTCCAACTGCACCTACCACTGGAACCAGTGTGGTATGAATGACCATTACATTTTCTTTACCTTCTAACCTTCCCAATAATCTTACAGCCTCCATGAACGGCATAGATTCAATATCTCCCACAGTACCTCCTAATTCCACCATACAAATGTCGGCCTTAGCACTTTTAGCGGCGGTTTGTATTCCATCTACAATTTCACGAACTACGTGTGGAATTATTTGAACAGTTTGACCTAGATAATCACCGCGTCTTTCTTTTTCGATTACATTCTTGAAAACTTTTCCTGTAGTAATATTATGATCTTTTGTCAAATTACAACTTAAAAACCTTTCATAATTTCCTAAATCTAAATCTACCTCTGAACCATCAGTCATTACAAAGACTTCACCATGTTCGTATGGATTCATAGTCCCAGCGTCTACGTTTAGATATGGATCAATTTTAACAGCTGTTACTTTGTATCCTGCGCGTTGCAGTAGTAATCCAGTAGAAGACGATGTAATTCCTTTTCCTATTCCAGAAAGAACTCCGCCGGTCACAAGTATATATTTCATTGACTCAACGGACTAATACATGTTGGAAGCTCCCTATAAGGCCGTCGGTCCACTTATACCCCTTTTCACTGATGTATTGTGACAGTTGATATTAAACGGCATAATAGTAAACTATTTTGGTTTGATTTAGAGCCCAATAATGAAAAAGAATTTATTACAATTTATATTTTAAAAGATGAAAAAATAACGCTAATTGAAACAGGTCCAGCTTGTTCACATGCTAATCTAATTAAGGGAATAAATAATGCTGGACTTGCATTGTCAGATATAGACTTTATTGTTCCTACTCATATTCACCTAGATCATTTTGGCGGAGGAGGCCACATCATGGAAGTCTGTCATAATGCTAAAGCAGTAGTACATCCAAATGCAACATATCATGTTTCTAATATAGATAAGTGGTGGTCAGGTAGTCTTGATTTTTTAGGAGACGTTGCAGAGTTGTATGGAGAGCCTTTACCAATCCCTAAAGAAAGGATAATATCTGCTGAAGACGGTTTTAAACTGGATTTAGGTACGTCAACGTTGGATGCCGTACACACGCCCGGACACGCTCCACATCACATAACCTGGATAAATAAGGAGTCAGCTTTTGTTGGCGATTCTCTAGGACTTTGGTATCCGGAAATAAATAAGGCATTTCCAGTTACTCCAGGATACTACCGGCACGACTTGGCTTTGCAAAGTATAAGCTACATGTCTAAATTGAATATAGATGAATTATTTTACACGCATTTTGGACCAAGGCCAGCAGCAGGTGCATTTCAGCAAACAATTAATGAATTTGAGACTTGGATGTCTATCGTAGAAGATGGCATTAACGAAAATCTTAGCTCAAAAGAAATATTGGATTCTTTATTTTTAAAGCAAGACGGATTAAAACTTACAGATATTAAGCATGGAATACATCAGAGAAATACTCATTTAGGTTCCATTGAAGGGATGATGGGTTGGATTAAAAGAGAAAATGAGAAAAACTAACACTATTTCAGCAGTCGAAAAATCTCCATTTCCTCATGTGGTTGTTGAAGATTTTCTGGATGATGATACATTAGATTTAGTGATTGATGCACTTGCTGGACTTGAGTACAGTTTTAGTGAATCTGATCTTTTTAGCTATTGGGCGAGTGTGAAGTTAACTGACATTGATCATCCTGCGCTCAACGTTTTGAGAGAGGATCTAGGTGATAAGTCGTGGAGAAAAGAAGTTTCACAAGCTTTTCAAGTCTCTAAGTTGTCTAGAATAGACATGGCAGCATACGTTTACGGCCAAGGGGATTTTTTACTGCCACACGATGATCAAGTAGAAGACCGCATCATAGCTTACAGTTTGCATCTAACTCCGGATTTAGAAGAATTGGATGGAGGTTCACTAGATCTTTTTGAAGGCAAAAAAGATGGCACTTCTAAATTAGTTAAATCAATAATTCCTAAATTTAATTCATTGAATATGTTTGAGGTTTCGGAGACTTCTTGGCACCAAGTTAGTGAAATTTTGACAGATATTCAGAGGTTAACTCTTACAGGCTGGTACCATGTCTGAAATTAATTTTTATTATCTAGAAAAGCCTACCCTTTCCAATTTAAATAGAATATTTGGCTCAGCAGATATTCCTTTTATTCGTTTGTCTAAGTTTTTATCTAAAGAAGAGGCAAATTTTGATATGAAGCTACAGAAGGATGAAAAAATAGGTTTTTATAAAAGACATGTGAGTCCAGCTCATCTAGGAGATTTCTGGGAATCTAAAGATTTTCTTAGTTTTTTGGAATTAGGAACTGGTCTTCATCTTAAATTTCGTACGTCACAAGGCCAAACTTATGGTCAAGGTGATTATTCACTTTTGCATTCTGAGGAATTTGAAAGAAAAAGGTTAGTAGTAGTTTACGATTTCACAAATAATTGGAATATTGAGTGGGGCGGACATGATATCTATACTTCTCCAGACAAGGATCCCTTGATTTGCAACAGAGACGCAGGAACACTGATGCTAACTTTGCTGGATGAAGGAGATTATTCTTGTACAAGATACGTTAGTTTGAAATCGGATTCTAAAGTAGTTATCGATAAGGTTATTTTTGATTTGAAATAGATACTTATTTTTGAGTACCTACGCTATTTTTATATCTCACATACAAAAGTAATGTCACGGAGATTATTTTGTCCGACTCAATTAACCTAGAAAAAATAAAAAAGGAACTACTTAGTGGTAATCCAATTTTTGTATTTGATGAAGAGGGAAGAGAATCGGAAACAGATATTTTCTTTTATGCTAAATCAGTTACGAGTAAGAATTTACATTATTTGAGAAAAAACGGAGGAGGGATGATTTTCTTAGCCTCAGATTATTCGGTTTCAAGAAAATTAGGTATTCCTTTCATGGAAGAGATATATGAGGCAGCTTTCTCAAATTCAAATGATTTTTCAATATTAGAGATGATGAAACACCATTCCTTGCCATACACAAAATCTAAATCTTCGTTCTCCATATTCATTAATCATAAGGATACTTTTACCGGGATAACTGACGACGATCGTTCCCTGACTGCCCGTTCATTTTCAGAAGTTTTTGAAAAAGCTAAGACTATAAGTGCTGATGAATCCATAAAAATCATGGGAAATTCATTTAGGAGCCCAGGTCATGTGCCAATTTGTATAGCAGCCTCTAATGGACTTTCGGAGAGGCAAGGACATACAGAATTGATAACTGAATTATTTAAAAAAATAAGTTTAACGCCTGTTGCACTGGGCTGTGAAATGGTTTCTAGATCAGGTAAATCTCTGACACGTTATGAAGCAGAGATATTTGCAAAAGACAATGGATATTTATTTTTAGATGGTCAACATATCAAAGAGGTATGTCAGTGAAGGTTGTAGCTACTGGTGTTTTTGATATAATTCACATAGGTCACGCCCATTTCTTGAACGCAGCCAAAGAGCATGGTAATCATTTGACAGTAATTGTAGCCAACGATGCTACAGTCAGGAAGATGAAAGGGGAGCCCATTTTATCAGACAAGAGACGTTCGGAAGTAGTTTCTCAACTCAAACCAGTAGATGAAGTTGTGATAGGTAGAACAGGAGATATGCTTGATATTATTGTTGAAGACATAAAACCTGATGTTATTGCATTAGGTTTTGATCAACGTTTATTTACTACAACTGAACTGTCAGCTAAACTATTGGAAAGAGGCTTGGAAGTTAAGGTAGTTCGACTTGAAGAAATGGAGCAAGATTTAGCAGGTTCACGTAAGATAATTTCTAAAATTTTAAAGGTATATAGGAAAAAATATAGTTCTGAATAATGGTTTTTACAGGAATAATACAAGAAAAAGCGGAAGTGTCTAGTATTGAAAAATCACAAGATTTTTCTAGTATTCGAATAGAAGCAAGTTCAGAGTTTGTAGAAGGAATTAAGATTGGAGCGAGCGTTTCAATTGATGGAGTTTGCTTAACAGTTACTTCAATAAAGGATAACAGTTTGACTTTTGATATAATTGTAGAAACTTTAAGAGTTACTAATTTATCAAATTTAGAAGAGTATGATTTAGTTAATCTAGAAAGGGCAGCGCGTTTTGGAGATGAAATTGGTGGACATATTGTCTCGGGCCATGTTTCTGGAATCGTTAAAATATCAAAAATAGAAAAGACAACTAATAATCACATTATATCCTTTAAAACGAGTAATGACTTGATAAAATATATTTTTCCAAAGGGGTATGTCTCACTAAATGGAATAAGCTTAACCATTGGGGATGTAAATAGATTAGATAATATTTTTACTGTTTATTTAATTCCTGAAACGCTAAGAATTACGACTATGCTAGACAAGAAAGTTGGAGATATAATTAATTTAGAAGTTGAAACCCAAACCAAAAATACAGTAGATTTAATAACTGAGATGCAGGTGTAATATATGGCAAAGTCAGTAGCGATTGTGGCAGGAAGTTATCACAAAGACAAAGTTGAGAAAATGGTTAAAATAGTTAAATCAATATCTCCTGAAAACAATCTGCTGGTTGAAGAAATAAGCTGGGTTCCAGGGTCAATGGAACTTCCCCTACAGGTTAAACGTTTGTTACTTAGGGAATCAATTGAAGGCGTAATAGTCTTAGGAATTATTGAAAAAGGAGAGACAGATCATGGCCTAGTCATGGGTCAGGCAGTTACTAAGTCAATCATAGATTTACAATTACTTTCAATGAAGCCTATAGGTTTTGGAATAATAGGTCCAGGTGCAGAAGAAGAACAAATTGATAAAAGAGTAGAAGTTCATGCTAGGCAGGCAGTGTTAGCAGTCTCGGAGATGTTATTTAATTAAATTTATTTTTTATTTTCCAATTGCTCATTTTATATTTTTCTATAATATAGTGGAGAGCATGATAGAAGCTTGGTAGAGCAAAAACAGCCATAAGGAGAGAGAATAGAACTAGTGTAATAATTAATGCGAAGAAATTTCTTAGTCCAATAAATTGGCTACTAAAGAATGAAATAAGAACTCCGGAGAATACCCCTCCCATTGTGGTAAATGTTGCTTCTACAACTGACTGACCTGTATTCTCAACAGCTTTTTGTATTCCTTCAGGAGTAGTACCTTCTTCCCTTACTCTTTCAGTAATTTGAATAGAATTATCAATACCAATTCCAATAATAATTGTCCCAACCATTGCGGTAAAAATATTTAGATTAGTTCCTCCAGCGTCAACAGTCGCTGGGTACCACAGAATTACTAACAATATGGGTAGGAAAGTTATTACTCCGAATTTAACCGAACTAAAAATCACGATCATTGTCATCAAAACTAAAAGTAAACTTAGCTTAATCGTGTCGAATTGAGTTTCTTGAATTCCTTCATTAATTGCGATACTTACAGGAGGACCTCCGGTTAATTGAGACATTTGCGCATCGTGGGCATGAATTTGTTTATCTCTTAAAAAAGCGATATTATCTATCTCATTAACTAATATTGTGGTATCATCAATATTGATGTATGGCATGCTAACATAGATTAATGCTTTATCGTACTCATCAGTCAAAAGCATTGCCCGCATTTCATCGGTAAATGACTCGTAAAATACATCAATCATATCACTCCTTAGTTGCTCCCTGCTGTATAATGGATTTATATCAATCCAAACATAATCATCTCCAAAAAAGTCACTGTGTAAGAAATCCCAAAAGCTTCCGTCGAATTCAAATTGAGTTTCACCATCTAAATCATCCAGAGTAATAGTGATATGGGCTGATTTGAAAAAGTCAACGATAGAAAAAGCTGAAACATTTATAATTTCATTAGAATTTCTATTAGTAACGGATAAATTATTTATCTCTCCTTGCGTCCAATTCATAACATCTAAAACATCTAAATCTTTAGCAGCTGGCTTTAGTCTATCTTCAGGACCGTTTACTAGTAAAATTCCAGTTTGTCCAGCTTCAAATTTTTCAGAATATTCGCCTAATTTCTTAATTGAATCAATATCTTCAGGTGCAGATTCACTTCCTTTAATGTCTTGATCCATTACTGCAATTCTTGCTATAGAGTAAGACGTTGTTAGAAGTAAAACTAGTAGAATAGTTTTCCATTGTTTTGTTGATAAGACTGCTATACTTTTCCAGCCTTCTGATTTATGCCTTGAATAATTAGTTAGCTTCATAATTGCAGGAGTCATACTAACTGTCAGAAAGAATGCACACATTACTCCGACAATCATAGTAAATCCAACGGTTCTCATTGGAGCAATTGGAGAAATGAAGAGAGCAGAAAAACCAATCGTATCTGTTACGGCACATAGGAAGGTTGCTTTTCCCGTCGTAAGTAATGCTAAAAATGTTGCTCTTGGCATTTTATTTCCTTCGTCTTTAAATTCTACAATTCGATTGGCTACGTGTAATCCATAGTCAACGCCAATTCCAACTAAAATTGGTCCGGCTGCCACAATCATTGGGGTAAGAACCACTCCAGATAAATTTACAATCCCGAGTGTCCAAATTAGAGCACAAAAGATTGGTACTAAAACAACAGGTATGGCCAACCAGTTTCTATGAAAAAATAACATCATAGCAATTACTATACCTAATGAAATAGGTAGCATTGTTAGTAAATCATCGTATAATCTAGCAGTTACTTCGTGAAGAACAACAACAAGACCAGTTTGAGTCATGTCAGTTCTAGCATTATATCTTTGATCAATATGCTCTTGAATCTTAGCAATCATTTCTTCTTGTGAAGCATCATTATTTTCTCCTTGATATTTTAAAGCGAATAGAATTACTGCAGTATCAATTATCTTATCATCATTTGTGTCTATAGCAAAATTTTGTAAGGCTGATGACGTACTATCATATATTTGGTCTACTCTATCTTGATCATCGGGTATATTGTATGTACCAGTTAGATTTACAGTATCATCATCATTTTGCTCAATACTTAATCCACCAAATATTTTCCCTTCAGTTGCTTCTATAAATCTAGCATTTGTTGAGTTAAATTCCTTAATTAGGGTAGAAATACTTAGTGTAAAAATTATTCCATCTTTATCACCTCGATCAGCTTGATAAGTTTCTAAATCTTCACTTTGTCCATATTTATCAATTGTAGCTTCAAGAAGAGCAATTTCTTTCAAAGTAGGAACATAGGTAATATTATCAACTACAATGTCATTAAAGACATTGGGATCGTTAGCATTCCCAGTTTCAATATAGACAATGATTAGATCAGTTGCCCAATCTTGTCTAACCTCAATTAATATTTCTGTAGATTCCTCTCCTTCTGGAAGATATACTTCGATATCTCTTGTCATATTTTCTTCGAAAGTTAAGGCAGATTGTAGAAGAAGAACAGTTATTAGACTAAGAATAGCAATGGTGGCTATAGCATTCTTCAAAATTATATTAGTATAAATTTGAACTCCGTTCTCTAAAGCCTTCGTAATCACAAGTGCCCTATCGAGGCCTCAAAATAAATGTAATCTCAACTAGAATAGTAGTATTCTTTCTTACTTTTCTGTTCTCTGTCCAATCTTGAATCTGGCTTGTTGACCCGAGGTCTATGTGTATTTTTATCTCGTCTGAAGGTTACATCTACTCTTTCTAGGAAAATATTCATTCCCTCACGCATTTTGTAGGGTCCTTCCACGACCCCTCTTTTTCCGGGTTCCCCGCCAAAACATAATATCCCGTCTGAGATATAATCAATGAAGTAAATATCATGGTCTACTATTAGAGCAGATTTACCTCTGTTCTCCATGAATTTTCTAATAGTTTTTGCAGTTACCATTCTTTGATTTGCATCAAGATATGCAGACGGTTCATCCAATAAATACAAATCCGCTTCCTTGAGTAAGCATTCAGCAACTGCAACTCTCTGCAACTCCCCTCCAGACAGAGTTTGCATTTCTCTCTCTAGTAACGGCTCCAAATTTAGGGGCCTGTTTAGTTCAGTACTAAATGTATGTTCATCATATCCTTCAACAGATTTTAGTAGATCTTCCACAATCATTCCTTCTTGAATATCAATGTATTGAGGCTTGTAAGATACAGCAATCTCATTTTCAATTTTACCTTCATCAGGCTTTAACTCTCCAGCTAGAATTTTCACAAAGGTTGTTTTACCAGTAGCATTTGCACCGACCGCACCTAAAACTTGGCCGCTTAGTAGTTCGCCTGCATTTGAATCAAGATTAAAACTACCCAATTTCTTTGATAATTTAGGCCACTCTACCAGCTCCATTCCATCCCACCCGGTTCTTGGTGGATGTTCTAAGAATTTTATTGGTTTATCTCTAATTCTAACGTTTTGTTCAGGTAAGTATCCTTCAATATATGCATTAATAGCTTTACGGGTAGTTCTGGCTGGAGTGAAGATTCCAAAAGCCCCTTTCTTTCCATAAACAATATGAGTTAAATCTGCAATTACATCTAACACAGCTAAGTCATGTTCAATTACAATTACTCTTGCAGATTCAGAGAGTTCTTGAATAATTCTTACGATTCTCATCCTTTCATAAATGTCAAGGTAAGAAGATGGTTCATCAAAGAAGTAAACATCGGCTTGCTTTAGCAATGTGGCGCAAATTGCTACACGTTGCAATTCTCCTCCAGATAGTTGGTCTAAATTTCGTTCCAAGAGATGACCTAATCCAAATTTTTCAATCATTTCATCATATAATCCTCTTTCATTTACTGAGGATAGAAGTTTACCCACATTCCCTTTGAAAGCTTTAGGAATATGGTCTACATATTGAGGTTTTAACGCCACTTTAACTGTAGATTCATTCAAGTCAGTTAGAAAATCTCTTAATTCACCACGCGGTAATGTTTCAATTACATCTTCCCACAGACAATCGCTTGATTCGAATTCACCAAGATTTGGAATTATGCTTCCGTTCAAGATATTAAATGCTGTAGATTTCCCCATTCCATTTGGTCCTAAAATACCAATTATGGAGTCTTTAGATGGGGTAGGCAATCGGAATAGTCTAAAACCATTGAGCGAGTATCTGTGAATCATATCAGTTTCTAACTCTTCGGGGAGATTGATTACTTTGACAGCATCGCCGGGACAATTTTTAGCTCTCATCAAGCACGGCGGACAAGCGTCTTCTAAAATTTTACATTTATCATTTTCATCGACCTGTATACATTCAGCTCCACAAGACCCAGCATATTTTTGCAAATATTCAAAGGCAGGGCTATTTGGCTTGCATCTGTCCTCAAATAAAACGGCAATTCTCATTTTTCGATATTTTTGAAAGACTTAGTCTTGTCGTATTCCTTTCCATAGTACGAGTAATTAAAATCATATGGTCATCCAAAGATACTTTTGTCCCCCTTTAATGGGATGTTGTGCGAATTAAATTTACATTACCGGGAAAGCCCGTTGCTCAAGGAAGACCCCGATTCTATAGAAAAGGAAAATTTGTAGTTGCTACAGATCCTAAACCAAGTAAAGTTTACAAAGCAGATATTGCATATATCGCACAGAGAGCCAGAGAGGAAGCTGGAATTGAAGGTCTTTTTGAAGGTCCATTGGGTATGGAAATTTTAGCTTATTTTCCATGCCCTAAAAGTAAATGGAGAGTTAAAGTTCCTAGAATTGAAGAGCATCATGCAAAGAGACCCGATGCAGATAATTTAGCTAAATCAGTAAAAGATGGTCTAAGCGGAGTTTTGTATCATGACGACGGTCAAATATCAGAATTAGTAGTTAGAAAAAGGATTGCAGCTCAAGGCGACGGCCCAAGAATTGAAGTTGAATTGTACAAATTGGAGCCATTAGAATGAGTTTAATCATAGACGGTAAAAAAATAGCCAAAGAAATAGAAACTGAATTAACCGCTAAAGTGGGTGCAATGGAGAGTGCTCCCAGATTGTCAGTGGTTCAGATAGGAGATGACCCAGCCTCTGCTTCTTACATTAAAGCCAAAGCTAATGCAGCCTCTAGAGTTGGCATCGAACTGACCCATCATCATTTATCATTAGATACTTCAATAAAAGAATTAGAAAATCTTGTTGACAATTTAAACGAAAGTGAGGATGGCCTCATAATTCAGTTACCTATTCCCAAGGCCCTAGAACCTGTTTTAGAAAGAATAAAGCCTGGCAATGATGTGGATGGCTTTCACTCCGAAAATTTAGGAAAATTAGTTCAAGGAATTTCAGGAATGGTTCCTTGTACTCCAGCAGGTATTATTGAATTATTATACCGTTCTGGAAATGATCCCAAGGGCAAACACGTAGTTGTTGTTGGTCGTAGCACGATAGTTGGCACGCCACTGTCTCTTCTTTTATCTCAGAAAGGAGTAGATGCAACAGTTACATTGTGCCATAGTAGAACTAAATCCTTGCATGAGCATTGCAAACAAGCCGATATCCTAGTGGCTGCAGTTGGAAAAGCTAATATGATTACTAAGGATATGGTAAAACCCGGTGCAGTAATAATTGACGTGGGAGTTAACAGAACCTCAGAAGGGTTAGTTGGAGATGTATCGCATGATGTTAGAGATGTTGCAAGTCAGATTACGCCAGTTCCTGGAGGGGTAGGCCCTATGACAGTTGTGATGTTAATGTCGAATACGGTAAAATCAGCTTTAGAAAACTAAGTTTTTGAAAAGTGTCCACGGACTAGTCAACTGGCGCTGGGCTTCCTTTGACGTTAAGCTCTCGGACAAAATCTTCTGGAGTTCAGGTTTCCTTTGCGCTTTGCCAATAAACCAATTTATCAACCATTCTTTTCTAGTATAATTTTGGATTTTGTAAGAATTTGTTAACTCTTTACCCAGGATTTCCCAAACCTCTCTCTGGTAATCTTCTCCACATTCTAAATTAAAGTCCTTTCTATTTTCTTTGATATGCTTTATTGCAGTCTTTGCAGATAGAAGGGCATTTCCTATACCTTCTCCAGTAAAAGGATCTACCAAACTCCCTGAGTCTCCCACTAGTAGGCAACCATTACCAAACATTCTTCTTAATTTCATACTATTATTTCTCGGAGAGCCCAAAGGTAATTGCCAAGCTTTTCCGCTATTTTCTACCAATTCAGCATTCTTAAATCTCGATGCAAATTTTTCTTTTATTATATATTTTTGAAGATCTTTTAGTTTCTTATCTTTACTCTTATAATCTTCAAGTGTAATACCTAAGCCCACATTGCACGTATTGTTGCCGACAGGAAAAATCCAAAAATATCCAGGAATAACTCCATCCACATAGTGGAATTCTATAGCTCCTTTTTCATAGTCTATGCCATCTATCCCTCTCCAGTATTCTCTAAATGAAGTACTCCAATGTTTTTTCTTGATAAATTTTTCACCGTTTATTTCGGATACGACTGTTTTAGCAACAGGACAGTTTACGCCTCCGGCTCCTACAGTTATGGGAGCATAGAATTTTTTTTCTCCAATACCATTTTTTCCTTTTACACCAATTATTCGGTTGTTTTCTCTACTGTCAATAATCAAATCGTTAACTCGGAAGTTTTGGATAGCAAAACCTCCACTATTTTCCACGAGGCTCTTTGCTTCATTGAATAGGAACCAATCAAAAT
Organism: uncultured Thermoplasmata archaeon; assembly: GCA_964015055.1. Classification (GTDB taxonomy): domain Archaea; phylum Thermoplasmatota; class Poseidoniia; order MGIII; family CG-Epi1; genus CG-Epi1. Next base: position 38,327 of record CAXHBG010000001.1, read on the forward strand.
TCATTCTAGGATATACATATCCTGTAGTTTCAGAATCTTTAATTTTAACTTTTACTTTTTCTTCTTTCGTATTACTAAATATTACACTATCAAATACGAAATGTGGACTTTTTTCCAGACTTCTTAATATATTCAATTCTTCTAAATGTCTTAGAGCTTTTCCTCCTACAGCGTCTCCACAGACTTTGTCTCTTGGAAATTCATCTTTTTCTAACAGTAAAACTTTGAGCCTTTCTTTAGCAGCATAACAGGCTGCTGCAGAGCCTGCAGGCCCGCCTCCAACAATAATAACATCGAAATTAACTTCATCTTCAGGAATCTTTTTAGTTTCTATATTTTTTTCCCAAAAATTATTAGCTTTATTCGACACAATTTCGGAACTTATACCGATTAATAAACGTTTTCAACGTGGCAATACAAATTTTAAGACCTCTGTTAATCTCGCTTTAATGGCAGTAGCTTCTAATGCTAATGATTCTAAAAAACATAGAATAATTGGTGCGGGTCTTTCTGGACTTTCTGCAGCGATTAACTTCGCTAAGAACGATGAGAAAGTTGTGATTCACGAATCAAGGGAAGATGTTGGTATGCAATTTCACCCTAATTATCAAGTATTATTAAAGGAAAGTCCAGACACACCTTCCTCTGAAGCTGGAGCTAAACAATATCTGAACAGATGGGGATTAAATCCCAAGTTTACCTTCAAAGATGCAAAAAAATTTATTTGTTCTACAGAAAAGAGAGATTTTACGATTTCATTAAAAGAGCCGTTACCATTGATTCTGCGAGGTGGAGAGAATTCACTCGAGAGAGGGCTCGCTAACGAAGCTAAAGATTTAGGCGTTGAGTTTAAGTTTAAATCTAGGCCCAAGCCGAAAGCAGGAGATATTCTTTCCACAGGTCCAAAACGTACAGATATGGTTGCTTTTGGAGCATATTATGAAAATTCAGACTTTCCTAGAGATCAGTTTTTGTACATGCACGATGAAAAATATTCGCCAAGAGGATGGTATCTGTATGTAATACCGATGGATGATGATACTATCAAAATTATGAATTGTTGTTCAAAGCCCTACGCAAAGCAAGTTAGGAAATTATTGTACAAGGCGGTTGAAGAGAGAGAAATTCTTAGAAACATAGTCGATGGTGCAAAACCTACTGGCACGGTAGGCGGCCAAGGTGGTGTTGATTTCCCTAAAACAGCCATTAAGGATGGAATTTATCCCACCGGTGAGGCAGCAGGTTTCCAAGATCCTTGGAGAGGTTTTGGAATGAATTATGCGATTGAATCGGGAGCTCTTGCTCAAAGAGCTATATCTGAATCTTTGGATTATGATAAATTATGGAAAAAACAGTTTCATCAAAGGAAGAAAGCAGATATAGCTCGCAGAGGAATTTTTGCACTTCTCGGTAATCGAGCATTTGAATATGGCATGAGAAAAGTAAAAGATGGAGATGAAGTTGATTGGGAAGAGATAAATCCTAGTGGTTGGAAAAAATCATTAATCTACAATACTTTTTATTCAATGGAGATGGCTAAGAAAACGATGTGGGATTCCTGGTAATGGATCTCACTGGTTTAGTATCTTATATCATTTCAGTATTTTCAGTATTGGCAGGAGTTGCTATCTTTTTTGGCGAGGAGGAATATATTGTCCCAGCTTCTGGCCGCTCTCTTCGATTGCCCTGTTCTTTTCTTTTTTGGTTCCTAGCTTTGATTTTTTGGGCTATGGCTGTCAAAGTAGAGGATGACGATAGTATCATATAATCAATTCTTTAGTCAAAAATATGTCTGATTTTGGTGTAATTCGTAATTATTATTCACAAATGCCCGAAAAGATAGATCAGGCTAGACGCGTCTTAAAGCGTTCGATGACATTAACCGAAAAAATTCTTTTCAGCCATTTAGTTAGTATTGTAAATGAACCAGAGAGAACAAAATCATATGTGGAATTACAACCAGATAGGGTAGCTATGCAAGACGCTACAGCTCAAATGGCTTTACTTCAATTTGCTTTGACAGGCCGCTCAGAAGTTGCAGTTCCTTCTACAGTTCACTGTGACCATCTAATTCAGGCTCGAGTTGGAAAGGAGAAAGATCTTGAGTATGCAAACGAAATTAGTTCAGAAGTTTTTTCTTTTCTCAAATCGGCTTCAGCAAAATATGGGCTTGGTTTCTGGAAGCCTGGCGCTGGCATAATTCATCAAGTAGTTCTAGAGAACTACGCTTTTCCGGGAGGAATGATGATTGGTACAGATTCTCATACTCCAAATGCAGGTGGTCTTGGAATGGTTGCAGTCGGAGTTGGAGGGGCTGATGCTATGGAGGTCATGGCAGGTTTACCTTTTACAATAAAATGGCCGGGAATTATCGGTGTTCATTTGTCTGGCAAGCTATCGGGTTGGGCTTCTGCTAAAGATGTTATCTTGAAGGTTTGCGAAGAATTAACAGTTAAAGGAGGTACTGGCCACATTGTAGAGTATTTTGGTCCAGGGACTACTTCAATATCTTCAACTGGGAAAGGTACAATTTGTAATATGGGAGCTGAAGTTGGAGCTACAACTTCTCTTTTTCCTTATGACAGTTCGATGGATGAATATCTTAGAGCAACAAATAGATCAGAAGTTGCAGATATCGCTAAAGACTACTCTGAATATTTAGTTCCAGATGATGAAGTCGAGGCTAATCCCTCACAGTATTATGATAGAATTATTGAGATTAATTTATCGGAGTTAGTTCCAGCGATAGTTGGACCACATACTCCTGATTTAGCAAGACCAGTTTCAGATTTGGGAGATGAGGCAAGAGAAAATGGTTGGCCAACAGATATTCAAGCAGCTTTGATAGGTTCTTGCACAAATTCATCGTATGAAGACATGGAAAGAGCATCTTCAATAGCTTTGCAGGCCAGAGACGCAGGTCTAAAATCCAAAGTACAATTTATGGTCACATCAGGTTCGGATACAATAGACAATACAATAAGAAGAGATGGTCAAATGCAAATATTTGATGATATTGGAGGAACTGTATTAGCAAATGCGTGCGGGCCATGTATAGGTCAATGGAAAAGAGAAGATATTGATAGTGGAGACGTGAATTCTATTGTCTCATCCTATAATCGGAATTTCAGCGGTAGAAATGATGGTAACCATCAAACACTATCGTTTCTTACAAGTCCAGAAATAGTTACTGCCATGGCAATTGCAGGTAGTCTAGATTTCAATCCAATTACAGATAAATTAACTGCGAAAGACGGAAGTAAATTTTTACTTGAGCCTCCGGAGGGCGAACAGTTGCCTAAGAACGGATTTTTATTTAATTTAGAAGGGTTCATTCCACCGTCAGAAGGTTCTGAATTTGTTGACTTAGATGTATCGCCTAAAAGTCGCAGGCTGCAATTATTAGAACCATTTGTGGCAACTGGCAAGAAAGATTTAGAAGATTTACCAATATTAGTCAAAGTTAAAGGCAAGTGTACGACAGATCATATTTCACCTGCAGGCGTATGGTTACAATTTAGAGGCCATTTAGATAATATTTCAGATAATTGTTACATTGGAGCGCATAATTCTTTTACAGAGGAGCAAGGTACTGCAATCAATCAACTAGATGGAAACAAGGGAAAAATTCCAAAGGTTGCACGCAATTATTATGAAAATAATCAACCGTGGGCAGTTATTGCAGATGTCAATTATGGTGAAGGAAGTAGTAGAGAACATGCAGCAATGTCTCCTAGATTTTTAGGGTGTAAGGTTGTTATTGCAAGGAGTATGGCACGAATTGCAGAGACTAACCTGAAGAAGCAAGGAGTTTTACCTTTAATTTTTGCAGATGAGTCTTCTTGGGATTTATTGAGAGTCGATGACAGATTAACAATCAAAGGAACTGATGAGCTAGGTCCAAACTCTCAAATTACTGTAGAGGCAAAGCACGCTGATGGAACTATGGATACTTTCGTTTGTAATCATAGCATGGATGAACTTCAAGTTGAATGGTTTAAATCGGGTTCAGCTTTGAATTATTTAAGATCGCAGAATTAAAAAGCTGAGTGATTTACACCCTTTCCGTTTTCTACAGATCCAACAACCTGAGCATGTTTTCCAAGTATTGATACAGATTTCTTAGCTTCAGCTTTGTCAACAATAATAATCATTCCCATTCCCATGTTAAACGTTCGATACATTTCCTTAGTTTCAATATTTCCTTTTTCTTGTAACCAATCAAATACCGAAGGAACTGGTAGAGGGTTATCTATTACATACTGAAAGTTATCATTTACTCGACCAATATTATCTAGTCCACCGCCAGTAATGTGGGCAATTCCATTAACATTCACTTGATTAATTAATTCCATTATTTCCTTAACATAAATTCTCGTGGGTTCGACTAATTTTTTTCCTAGCTCCTTGTTGCCGTCAAATAATTTACGAATCAGAGTATATCCGTTAGAATGTGGTCCGCTAGACTTTAAACCGATTAGAACGTTACCTTCAGCGATTTTTGTCCCGTCTATTATTTTGTCTTGTTTAACGTAGCCGACAGATGTTCCAGCAATATCAAATCCATGAACAAGCTCAGGAAGAATAGCCGTTTCACCGCCAGATAATGTACAGTTAGATTGCTTACATCCTTCCGCTAAACCCATTCCAATTTTAGCCATTAATTCTTCATCTGGCTTGTCTAAAGCTACATAATCAACGAAACTTAATGGTTCAGCACCTACACAAATTAGATCATTTGTATTCATAGCAACGCAGTCTATTCCGACAGTATGGATTGAGTCCATTTCTTCTGCCAGCAACAATTTGCTGCCTACGCCGTCAGTACACATTGCTAATGCACCGTCGCCGAGTTTCACTAATCCCGCAAATCCATTATCTAATTTTATGGGTTCGCCGTCACCCTTTCTATTTACTCCTTTAATTTGGGCAATGAGAGCTTCAGTAGCTCTTTCACTTGCATCAATATCCACACCAGCTTCAGAGTATGTGCTTACCATATTGTTTACATCTTAGCGTAATAATTTTGCACAACTGTGCTAACTTGATCAATGTCATCAATATTGCGCTGAACTAATGATTCAAGAATCTTCTGCCTATTTTGAGCCATTTCATCAAATTGCCTTGGTGCTACACCTGCAGCTTTAGAAATTCGCTCACGTAGCTTACTTGGAACTCCAGTTTCTTCCAATTGATTGGATTGTCCGTTCCATTTGAATAAGGTGTTTAACCTTGGTTTACTACCTTCTAAACCAGCTAACTCAGACACCTCAGTAATAGTTCTAATTTGTTTTCCGTTAACATTTATTCTACTTTGCATTATGATTAAATGTAAAGCATTCATCATTATAGGAGGAACTTCCATAGGAGGATTGATTAGTCTTGATACAGTCTCTTGTGCAGTATTTGCGTGAACAGTACCAAAACATCCGTCGTGACCGGTATTCATTGCAGTAAAGAGAGTTTTAGCCTCTGGCCCTCTCACTTCACCTACAATTATCCTGTCAGGCCTCATGCGCAATGTATTTTTCAGTAAAGAATCCATATCTACTTCAGGTTCTTCGGGTTTTGTTGAGTTAAATGTTTCAAGTTGGACATGATGTTCATGTTTTAATTGAACTTCAGTTACATCTTCAATTGTTATTAATCTATCCTTTGAGGGAATAAATAATCCCAATACATTCAAAGTTGTAGTTTTACCGGAACCTGTACCGCCTGCAACCAAAATATTAGATGGAGCAGAACCCATTCCGTCAGCAAACATCCATAATAGTGAAGCTAGTCTTGGAGACATTGTTCCGAATTTCATTAAATTGACAACAGTTAGTGGATCATTCATTTGCTTTCTTATTGTCATTGTTGGACCGTTTGGAGAAACCGGTGGAATTGTAGCATTTACACGACTTCCATCAGGCAATCTTCCATCTAAAAGTAAATTTCCGGGACCTACTTTTCTACCAACATATTTCCCAACTTTTTGAATTATTGAGGTAGCTTCCTCACTAGTTAGCTTCACGTTAGTCACACACATTCCATGTTTTCTGTGTGCAACCATCACAGCTTTATCAGGATGATTATACATAATCTCTTCAAGATTGTCGTCATCTAACAATGGTTTTAGAGCACCATAACTGGGAGATTTGACAGCTTTTGTCACTTGATATAGAGGTCGCTCAGCATCAGGTCTTTCGACGATGTTGGCAGTCGGGTATTGTTCTATTATTCGGCCTTGTTGCATATTTATACTATTGATATCCTTAGTGCTAGTAACAGTGTAGTAGTAGCTATGAACATATACATTGGCATTCGCCATATTGCAGTCTTGGTTGTTTGTAAGATTACTGATTGCATCCAAACACCTCCAGCTCCTAACACCATCATATAGAAAAATAATGATTGATTCAATAAACTCAGGTCAACGTTAAGCTCGAACGAACCAGCTTTACCACTGCCGAATACAGAGACAATTAATCCCAAAAGAATTGGACAAATCACAGCTCCGCCCCAGAGAATGAAGTTGGCAGTACTTTGTGTTTTTGTAATTCTTTCTTTTCTCAGCATATAAATTTCCCAAAACTCTTCAGAAATATTTTCAAGAGTAGTAGCGAAGCTTCCGGATGAACCCAATGCCACATTTAGTATGCTTACAATTCTAATAATCATAGGCGATTCAGTTTGTTTAGCAAAATCTCTCATCGCCATTCCAAATCCATCATCTCGCATTCTTTTTACTGCTTCACGAAGGAACAATCCCATTCTGTCATTTCTACCAGATGCAATTGCATCCAAAGCAGATTCAACACCCATTCCTGCACGCAATTCTTCAGCAAGATCAGCTAGAACATCTGGCCATACCGCCTCTAATTCATTTATCTTATCTTGTTTTCTCTTTGCAGGAATATAGAACAATGTACCTATTAAGGCCCAGACTCCCAAACCTATCCAAATTATACTATGGAGCGATGATAATCCATCTCCACTTACTAAATCTTCCAATAAACTCATACGCCAGGCTCCTTTGCTTTGGTTTGAACAATCATTCCAGCAATTATTATTGTTGCAGTAATGAACAATGCAGGTACGCAAACATCAGGCATTGTTGGAGTATTACCTAAGAATCCACCACCAGATGCTTTAGCAGATTCAACTAATCCGTTTACAACAGCTCCAATTACTACAATAATTGGAATTAATATTGAAACTATAATGAATTGTTCTGAAGTTGAAGATAGCCCTTCTATAAAATTATCTAAATTTACACGTCTTTCTTTCGCTTCTTTTTCAGCTATAGATCTAAGTCTGTCGATAACGTTAGTGTCTTCTTCGATAGACATTATCAAACTTGAAAGAACTTTTCTTAATCCTGAAGAATCAGTGTTTCTCATCTGAGTTCGAATAGCATCACTAAAGTTTTTTCCACCTTCAGTATCTCTAAATATTTGCTTGAAAATACCACTTAAATCACCATAGTCTTCGTCAGCAACATGCTTCATTGCTTCTGCAACACCTACGCCAGATTCTAATAGAACTTCAATTCCTCTAATAGCAAAGAGTAGTTCTTGGTCAACGGTCGCCATAATCTATCAATAAAACCCCATTATAAACCAATTAACCTTCTAAATCTTTTCGTTTTTTATGAAATCCCGATAAGTACTAAAATTTAAATAAAAAGAAAAAACCATTGCCCATTCACATAGTGCAGTTAAGTTTAGATAAAAACTTCTTTCTGTATTTACATCTGGGGGATTTTCCATTCTATGAAAAAAATCGTCTTTTTCTTTCAGCATATCTAAATTATCTAGTACACTAAAAACTGCCATCATTATGTAAAAAAACCACCCTGCAACTAAAGCATATTTTCGAATACTATTATCTAGATTATTTTTCCTCATCAAGTCGTAGCTAAATGTTGAGGTAACCAAATACGTTGTGAAGAGAGTGAACGCAGTTATTCCATGCAATACAGGGAATTCTTTCCAATTAAAGCTAACAGTAACAATTCCACATATTGATCCAATTGTTGCCGCTATCCAACTAATTTGAGCTCCCTTTACATAGAAATCACCCAAATTCTTAGCCAAGGGTTGGAATAAACGATAGAGTACTTGAATAACCAAAAATGTCCCAAATAAGCTTATCCCTAAGCCTGTTGAAAATATACTTTCTTCAGGTTCTGAGAATGGCATTTCTGAAATTATCGGTATGAATGGCGCCACGCGTCCGCTTGTAGTTGAAACGATATATGTCGTTATTAATGTGAATATTCCTAAGATAATACTAAATTCTAAAAGTAATTTAGCACTATTCTTCATTCAATACCGCTTGTGCCGCTGCTAATCTTGCGATTGGTACTCTGAAAGGTGAGCACGACACATAATCCATCCCAACGTTGTGGCAAAAGTGAACAGATTTTGGTTCACCACCATGTTCTCCACATATTCCAACTTTAAGATCAGGCTTCGTACCTCTACCTCTTTCTATACCCATTTTAACCAATTCACATACACCTTCGTCCAAACTTGCAAAAGGATCTTCAGGTAATAATTCATTTTCTAAATAGGCTGGCATAAACCCTCCTGTATCGTCTCGACTGAATCCGAAAGCCATTTGAGTTAAGTCATTAGTTCCGAATGAAAAGAACTCAGCAGTTTCAGCTATTCTGTTTGCAACAAAGCTTGCCCGTGGAATCTCCATCATTGTTCCAACCATATAACTATTCAAGTCTTCAACACTATTTGCCACATCCCTTACAATTTTTTCCTGATGATTATATTCAGTTTCCATTCCAGTTAGTGGAATCATTATCTCAGGAAAAGTTTTAACGTTTTCATTTGAAAGTTCTGCAGCAGCTTCCAGGATGGCTCTAGCTTGCATTTCAGTTATTTCGGGATGAGTTATTCCCAATCTAACTCCTCTATGCCCCATCATTGGATTAGATTCTTTTAGGGCATCTGACCTTCTTTCAAGCTCTTCAGCGTTTATGTTTAAAGCTTCAGCAAGTTTCTTCTGCCTTTTTGCATCATGAGGAATGAATTCATGCAAAGGAGGATCCATTAACCTTATGGTAACTGGAAGTCCTTGCATTGCTCTCAATGTTTCTTTAATATCATTTTTCATGAAGGGGAATAATGAATCCAAAGCAGTCTTTCTTTCATCTTGATTATTTGCCATAATCATTTCTTGTAAGTGGAAAAGTGGCTCCTCTGAACCTTCACCATAGAACATATGTTCAATTCTGAAAAGTCCAATACCTTCAGCACCAAAATCTAATGCCCTTTTAGCATCAGCTGGTGTTTCTGCATTTGTTCTTACCTTAAGTCTTCTTACGTTGTCACACAGTCCTAAGAAATGTGTAAGATAATCACTACTTATGTCCGTTTCAATTAATGGGAGTTCACCTTTGTACACTTTTCCTGCAGTTCCATTAAGAGTTATTTCATCTCCCTCATTAATTGTGACATTTCCGACCGTGAATTTCTTTTTAATAGAATCAACTTTCATTTCGCCAGCACCAACAACACAGCACATTCCCCAACCTCTAGCGACTAGAGCGGCGTGGGAAGTCATACCTCCTCTTGAAGTTAAAATTGCTACAGAAGCTCTCATTCCCTCGACATCCTCAGGATTTGTCTCTTCTCTGACTAATACAACTTTTTCACCTTTTGCAGCCCAATCTACCGCGTCTTGCGCAGTAAAGACGGCTTTTCCAGTTGCGCCACCCGGCCCTGCAGGCAACCCTTTTGCTAGAAGATCAGTACTTTTTTCTACATCTGGATCAACTATGGGGTGCAATAATTCATCAAGTTGCGAAGGTGTAACTCTCGTAATAGCAGTTTTTTCATCGATTCTATTTTCTTTTACCATCTCGGAAGCCATACGAATTGCAGCAGGTCCATTTCTCTTTCCTATTCTACATTGTAGCATCCATAATTTCCCTGATTGAATAGTAAATTCGATATCCATCATGTCATTGTAATGGTCCTCAAGATTTAGTCGAATTGTGTTCAATTCATCATAGAGATGGGGTACAGATTGTTCTAGGCTTGGTAAATCTCCGCTGTGTTCAGTTCTACATACTTCATTTAGAGGATTTGGCGTTCTAATGCCTGCGACAACATCCTCTCCCTGGGCCTTTGGTAACCATTCACCGTAAAAATTATTCTCACCAGTAGCAGGATTTCTAGTGAATGCCACGCCTGTAGCGCTGTCTTCACCAAGATTTCCGTATACCATTGCTTGAACATTTACGGCAGTTCCCCATTCCTCAGGAATATTTTCAATTTTCCTGTAAGCTTTTGCTCTTTTCCCATCCCATGAATAGAAAACAGCTGAAACAGCCCCCCATAATTGTTCCCAAGGATCTTCGGGGAACGGCTTTTTGAGTACTTCCAAGACTTTTCCCTTGTAAATGTCAACTAAATCTTTTAAATTTTCAGCTGTTAGGTCAGTATCTTCAGTTACTCCATTTTGTTCCTTCATATTTTCTAATTCATGTTCTAACTGGTTACGAATTCCCATCCCTTCTTCAGGCTCTATCCCTGAAGCCTTTTCCATTACAACATCAGAGTACATCTGTATTAGTCTTCTCTGAGCATCATAAACAAATCTAGGGTCTCCACTTTGAGCAATTAGCCCTTCTCTAGTGGAATCATTTAAGCCTACATTGAGAACAGTTTCCATCATTCCAGGCATTGACGTTCTAGCTCCAGATCTCACAGATAATAACAGAGGATTACTAGAGTCTCCGAAGACAGCTCCAACGCTATTTTCGACATCCTTCAAGGCTTTTTTTAATTGTCCATCAAGTTCACTTGGATAATTCTGTTTATTTTCATTGTAGAAGGTACATACTTCAGTAGTTATTGTACATCCCGGAGGTACAGGTATTTTCAGTAGCGCCATTTCAGCTAAATTTGCGCCCTTTCCACCTAGTAGATTTTTCATGTCGGCTTTGCCATCGGTCATTCCTGGACCGAAACGATAAACGTGCATTTCGCTCATTATTACTCAGGGCTCTAGCGAAATAGGTATAAATTCTCTTTCTCGTTATTCTATAGGGTCGTGGAGCTTTCCTATCAATGGCCATCCGTGCCATAATAATCGTTCGTCAAGTTCGATTAATATTTTGTAAATTTCATCGTATCCTTCAACAACGTGCTCAATTAAACATGGCTTACAGTCATCGCTCAACCATCTTTCTAATAAATCCGGATTACCTACTTCAATTATCTTTGCGATGTCGCTCATTTCGCTTAGTCGAGTATGTAAATGGTCGAGAAAAATTTCAGAATTTTTTAGCGCCATTGTCAAATGTAAGAATCTTAACTTTTCATCCTCAACTATTTGAGTAAGGTCTTTGTTTTCAGGCGCTCCTTCTGCTACAAGCATCTCCAATAATTTTTTCTCTCCAAAAATCTTGTTTGCAGTTTGCAATAAAAATTCCAGACTTTCCTTTTTCTTATCCCTATTCATAATTACTATTAAGGTAATCTAAGACTGCCCTAATATCCTTTTTTGATGCTAATGCAGTTTCTTCGTTAATAATTTTCCCAATACCTATGCAGAAAATTTCATTATCGTTATAAGTGCTCCACGGTTCACTTATTTTTTTAGTTCGATTTAGTATAATTATTTTTTTTGTATTTGGTGTATTCTTTTCTAAATAATCCCATAATTCAATGAAGTTAGTATCAGGTTTTTCCTTACCATTAGCAACAACAACTTGTATGTCAGCAACCTTAAGCCAATTAATCCAAACATTACCAGTAGCTGTTGGAGCATCTATTTCGTAAAACATCAGGTTTTTCAGGCTACAGGCATAATCTAGTAGCATATCAGGTACGTTTTTTGGAATTGTAAAGTCATTCCAAGGTTTTGGTAAACTTCTCATAAATGTAGATTTACCAGCACCCATTGGTCCTGTTACCATCACATATTTTCTCATGCTTCCTCAATACTCCACGTTCTAACTTCTACACCTTTACTAATATGAACTAAATCAGGCTTTAATACATTAGTTATTCCAAGTTCATAAAATTCAGTCAGTGTATTCATTTCCAGGTTAGCTGTAGCATCCTGAAACTCCCATTTTTCATGACAAGTATATGCTATGTGTGTTTTATTTTTATATGTAACATAAAGGCAATATCTTTCAAACAAAAATTCTTCGAGACTGCCTCTCTTAGCTTTTCTAAGATTCCCGTTAGGCTTTGAACTTCCTTTGATTCCTATTCCGTTACTTTTTCTTTTAGATTTCCATGTAAATCCACCTTCATAATTGTCTTTTACATCTCCATCAGCATAAACATATGGTAATCCGTAAGCCCATGGCGCATACATGCTTGTTATTCGACTTTTTGCATCTAATGTGAGAAACAAAACCCCAGAAATTCCGTTTTTTACTACGTAAGTTCTGATGTTAAATTCTGCGAAATTTGAAATCAAAGGTATAGATGGCAAATATTTAGGTCTCACTTTTTCCATTCTAAATGGAATTGTTCCAACATAGGTTTTTCCATCGTAGCGCTCAAGTTCTAAGTCTTCAGGAATATATTTCTTCAATAAATCGTGCTCAACTTCCCAATGCATGAATGTTAGATTAACCCAATTTTGATTTAGGGACCAACTACGAGATGGCATGTTGAAAGGTAAGTGTTCAGTATTCACCGTTTACCTTCTTTGATTGCTTTGAATATACCCATTAAGTTTTCATATTCCCCAATGTTTGGATTTCCACGAGAGACAAGTCTTCGTAGTGTTGTCTTTGAGCGATCGAGTCGTCTTTCTGGATAACTGCTGTTCTCTAGTAATTCCATTATCCTGTCTACCAATCTCTCAAATTCTTCCTGAGAAACAGATTTTTGTTTTTTCAAACGTTTTACTTTTTCACTTCTTTTAATTTCATAAAGAACAATTGCAACTGCGTGGGATAAATTTAGAATTGGATACTCAGAGTTAGTAGGAATTGTTATTGTAGCTTCACAAAGAGCTAACTCTTCTCTGTAGAGGCCATGGTTTTCTCTGCCGAAAAGTAAAGCAGGATTTTCTCTTTCAGCGATAATTTCGTTTATTTTTTTAACATCTTGAGGAGCTCTAAACCATCTTTTGTCTCCCTCGGGTCTGATTCCACTAGTACCGATAGTGATATCACATTCAGCAATGGCTTCCTCAATTGTCTCAAATCTTTTCGAATTCTCAAGAATAGGCCTTCCAGATTTAGACCTTGCGTAGCTTTCATCAGCTAAACCGCACCCTTTTACCATTGCTAAATCTTTCAACCCGAAATTAGCCATAGCTCTTGCAACTGCACCTATGTTTCCTGGATGTTGTGGCTCGACTAGTACGACTCTCAAGAATGGTCAAAGAAGTACTTTTAGATAACTTGTGTTGTGAAATGATTAATATCAGGTTTCATTAAGTATATTGCAATGATTGAAATTTACATTATTTTGAGTTTGGTGATTGGCATTGGAATAGGTTATTTTTTAGCAAGCCAAAATAGCTCTACGAACGATGAGGACATTGATTCTATCAAGAAAGAAATGGAAAATACTTTCAAGGCTTTGGCTCTTGACGTCAACAGATCTAATACTGAAGAATTTTTCAAATTAGCGAATGACAAATTTCAAGGACTCAGCAAGGAATCAGATAAAAATTTAGAAACTAAAAAGAAATTAATTGATGAAAATCTAAATGAAATGTCAAAAAGACTCAAATCCATTGAAGATGCATCTATTAAGTTAAATGAAAATTTAGAATCAACCAATAGTCAAACTAAAGATTTAACGGAAACAACAATTAAGTTGAGAGAAATTCTATCATCCTCTCAGAAAAGAGGTCAGTGGGGTGAGCGTATTGTAGAGGATATCCTAAATGTGATTGGCCTCATGGAAGGTGTGAATTATACAAAGCAAGGAGTTGTAGAATCTGGTGAACGTCCAGATTTTACTTTTATTCTTCCCAAAGAAAAAGTAATCAATATGGACGTTAAATTTCCTCTTGCCCATTACGAGAGGTATATAGATTCTGATGATGAACATATTCGTGGATCAGAGAAGGCAGCATTTTTGAAAGATGTTAAGAAACATGTAAGAGATATTACTAAGCGAAGCTATATCGATCCATCTTCTGGGACGCTTGATTATGTTCTAATGCTTGTTCCTAATGAGTCAATTTATTCATTTATTAATAAAGAAGATAGTGCAGTAATTGATTTTGCTCTTGAAAATAAAGTTCTACTTTGCTCACCATTAACGCTCTATGCAATTCTTTCTCTAATTCATCAGGCCACTCGTAATTTTGCAATGGAGGAGAAGGCTACTGAAGTTATGAATTTACTTAATGCATTTAGACTTCAATGGTCAAAATATGTCGAAGCAATGGATAAAATGGGTAGAAGAATTGATGATGCCAAAAGAGAATTTAGCAATTTAGTCACAACTCGTACCAATCAACTTCAGAAGCCTCTTGATAAAATAGATAATATCACCAATTTAGTAGAAGATTCAGAAAAGGCGAATAGATTAGAAGGGCAACAACGTTTCTAAAGATCTTTCATTGATGAAACTAGTTCAGTCATCATTTGCTTTCCATCACCAAATAGCATCATAGTTTTATCTTCATAGAATAAATCGTTGTCTACTCCTGCGTATCCAACAGATAAAGATCGTTTTACAATTACTACTACACCAGCTTTATCGGCGTCTATAATTGGCATTCCAGCGAGAGGCCCTTCTCCACTTCTTGCTGCAGGGTTAACAGTATCATTTGCCCCAACAACTAAAGCAACATCACATTCTCCCATTTCTGAGTTAATGTCGTCCATTTCGATTAGCTTTTCATAAGGAACACTAGCCTCTGCTAGCAATACATTCATGTGACCAGGCATTCTACCAGCTACAGGATGTATTCCATATTTCACTTCGCAGCCATTTGCTTCTAAGATTTCAGCAAATTCTCTAACTTGATGTTGACATTGTGATACTGCCATTCCGTATCCTGGAATTATAACACATTTTGATATGCCATCACAAACCATGGCTACCTCTTCAGGGTCAGAGCCTACTTTAGTTCTTGTTACCTGCTCTTTGTCGGACCCGCCAAAAGATTTGAACAATACATCAATTAATTCTCGGTTCATTGCCTTACACATTATGTTTGTTAGGATTAAGCCAGCTGCACCTACCATTGATCCTGCAATGATTAATACATTATTTCCGATTATGAAGCCAGTAAATGCTGCTGCAATACCTGAGAGGGAATTTAGAAGACTTACAACGACAGGCATATCAGCTCCCCCGATAGGGAGAACAAACAATATTCCGAGAATGGAAGATAATACAATGATTGCTACAACATAATCTTGATTTCCAGGTTCTTCGATTGTCATGTAAAGCAACCCTACTATTGAAATTAGTAAAAGTCCTTTTACATAATTCAACCATTCTGGCCCCCAGGTTGGAGTTCTATACCAGGTACCAAATAATTCAATTCCTCCTTTCAATTTCATCATGGCTAATAAACTTCCACTGAGAGTAACCCAGCCGACTAACGCAGAAAGCCCAATTGCAGTCCATGCAACATGTAATTCCAACCCACTTGGAAGGTCGTTTTCGTTAATTCTTCTAAATACTTCAGAAGCAGCCACGAGAGCGCTAGCAGCACCTCCGAAGCCATTGAAGAGTGCAACCATTTCGGGCATTCCAGTCATCTGTACTCTTACAGCCATTAAGTATCCGATAGAAGCACCAATAGCTAATCCAGCTCCAATTAGGATGAAATTATTTATTTCACCAAAATCCATTTGAGCGATTGTAACAATTACAGCAACCAGCATACCCATTGAGCCGTACAAGTTCCCTGTTGGAGCAGTACGAGGATGACCTAGTTTCTTTAATCCTAAAATAAATAATATTGAAGCGAACAAATATCCAATATCCCATACAGCTTCGTCCATCATTTACCTCCTCTTTTACCTGCAATCATATTCAACATTCTATTTGTCACAGCAAACCCTCCAACTACGTTAATTGTAGCTAAGATTAGGGCGAAAAAAGCAAGCCAAGCTGCAAAGCCTGGGTCTCCTCCGTTAAAGTCGGTGTTTGAGAAAATTAATGCACCTACTATTGTAATTCCAGATATAGCATTAGCCCCAGACATAAGAGGAGTATGAAGCGTAGGAGGTACTTTTGTGATTAGTTCAAATCCTAAAAAAATAGCCAATATGAAAACAGTTACAGCTCCAATTAGAGTGATTAATTCCATTACTTCATAGCCTCCATTAGTTTAGAATGATTATCATGCACTTTTCCATTTTCAGCAATTAAAATTCCACCATATCCTGCTGAAATACCACCTTCATCTCCGGTGAGTACTTGTTCTTCTTGATTTATAGCCAACTTACCTTCGTCAACTAAAACAGTTACAAAATTGGTAACGTTGTTTGAATAAAGCATCGATGCAGTATTTGGAACTGTTCTACACAGCATAGGTATTCCTATAATTGTTATTCCATCTTTTTTAATTATTTCTCCTTCTTTACTTCCAGCAATATTGCCACCAGTATCTGTATTCATGTCAACAATTACAGAACCTTCTTTCATTTCTTTTGTCATCTTATCATTGTTTTCCTTACTGAAGAATAGTTTAGGTGCATCTGCACCGAATAATCTAGCAGTAGTGATTACAACATCAGCGTCTTTTACAGCATCCATTAATGCATTATCAAATGCTTCTTGAAGTCCCTTATCCGTAAAGAGAGATGCATGTCCACTTGAGCTTTCAGCATCCTTCCAGCCGGGTACTTCGATAAATTTAGCACCTAAACTTTCAGTATCTTGCTTAGCAGCTAATCTAACATCTATAGCTTGCACTGCAGCTCCTAATCTCTTTGCAGTTGCTATTGCTTGAAGGCCAGCAACAGCAGCCCCTTGAATTATGAACTTTGCAGGCCTTACAGTTCCAGCAGATGTCATCATCATAGGAACCATTTTTGCAATATTTTGAGATCCCATCAAAGCTGCTTTGTAGCCAGATAAGTTATCTTGACTAGAGTTAACATCCATAGACTGTCCTTTTGATAATCTTCTTGGAATAACTTCTAAAGACAATAGAGTAATACCTGCATTAACTATTTCTTTTGTTTGTTCTAAATTTCTAAATGGATCAGCTATACATGCTAGCATCTGACCTTTTTTCATATCTTTGAAGTTTGGAACATCAATCGATGCAATTAAGTCACATTTCATTATTTCATCAAATGATTTGGTTTTTGCACCTTTTTCTTCATATTCAGCATCAGAGTATCCTGATTTTTCTCCAGCACCTTTTTCAATTAATACTTCAAAACCTAGTTTCATTAATTTAGGTATTGAAACAGGTACAATAGCTACACGAGTTTCTTTCTCGTTATCCTCTTTGGGTATTCCTATACGCATTATTTAGCACCGATAATTTGTGTGTTGACTAAAATAGTCTGTAAAGCATCTTACAAACATACTCATAAAACTTTTCCTATTACTTTCCAATTTCACGAGCAATTACTAATCTTTGAACTTCTTGAGTTCCTTCATAAATTTGGGTGATTTTTGCATCACGGAAAAATCTTTCTACTGGGAAATCCTTTGTGTATCCGTATCCGCCTAATACCTGTACAGCTCTTTCTGAAACCCACATTGCAGTATCACCTGCACTTAGCTTTGCAATTGAAGCTTCAAGTGTATGGCGCGATGATCCATTTTCATAATGTTCTTGTTTAGCCCATGCAGCTTTGTAAACTTGTAATCTTGCAGCATCAATTCTAACAGCCATATCTGCCAGATAATTACTTATTGATTGGTGAGCAGCTATTGGTTTACCGAAAGTTTCTCGTTCTTTTGAATATTTCAGTGCAGCTTCGTATGCTCCTTGTGCAATACCAAGTCCCTGAGCAGCTATACCTATTCTTGAATTGTCTAACGCATTCATTGCAATTGGAAATCCTTTGCCTACATCTCCAAGAACGTTAGCTTTTGGTACTTTACATTCATTTAAAATTAATGTGCATGTATCACTTGAACGGATTCCCAGTTTGTCTTCTTTCTTTCCAATTTCAAATCCTTCAAACCCTTTTTCAACTATAAAACAAGTTACTCCCCCGTGGCTCTTTTTACCATAATCAGGGTGATTAGTTACTTTAGCAAATAGAACGAAGAGATCTGCAGTTGTTCCGTTTGTAACCCACATTTTTTCACCATTCAAAGTATAGTGCTCACCATCATCTGTAGCCCTTGCAACCATTGCAGCAGCATCTGTACCTGAACCGGCCTCACTCAAGGAATATGCACCCAAGAATTCTCCAGAGGCTAATTTCGGTAAATATTTTTCTTTTTGCTCTTCATTTCCACTCAGTGCTATTGTCATCGAGCAAAGTCCGACATGGACTGCTATCATGACTCCTAAAGATGGATCGACTCTTGACAATTCTTCGATAACAATTGCCTCCGAAATATCATCTAATTTCTGACCACCGTATTTTTCAGGTATGGTCATTCCTGCAAATCCTAGTTCTGCGAATTTTTTGAATTCCTCAATAGGTGCAATTTGTTCTTTATCTCTCTTGTTGCAAGTAGGCCCAGCAACATCTTCAGCAAATTCACGTACCATTTCGCGAATCATTTTTTGGTCATCAGTTTCTGCAAAATCCATTTTTTACTCACTCATTAGTTTAATAATAGCTTCAGCAGGCTCTCCATTGCATTCTTCCAAAGCCTCTTTTGCTTTTTCAGGAGAAACGCCGGCTTGTGTCGCTACTAAATCTATGTCCTCTTGGGGGATATTTGTAGTTTCCTCACTACTGCCTAGAGCGCGTTCTTCAGGCTCACCTACAATCTGGTATGATTGTTGCCCCATCATATTCATTGCACTTACAGAAGGGTTGCTAAAGTACAATTCTTTATCTTTTGTTCGTATAATTACTTCAGTAGCATCGATTTCCTCTGTAGCACTTTGTAATTGTTTTTGCAATTTTTTCATCATGCGGGGATTCATACGCCCCATTCCTGGCATCATATGATACTTACAAGCTCCCCTCTAAAAGAATTTATGTCATCTTATACCTAAGAATAACAGCTGTTCCTCCTAGTCCAATGAGCATTTCACCACCATGGTGGTGAGATGAAATTTCTATCACATCAGTACGATTTTGTTGAGCTAATTCTAATAGTTCTAAACCCTCTCTTTCCTTAGTTTTTTCGGATATTAGTAGAATACTATCTGCAGCCCCACTCTCTACAGCATTCCTAACTTCATTTTTACCGTAAGTACCCATTTCTTTTGCTATAGCTTCTTTCAGTCTCTCTACAGCTGCCATCTCTTCTTGGATTTTTATCTGGGCGACTGCGTTAGGTAAATCGCCTCTGCCTATTGCTTCATGGATGCCAGCCATTCCTCCTTGACCGGAGTTTTCAATTACGCAACCCTTGAATATTTCACGCGCTCTAGATTTACCAACTTCAGCAAAATCTTCTTTTAAAAATCCAGGTCCTATTACGACTATTACAGAATCCTTAATGTGAACTTTTACTATTTGCCTTACAGCTCTTTTGTAAAAATCATTAAGTTCTTCTCCGCCAGTTGATTTTCCACTGCCTTCTCGGCTAAGTGTTTTTAGTTCTCTTATGCCATACGTTCTTAATTCAGCAATTACGATCGAATCACTTTCAACAGCAATTGCTGTCGCAGTTACAATTGGTTCAGCAGCCTTTCTTAGTCTTTTTTTGTGGTGATTTAGCCAAACTTCCTTTCTAACATCAAACGAATCGCCAGGTTCTAAGATTAAAGTGTGATGCAGTCCCTGATTATTTTCACCTAAGGAGATAATGCCATGACATCTAAAGCGTTGCCCAAATGATTGATATTCAAGGTTCTTAACATCAATAGTGAGTTTCATCTTTTGTTTTTTACCTCTCTCTTTTTTGAGTCTATCAGATTGTGAGGATTCACGCCTTTCAGTCAGAGCCCTAACTTGATCTCCCTCATTAAGTAATAAGTTCAAATGATACAAATCATCTTCATTTTCTAAACGAATTTGGTAAACGTTATTATCACGTTTATTATATTTCAAAATAACCTCACAAGTAGACTACAATATCCAAATTTTTAGCTAATTCTTTGTAACGATTTCTTATTGTTACTTCAGTGACGCCTACAGTATCAGCAATTGTCTTTTGGGTTTTTCTTTGGTCATGTACAACAGAAGCAATGTAAATGGCTGCAGCTGCAACTCCAGTAGGCCCTCTTCCAGACGTTAGTTCAGCAGCAATAGCTTGGTTTAGAATACTTATTGCAGTATTTTCAACATCGCCAGGTAGTTCTAATTCTCTACAAAAGCGAATTATGTAAACAGACGGAGATGCAGGCTGTAAATTTAATTTTAATTCTCTAGAAATGTATCTGTAAGTTCTTCCAACTTCCTTTTTGGATGCTCTTGAAGCTTCTGTAATTTCAGTTAACGTTCTTGGGACCTCACATCGTCTACATGCACCGTAAAGTGCGGCGGCAGCAACGCCTTCAACAGATCTTCCTCTAACTAAGTTATCTTGTACAGCTCTTCTGTAAAGCATAGCAGCCTCCTCTCTGACTTGACGGTGTAATCCAATTTTTGAAGCCAATCTGTTAAGCTCATTAAGAGCTTGGGCCAAGTTTCTATCGGCAGAGTTTGATGCTCTAGTTCGATTCTGCCATTTCCTCATTCTGTAAACTTGTGCTCTATTTTTTGTAGGAACATTGTTTCCGTTAATATCTCGTCCACCCCAACCAATATCAGTTGAAAGGCCTTTATCGTGTACCATTACAGACATTGGAGCTCCACCTCTTGCTCTTCTTTCATTTTGTTCTGAATCAAAGGCTCTCCACTCAGGGCCTTGATCAATTACTTGGTCATCAACAACAAGTCCACAATTCCTACAGGTAACTTCACCACGCTTGTAATCGCGCACAATATGTTCCGAGTCACATTCAGGACATTCAGTTAATTCTTCAACATCAACTTCTTTGACATTTCCGGAAATATTCATATTCATATTGGAAGAGAATTTTGTCAATATAAGCTTTGGGCCATTGCCTTTAAATTCCCCATTTTGAAAGAAGGTGGAACACAAAAGATAGACAACCTATTTTATGAACCTTGTATCAAGTGAATTAATGCGAAGGGTAAGAGATTCTATACACGATTACATTGATTTAGATGAATTAGAGTCCTCTCTAGTTGATACTGAACCATATCAAAGATTGCGCTGGATAAAGCAATTAGGTTCAGCAAATTTAGTTTACCCTGGAGCAAACCATACCAGACTTGAACACAGCATAGGTGTTAGCCATCTGGTTAAACAGATGGCTGGACAATCTGATGTTCCTAAAGATGAAATACCATTAGTTTCAGTCGCAGGGTTACTTCATGATTTAGGCCATTCTCCATACTCACACTTAGCTGATGAGTTGCCATTTGGTAAAGATCATGTTGAAGTTACTCAGGATATCATTAATTCTAGTCAAATATCAGGCATTCTAGGCGATCATGGATTAGCCATCAGCGAAGTTTGCAACCTGATCAAAGGTGATCACAAGTACGGTTCACTAATTTCCGGAGATATTGATGGTGATCGTCTTGATTATCTCATGAGAGATTCACATTATACGGGTGTCAAAACAGGAGTAGACACTGGAAGATTAGTTACAAAGATGTCAATGGCAGATAATGAGCTAGTAATCGGAGAAAGTGGTTTACCAGTTGTTGAAACTTTCTTG
Source organism: uncultured Thermoplasmata archaeon (assembly GCA_964015055.1). Taxonomy (GTDB): domain Archaea; phylum Thermoplasmatota; class Poseidoniia; order MGIII; family CG-Epi1; genus CG-Epi1. The sequence continues at coordinate 60,110 of CAXHBG010000001.1, forward strand.
ACTTCTCGTTCAATTATGTTTCCAACTGTTTATTTCCATCCCTTTTCACGAGGGGCTGAATTAATGTTGGCAAGGGCAACTAAAGCTGCTATTGACAATGGTGTCTTTACATATAATTCGTTTGTTTCTTTCACAGATCATAAATTTTTATCTGAATTAAATTTGGCAGGCGGATTGTCGCAAAAGTTAGTTAATGATTTTGAAAAAAGGAATATAACAAAAAGGGTAGTTAGTATCACAAAAGATAAAACTGAAGAAATGGGAATTTCCAAGTCAGATGTTGAAGATTTAGAATCATCCATTGCTCAAAAGCTTGATATTAATCCGTCACAAATATTTATGGATTTACCACCTTTGAAAGTAGTGCCAGCTATGAAAGTTAAAATTCTTAAAGAAGATGGAACTCTTGATTATGCAAGTAATATGTCCACTATAACAAAAAATTTATACGAAGCTCAGTTTGATCACTGGAGGTGCCGAATATATGCGCCCTCTAAACTGTCTGATCAAGCCTCAGAAGTTGCAAGTCGAGAGTTAGGAATTTAAATGTCCAAATCGATACAAAAATTCATTGAAAGTCTGAACTGGAAAATTGAAGACAGTAAATGGGACGGCAATGCTCATTTATTTTTTGTTAAAGAACCAGATAATTTGGAAGATAAATTTGAGGAGTTACGTTTGGCTCTTAAGACAGCTACTACTTTTGGTGCAGGTCGTCTCTTCCCAATGCTAAGGAGAACCGGAAATGAATTGATTTTAGTTATTCTTCCTCAACCTTCGTTTGATTATTATGAAAGTAGAATTAATTTGTATTTACTTCTAGCAACTTTCTTTACTACTACTTGGGCAGGCGCCATGTGGTGGGCCTCGTACGATGACTCCTCAATAATTGAGATGAGCTGGTGGTGGCTTAGAATCCTCATAAGTCCACAAATATTTTTTATGGGATTTCTTACTTTTTCTTTACCTTTAATGTTAATTCTTGGCGCTCACGAAATGGGGCATTACTACTATGCTAAGAAGCATAATCTTGATGCTTCCTTACCGTTCTTTTTACCAATGCCTCCAATGATATTTCCATTTGGAACGATGGGCGCCTTTATTTCCATTAGAGAGCCCATACCTAATCGGAAAGCACTTCTAGACGTTGGTGCAAGTGGGCCGATTGCAGGTCTTTTAGTTGCTATACCTGTAACTCTGCTCGGTTTTTGGCTAACAGAATTTTATGCGAGATCAGTTCCAGTAGATTCAGGGGATTCGCTTTTTTTAGGTTCATCTTTTTTCTTTGAATTACTTTTTTCGATTTCTGAAAACTTAAACCCTTCTTCTGGAGACTATCTATCTCATCCAGTTGTCCTTGCAGGATGGACTGGTTTTTTTGTTACAGCACTAAATTTATTGCCTGCAGGTCAGCTTGATGGTGGACATATAGCACGTTCACTTCTTGGTCCAAAAGCAAATATTTTATCTTTTGCAGTTATAATTTCCCTCATATTAATGACATTTTACGGTATTCCGGGTTTCGGTCCGCCATACATGGGATGGGCGATTTATGCTCTCCTTATTTATTTTTTAGGAACTTATCATCCTCCACCTTCGGAGGAGATATCTAATCTGGGTAAATCTAGGGCAATAGTTGGAGTAATTACAGGGATATTGTTACTAACAACTTTTACACCATCTCCTATTTTCACAGTAGACTCGCCATTTTCTTTGAATATAGATTCAGACGAAAATGAATTTTTCCAGTATGCAGGCGAAGCTAATACAACTTCCATAAAAATTTGGAATAATGGAGCTGAAGAGGGTTGGGAAAACCTTTCTGTCAGTATCAATCCATTGGAAAATATTTCAGTATCTCTTGTTGTAGACTTTGTAAACATAAGTTCAGATTCAACAAATATAAATTCTACTTCCAACATTTTTCAAAAATATGTATTTCTAGACTATGAAAATAATATTACATTTTTAAATTTATCTTCAGGCGATTATGCAAATTTAACATTAACGATAACGACCTTCGAGAATTCAACTTTTGAGGATAGTAAGCTTATTTTGGCAGTAAAAAGCAGAACAGAAGATGTTTATACGTCAACCTTTCATTTGTCGAACAGGGAAAAGGAATAATGTCAGTTTTCGAGGGTAGAGCGTGGATTTCAAATCAAGGGCTAGTTGATGTTTCTATTGAAGTAGAGGAGGGTTACATTTCTTCAGTTAAGAAAACTAATTCAAATCCAAATAGAGAGAAGGTTGATGGTTTGATTTTACCAGCAGCTATGGACATGCATGTTCATTTCAGAGATCCAGGCTACATCCACAAAGAAGATTGGAAAACGGGTTCAGAGTCTGCAGCTTGTGGCGGTGTTACAGCAGTAGTAGACATGCCTAATACGAATCCCTTTACATCAGATTATTCACAATTTAAGGAAAAGGAAAGAATAGCCAAAGAGAAATCAGTAGTAGATTTTGGAATAGGTATTAACGTTGAGGAGAATTTAATAAAACAAGATTGGTTTGAAACAGTTCCGGCTGCATTTTGGAAATTGTATCCGTATGGAGTATCATCAAAAGATTATTTCAGATTAGCACAAGAAGTATTAGATAAAACTAAGAAACCGTTAGTTGTTCATTGCGAGCATCCAGATTACATGCACAATAACCCTCTAGAGAAACTATCAGATCATACAGAGAATCGTCTATTTGCTGAAGAAAAATGCCTTTCAGAAATGCCTCCTTCGAAGTATTTGCACGTGGCACATTTATCTACTTCTAACGGGTTAAGAAATCTTCCATCTCATTCTTCAACAGAGGTCTGTCCACACCATCTTTTACTAAATTTGGATAATTGTAGTTCATTAGATTGTAAGGTTGATCCGCCATTACGAACCATTTCGGATAACAAAACTCTTTATGACGCATACAGAAGGGGAACAATTCCCATATTGGCTAGTGATCATGCACCGCACACAGTCGAAGAAAAAAAGTCATCATCACCTCCGTCAGGGCTGCCAGGTGTAGAGACAATGGTTCCATTGATGCTGCAAGAAGTTGTAGAGAAAAGATTAGATTTGAGCAGGTTAGTGAATAGTATGGCAGAAGCCCCTGCAGATCGGCTTGGATTAAGTCGAGGAAGAATAGAAAAGGGTCAGCCTGCAGATTTTATGTTTGTTGATTTGAATAAATCAGAGAAGATTGATGTTGATAAACTTCATTCAAGAGCTAATTGGTCTCCATTTGAAGATTGGGAAGCAATTTTCCCTTATAAAGTATTCAGTCGAGGTCGACTTATTTCTGAGAATTCAGATATTGTCTCTAGTGGAGGAGGCATCAACCTCTTTGACTAGTGGTATCAGGCCAAACCTTAATAATGTCAAAATTTAAATTACTACTATGCGAGGTCTAACCTATACACTCTTTTTAGTGTGTTTTTCGATTTTACTGATTTCACTCCCTTCTGATGCCGAGGAATATGGAAACACAGAATTCTACTTAGCAAAATCAGGAATTGGCGACGTTTATGATTTATCAATAGAAGAGCCCTCTGAAGCTACACCCAAGTATTGGAAGTGTCGTGATGATCCTAATCAAGCTAATACTTTCTTTCCTTTAGTTTCATGGGAGACAAACATGGGTGGTCCTTTAGAACTAGGAAATTCATACAGCTATAGTTTTTGGGTAGAATCAACTAATGTCCAAGAAATCAGCTTCAAAACTACGTTATACATACGCACTCAAGAAGGATTCAATAATTTATCAATTGATGAAGTAAGTAAATCTGCAGGTTTTGGAACATTTTTATCTGAAAATTATACTTTGGATTTAGAAAGCTCAAGTTTAGATAAAAGTTTATTTCCGGATGGAGTACCGGCTTATACCACACTTGGGCTTAAGCTAGAAACAAGTGTTACTTGGGCTCCAGATACTGAGAATAGAACAGTGTGGGTTAAAGGCGCCCACTCAGATTTTCTTTCGTCCTTCATAATTGATTTCAAGCACGTTAATATTGAGAATGATGAGTATTATTTTGATAATGATAGGGTAGAAGCGATAGATGGAGATTCTCTTTTTATCAAAGTTAACGTGACTAATGCATTAGGTGCAGATAATTTTGACATTTCATCAGCAGAGATAATGATTGAGGGAATCAGTGGAGGAGGGAAATTTAAGGACACAATCCAGTTAAAGGATAAACATACCTATGCAAAATATATTCAAGGTAAATGGTGGTACCAAGAAGACAACGGAATAACTAGTGGCAATTATGTTATTAAGTTCTCAGTTAAAGATAATTTTGGTAATACTTGGACTTCTTCAATGTCATATTATTTAGAGGTTGATCAGTATGGTTTAGAGGTTCAATTTGACGAGACCAGCAGCCCTAATGGTCAATTACCTAAAGGCGGAAAAACGGATTACTCTTTTAGAGTACTAAATACAGGAAATACTAGAGATATTTTTTCTATAACTATCGATGATTCAGATGTCCCCTCAGGTTGGCAGATTAGTCTTCAATCAGATTCCTCAATAGATCTTCAAATGGGACAATCATCATATGTCCAAGTTAGAGTAGAAGCTCCGGTTTCAGCAAAAGGAGGTTCATCAGAGAGAGTGACAATCACAGTAACTTCTTCGGGCAACGGTAATATTTTTGAGGACATTAGTTTAGTTACTACCGTAAGAACATACGGAGTAGTCTTCCTCTCAGTTCCCGATAAAATCAATATTGATCCAGAGGAATTAGATATAGACGGATATTACAAATTTAAAATTAATCTAAGGAATACAGGCAGTGATAAGGATACATTCGATTTAGGAGTAACAACTTCAAGGAGTGATTGGACAATACGTGCCGAAGTACAAGGTAATGATATATCTGCGGTCACAATTGATAAGTCTCAGTCTGTCGCTGTAGACATAGTTGTCAGACCAGTTAATTATGAAGATAGTTTGGGTGAAGAAGTCACATTTTTAATGACTGCAGATTCAATTTCTCCGGGAGACGGTTCAGCCACAGTCAACTCAAAAATAATAGTGGATGTTCCTGTAGAGAAAATATCTGATTTATCAGTAAGTATTGATGAAGTATTAATAAATAACAAACCTATTGCAATATTACAACCTTCGGATCTCCAAGAAGGTATGCCAATAGTCATTCAATTGACAGTTAACAATAATGGAGGAAAAAGTACAGGAATTTTTGGAGTAACACTTTACGAGGGATCTAGAATTGTTGACGAGTTTGTTGTAGAGCAAGGGATAAGCGGCTTTGGTTCTGCACCAGTTATTCTTAATTGGGAAACCCCATCAGAAGGTTTGAAGACTCTCAAAGTATATGTTGATTTTAAACAGCAAACTGATGAATCAAATAGTAAAAGAGCAGATAATACTTTGACTTTGCCACTTACAATAAGTGAGAAGAGCTCTTCGACATCAAATAGTGAAAACAATGACGACGCTTTACTTTTCAGTCCTAATTTTTTATTAACACTTGGTGTTTTATCATTTATTTCAATTTTTTACAGCCGTAAAAGATAGCTTTTTTGAATTAACAAGATTTTATATCAAGCCTATTTTAGAGGTTAATCCGGAGCCTGATATATTCTAGTATCACGTAGCGGGGTGGGGTAGCTAGGAAATCCCGTCGGGCTCATAACCCGGAGATCGATGGTTCAAATCCATCCCCCGCTACCATTTTATTAACAAACTCTTTTGGAAGGTGTTGAGGAAAAACTTTGAACACACAGCTGATATCGGAATTGAGATTGAATCTCCGATCCTTTCAGAAGCTTTTGAAGAAGTATCACTTAGTTTCTCTGAAATAATCACGGGCGGTAGTCTACCTGAACTGTTAATCTCTAAAGAACTTTCTCTAGAATCTGACAACCTTGATTCTCTTTTGGTCGATTTTTTGTCTTACTTAATCGTATTGTTCGATACCGACGACTTTATAGCAGGTTTAGCAAAATTAGTAATTTCTAAAAAAAATAGTTTCCAATTAGCTGGAAAGTTAGTTGGTGAAACCTACAATCAGGATAAACATGGTTATGGTGTTGAAATTAAGGCTATATCTTATCATCAATTATTAGTACAAGAGGGCCCTCCTGCACACATAAGAGTAATATTGGACCTTTAGTAAAGTCTAAATCTATAGGTTTATTAATTATACATGGTTAAACTGGCTGAGGCTTACTTTAATGGCAAAAAAGTTAAGCCAATTTGGAGTGAAGGAAAGTTTAGTTTTGAAGATAAAAATACTAAATTTGCCTTTTCTGAGTCGGCCAAAAAACAGCTATTTTGGGATATGGGCGGAATTATCAAGAATAGACCATCAATTTACACACTTCCCTCAAATCCAGAAAATGAGACCTTTGTAGACTCGGGCCTTATTTGGGGAGAAGACATTATAGATCTGATTTTAGCAGATAGAGGTAAAGTGGTTTTACCTTTAAGAAATTTACAGGGTTTTAATGAGTTAGATGATGCCTTAAACTTTGCTGATGATATAGTTATTGGAATTGATTGGTCAGATAAAATTGAAGCGTCACATAGTGATTTCAAAATAGATGTTGTCGATTTGTTGCATCAGTTGATTAAAAGAAATCAGTTTACAATTATGCTTTACAGTTTATCTGGAGATTATCCTTACATTCCAGCAGGTACTTCTTCCAACTTAGAGATAAATTTAGCCTATTTATCCAATAATAGCACACAGCCTTCTTGGGCGAGTGAGGTTTTCATCTTTGAATAGGTAGTTATGTTGCACATAGGAATTGACGATACAGACTCATTAGATGGAGGTTGTACTACTTGGTTGATTACGGAGATTATATCTGAACTTTCAGATTTAGATTTAATAGCACCGCCCAGACTTGTGAGATTGAATCCAAATGTACCTTGGAAAACAAGAGGTAATGGGGCTCTTGCCCTTGTATTTGGTGAAGGCATCGGCTCCAAAAAAAAGATAGGTAGTTTAGAAAACTCAGAAATTAGTATCTATCCTAACTATAAAGATAGGAAATTTGATAAAAAAGATATTCTTGAAAGAGTAGTTAAGATTGTTAAAGCCAACTCTAAGCAGGATTCACAACCTGGTATTGTAATTTCGGATACTTATTTGCCAGAAGGCCTCTATTGGCAAGGCGTACGTAGTATAGTTGTGCAGGAAGACTTGGATCCTATTCTTTCTAATTGTTTAACTTTTGGCATGAGAGGTTCCAGAGGATTAATCGGTGCTGCATGTGCTTTGGCTTGGTCCGGGTACCATAGTAAAGTAGGAGAATTAAATTTTACCTGGGAATT
>CAXHBG010000002.1:0-41242 GCA_964015055.1 uncultured Thermoplasmata archaeon
AGGTGGGTAGCAAATCCTCAAAATGGAAATTATCTTTATGGTTATATCACAGATTGGGATACTTCAGCCGTTACAGATATGTCAGGATTATTTTCTGATTTCAATATGTTTAATGCCAATGTTTCAGATTGGGACACTTCCAGTGTGACAAATATGAGCAATATCTTCTCTGGAGCAACTAATTTCAATCAAGATATTTCAGGTTGGGATACTTCGAGTGTAACTGACATGAGCGGGATGTTTAACGGCGCTTCGACTTTCAATCAAGACATTTCAGGTTGGGATACATCTAGTGTTACAGATATGGGACATATGCTTTCTGGCGCTTACAATTTTAATCAGGATATTTCAGGTTGGGATACTTCTATCGTGACAGATATGCAAAGCATGTTCGCTTATACCAATTTCAATCCAGATATTTCAGGTTGGGGTACTTCAAGCGTAACAGATATGGGAGGGATGTTTTTCTATGCATCATATTTCAATCAAGATATTTCAGGTTGGGATACCTCAAGTGTAACAGATATGGGAGGGATGTTTCATTATGCATCAGCTTTCAATCAAGATATTTCAGGTTGGGACACTTCGAGTGTCGTACATTCAGCTTTCATGTTTTATGGTGCTGTAAGTTTCAATCAGGATCTTTCAGGATGGGACACCTCAAGTGTGACTGATATGAGTTATATGTTTTCTAGTACTAACTTCAATCCAGACCTTTCAAGTTGGGATACTTCAAGCGTGACTAGCATGGAATACATGTTTTATTCTGCAGAAAGCTTTGTTAGTGACATTTCAAGTTGGGATACTTCAAGCGTAACTAGCATGAAAGGGATGTTCTATCATACGAATTTCAATGGAGACATTTCTGATTGGGATGTTTCAAACGTAACAGATTTGAGTTATATGTTCCGCAGCAATAGCAATTTTAATCAAGATATTTCAGGCTGGGATACATCTAGAGTAACCAAAATGTCCTACATGTTTTATGCTGCTGCCAATTTTGATCAAGATATTTCACATTGGAACGTGTCTAGTGTAGTTACGTTTGCAACTATGTTTGACGGTGCTACTAGCTTATCAGATGATAATAAATGCAGCATTCACAACACTTTTAACTCAAATGATTCCTGGGGTTACAATTGGTGGGGCGAGTATTGCTCCTCTGACGAGTAAATGGTGAATAAATTTAGAAATTAATAAATATTAGAATTTATCTGTACCGATATGTACAAGATTTTCTTTTTGACAGTCTGCTTGCTTCTTTCACCCTTAATGGGGAATTTTGGAATGGCAATTGGATTAGGAAGCGCATCTAACGCACAAACCATTGAAGCCAGTTGGGAATGGTCATCTGTTCTCTCTAATCGCATGAACATCGAATCGGATGACATGGGTACGGATTCACAGGGAAATTCCTACATTGTAGGCACTACAGAAGGGCGACCTGATATCAAGGATTCCAGCGTATTCATAGGCGATCAATCGCAACTTGGGAAAAATCTCTACGTTGCAAAATTCAACTCCAATGGAAACCTTGTTTGGTTTGCTAATGCAGGTGGGAACGGTGATGATTATGGAAAGGGCATTATTGTAGATGAAGACAGCAATGGGAATGTGTTAATCTTCGTGACAGGGCAATTGGAAACACGAGATGTTGACCAGAATCAGGCCCTCATTCAATACAACATACATTTCGGTGATGAACTGAATTATACCTCGAATGCTACAGTTGCTCCATTTGTTGCAAAGATTTCCTCGGCAGGGGCTTGGGAATGGGCAAAACTCGGTAAAGGTTTGGGAATGAAGGCAGGCATGAGGGATATCGCATTCGATGGAGACAATAGCATCTACATAGGAGGGCGATACAGTGAATCGCTTGCATTCTCTAGTGTGGATAAATCTGGAAACGAAATTTGGAATAGAGTATTGAATACATGCTCCGGACAGGCACAAATGGGATTTGTTGCTGCGTTCACTACAGGAGGAGATCATCGATTTACTCAACAAACCGGTGGATGTCATACGTGGATTAACGCGGTTGCTGTTAGAGATAATAGCAAACTGTTTGTCGGGGGAGGATATAATCTGGGCGGAACAATAGGACAACAAACTTACACTGACCATTATTATACCTATCCAAGCGGTGCAACTAGTTCTGTGGGTGAGGAAGCATTCATTGCCACAGTTGATCCATTAACAGGAGATTGGGATTGGGTACGCAGAATAACAGGATTCAATAAAGATAGAATCAATGATATCGCTATTGATAGTGAGCATGATGCTTTGATTGCAGGAAATCATCTTAATAACGTGAGTTTTGAAACGCCTGGTGTAAATTGTTCACCTCAGAGCACAGCATACACAACTAATCAATGTCTTCGATTCTATAACACTGGAGATTTTGACATGTTCGTGGCAAAAATTTCGAGCGACGGCGATTGGATGTTTGCAGATTCGTTTGCTGGCGTAAACAATGATGGTATCGGTTCAACAGATTATCTTCAATCAATTACTCTTGACAGCAGTGATAATTTGTACGTGATGGGATTGTTTGTGAACAATCTTCATCTAGGACTTGACCATTTGCCTAATACGCCACAAGGACCTAATTATTTTGTGGCCAAAGCTAGCAATAACCCAATTCTTTCAGCTGATGGCGTTACACAAGAGCTTGATTGGATGTGGGCCTGCCAGGCTGGGCGAGTGGACGGTTACGGTACCGAAGATTTTACAGGTTGGTATTATCAAAAATTTAGCGGCATGGCGTTAGATCCGCAGGGAATTCCAATTATTACAGGATTTTTTGAGAGTAGTGTCAAATTTGACCAGGATTACATCTCCGAAACCCCGACCGGAGAAGGCCTCAAGTCCACCTACATTGCTAAACCATCTGCATTTTGCGCAGACCCGCAGCCAGTACCTCAGCACATTGCTCTATCAAACATCAACAGGGATAATGTCCGTCTTCTTTCCAAATTCACAAATTACTCAAAAGAACAGGTAACAGATTTTAATTTTGCTGGTAAATTGGTTACAGTCTCCGTAAAGTCACACGGAGGTTATGGTGTTGCCATTGCTGAAGAAGCCTCTGCAAGACACCATGGCAGCGATTATGGAGTTCCGATGAAAGGCACTTTGAGTAAACTGACAATCGTTGACGCAGGCAATGATCTCTCCTCACAAGCATTGCTCGATGCTACATATCCCATCGATGATTTTTCAGATTATGGAATCACTTTAGTCTCAGTATCTTCAGATTCATTTTCCAAAAATGAAAATTTTACTGAAAAAGCTAATACATTGCAAGAATTGATTGAAAGCGGGATTTTTCCAATTTTTGAAGGTGAAGAGAAAAATGGAGATTCGTCAGATGAAGAGGTAGAAAAAGCACGCAAACCAATCAAGGGCTACGTCTATATTCGAAAAACAAATCGAGGCGTTGACACAGGCGAACCAACGGAAATGGGTGTCGTTGCTTGGGGAGTTAAAGAGGCCGGAGATGGGAATGGATATGTTGTCGACGATGGATCGCATTCACTGGAAGGAATCAAGTCGGAATGGGCCACTCAGGTCAATTCAGAGGACATTACTGATGTGTGTCACACATTGTTAACTACCATGGATTTCCTCTCGGAAGAAGATGCTTGCATTTCAGTTCTTGTTGAAGATCTTGAAAAGAGCGTTTCCCAAGATGGCGGAGGAGAGTGTTACATTACCTCAGTTCCTGTGAAGGACCAGTTTTATCTTGGAAAAGAATCACGAAACGATACAGATGATGGTATGAATATATCAACATCGGTAAAAAGAGTTGGAGATTTCTCCAAATTCTGCGCGCCTTCAACTGAGCCCGGCGATGAACCTAATAGAGGCTCTCAAAATTGCGGTACTGATGTTGCACTCTCAGATTTATCAGTTAGTACTGACATGCCATTCTATGAAGTTGGAGATGATGTGACAGTTACTTACGCGATAAATTGCGCCGTTGAACCAACTAACTACACGCTCAAAGCAACGACCACTCGTGCATCAAATAACGAAGTTATTAGTGTGCAAGAATATTCGATTGTGGCCTCATCTCTTTCTGAAGCTATTGATGAAATTCATATCGATTTAGATGCTGATGTATATTGTGTCGAGGTTTATTTGACTGAAGCAAATTATCCGCAGTTAGACGATGTCTCGACGTGTTTTGTAGTAAGTTCACAGGCAACCCCATCCGGAGGAGGTTCTCTTTCAGGCATTGGAATGTTTGTAAGTTTGAGCACCTTACTAGTTGTCGCATTCATTGGACGAAGAATGCAGATCGATAACTAACGGTTTCACAGAGCCAATAAATTACTCACATTGAACAATTTCAAGCAGAACACCACCAGTATCTTTAGGGTGAAAAAAGGCAACTAGTGTATTGTCTGCACCAGGACGAGGAGCTTCCCCAATAGGTTCTAGACCGTTCTTTTTTGCTTTTGCTAAGGATTGTTCAATATCATCAACTTCCAAAGCTAAATGATGAATTCCAGGCCCTTTTTTGTCAACAAATTTACCAACTGGCGTATCTTTTCCCATTGGTTCTAGTAATTCAATTTCGTAACCACCGACTTTGATATGTGCAGTAGTTACTCCTTCGGATTCAACTTCTTCAGTATGATCTAGTTTTAGACCTAGAGATTCCCACATAGGCAATCTTTCCTCAATAGAATCTACAGCGATGCCAATGTGTCTTATTTTCACAAATTGCAAACAAAGCGATACTATTTCAAGATTATCAATATTTACCGCCTCCTTAGTAAACAATAGTGTCTCACAGCATAACCGTATTGAAATCTAAGTTGCACAATGCAAAAGTTACACATGCATTGAAGGACTATGAAGGTTCAGTAGCATTAAGTCCTGAATTAATTAAATTGGGGAAATTTTCAATGCATGAACAAGTACATTTGTGGAACATAACACAAGGCACTCGATTAATTACGTACATTATGGAATATGATGGAGATGAAAAAGGAATAATTTGCGTAAATGGTGCAGCAGCACACAGGGCAAATCCTGGCGATAGAGTAATACTAGCTACTTTTGCCGAAATTGATTCAGAAAAAGCAGATAATTGGGAACCTCACATCGTAATTATGAATGAGAATAACACTAAAAAAGAGTAAAATACTAGAAGTTAACTTTTTTTAAGAACAACATTAGGCCTTTATTATGCAACAAAAGGTAGCCCTAGCTATGTTTGCCATTTTACTCATCAGTAATATTGGCGCATCAGCCCCAGCAAATGAGAATGTTTTACACCCCAATATAGTTAGAGCTATGGACGATGCAGACGCTAATGCACAAATTGAATTCATAGTTCAATATCGTCCTGAACTTACAACTCAGCATTTACAAGTAGCAGAAGAAATTGGCATTGAAGTTATCAGTACTTTCGAATTTATTGATGGCTTTTTTGGAAAAGCTACAGCTTCACAAATTAGAGATTTAAGCAAACAAGATGATATTTTTTGGATTGAGCATAATTCACAGATGGAATATTATATGCAAGATACTACCAGAGTAATCAATGCGGTAGAAACCTGGCAAACAGTAATAATCAATGAGAACGAACAAGTTATTGCTGATCAAGCTAATCAACATACATACATTGATGGAACAGGAGTAGCTGCCGTAATTATTGACACAGGAGTAGATGCAGGCCATCCTGATTTTGATTATGATGAAGGAAAAACAGTTTCTTACAAGTTTGACAGAGCAACAAGAACTTGGATAGAAGCTGAAAATTCCGATACCTCTAGCGGTCATGGAACTCACTGTGCAGGAACAGTAGGAGGTAACGGAGATGCATCTGCAGGAGCCAAGAAAGGAGTAGCTCCGGGTGCAACATTAGTTGGAATGGGAGTTGGAGACATTGCATTCATTGACAATGCAGTTGAGGCTTTCCAATGGGTTTACGATAATTCAAGGCCAGATGCAAATCCGTTGAATATTCGAGTCACATCTAATTCATGGGGAAGTTCAGGTTCAGAATATGATCCATCTAATGCCATTTCACAGGCAGTTCTAAATTTACAATATGATAACAATGTTGTTTCAGTATTTGCAGCAGGTAATTCAGGAGGAGACGGTAGCGATTTACAAACAAATCCATACGCTAGTATTCCTCTAGTGATTGGAGTTGCAGCACTTGAACACGATGGCTCTGGAATTGCAGGATTCTCATCTAGAGGAGACATGACTAAGCCGCAAACATGGCCTGATATTGGAGCGCCCGGAGTAAATATTTGGGCAACAGCCCCTCGAGCCACCCTAATCGATATACTACAAAGGCCATCAGATGACGATCTTTACTATATGGCAATTTCAGGTACTTCTATGGCAACACCACACATTGCCGGTGTAGCTACTTTATTGTATCAAGCAGCCCCATCACTAGGAGTTGCAGATTATCTCTATGAAGACCACGAAACCCTTGAAGGTGAATGGTATGGCGACAGAATCGATACTTTTGTTTCAGAAGCCGAGCTAATTATGGAACTTTCAGGAAGATATATCGAAGGTGGACAATCAAACGCCAATGGAACAGTAAGTAAAACAGGAATGATTCACGATTGGGGACAGGGTCATGGATTAATTGATACAAAATATGCAGTCCAGATGGCATTGACTCTAGAAAGTATGAGAAATGCAGATGAAGATGGTGATGGAATTCTAGATAATGAAGATGTCACTGTTTTTGATGCAAGAGATGCAATGCTAGGAATATCTCATATCCACAAGGCAAAACAATACACAGATACGCTAAAAGCAGAATGGAAAGGAGAATGGGCTTATTTTGTAGGTAGCAGCGGAACGTATGTTACAGATTCCACTCACTACTTACATGTCCCAGAGGGAACAGTTAGTGCCGAAATTGTACTATCTTACCCTCAAGTAAACACAGATAGATTTACCGTTGCAGATTTAGAATTATCAATTGATATTAACAGCGATGGATCAAATGATAACTCACAGAGCCTAGGAACTAACACTAACGCTAAAGAATACACAATAGCAGTAGATGAGTCCAGTAGCGGTCATCTTTGGGTATTCGGAATTGAAGGAACTGCAGTAGGAATTAAACCAAATCAAGGAGCAACTCTTGAAGAGTTTTGGGAACCTCGTGTTCCTTACGATGTAAATGTTCGATTGATAATGGGCACAGGAGATCACTACGTCGATGAAAATATGACAAATTATGGAGATTATGCTTGTTCCACAGATGGAGTAAATATGAATACACCAAATCAGGCATGCATCTCTAAATTAGAATTTGGAGAGCCCTCCTCAGCTTACAACGGAACAAATTTCATCGAAATGAATTACAATGCGTTCAATCTAAGTAGATTACAAATGGGAGTTGAAACAATACAAGAAATAGAAGAATCTGCCTGGAATCTCAGAAATGTAGCAATATTCGCCGGAGCTAGCGGAATGATAGGCGGCGGATTGGTATTCATTTTCTCCTCACGCCGTATATTCGGAAGCTAATACACAAAATTAGTAAAGTATATCAGGCAGCCTGCAAGATAACTAGTATGGGCAAAGAATGGAACTCATTTTTCGCAGTCATTTTTGTGATGACAACATCGCTTTCAGGCTGTTTAAATGAAGATTCTTCAAATAATTCTCCTATCATCGTAGAAGCAGGACTTCCTGACGGTTTTTTTGTTACAGATTCAACTGGTAACTATACAGACGTAGCACCATTAGAAATGCAATTTTACTTCAGTAATGTAGGGGAGCAAGGTGCAGAACCTAGTCTGGGCGTCACTTCTAGCGGCTGTATTTTCTTTATTGCATTTGAAAAACCAATGAGATCATGTGATGGCGGCCTTACTTGGGAAAATACGGCAGATGCTTCTCAAGCATTTTTCACAAATGATCCCTACGGTTGGGTAGATCCAATTACTGACCGAGTTTTCAATATTCATATGATGGGACTTTGGACAACGTGGATCGGATGGACCGATAATGACGGTGAAAGTTGGGAAGCAAATCCTCATGACTCTGGAGCTCCAGTTAACGATCACATCAAACTAGGATCAGGCCCGTGGACTGATGCAGGATATGGAATTGGAGGTGGAGCGACTTCAGGCTTTTATGAAACAGCAGTTTACTTCTGTTACAATAAGCTAGCTTATATTTCATGTTACACTAGTTATGATGGCGGCGCCTCTTTCGAAGCTGGTGGGAATTTAGTTGGAATAGCTACAGCAAATGGGGGGTTACATGGTGCAATCACAAGTGCACCTGACGGTACAGTTTATCTTCCACCTAGAGTAGCAACTCCCGCAATTATCTTCTCTAAAGATAATGGACTCACTTGGGAAGAAAGGACGATGGGGCAAGACGTAGGAACTCCGAATCCACGTAAGAATGGAGAAGTTGCTACAGACACAGAATCTAATGCTTACAACGTTTGGGTAGGCGGAGATCAAGGAGTTTACATGTCAAGAAGTATTGATTCTGGAGATACTTGGGATCAAGAAAGTATTCGAGTGAGCCCAGTTGAAGTCATCTCTGCAACTTTTCCACATACTTCTGCAGGAGATCCCGGCAGGATAGCCATAGCGTATCTTGGAAGTGAAAATGCTAGTGCACTAGGCCAGCCAGATATAGATGGAAATCCATGGAATGGTAATGCACATTATGCTACTACAAATGTCAGTCATCACTTATACGTTACATATAGTCTAAATGCTCTTGATGAAAATCCTATATTCCACACTCAAAGACTCACTACAGATCCAGTTCAAGTTGGGAGTATCTGTCTTAATAGCGGAGATTGTCGCTCTAATGAAGGCGGTTCTAACCGTAATCTGCTAGACTTTAACGATCTTCACATTGATCTAGAAGGAAGAGTATACATTGCATTTGCAGATGGATGTACTGGAACTTGTGCCTCTGGAGAGGATACTTCGTCATCAAATTCAAGAGATAGATTGGGTTCGGTCTATTACCTTGAAGCAGGCCCTAGTTTGTACGAATCTGACATTGACCTAATTCCGTTAGTTTAAGATTAATTTCTTCTTTTAAAAGCAACACAGATAATGCTGATCAAAGCAACCAACAATCCAAATCCAGGAGTATCTTCTTCATAGGTACAAGAACCATCATCCTCGGTTGCGTCGGGGTTATAATTTTCAGCACTTCGGTGAATACATCCAGGAATTTCTTCTGTAACATTTGTCGGAACGTCTTGTAATGCAGCAGGACATCCATCAGCAGAATCAAAAGGGCAAATATCTACATTATCTTTCACACCATCGTTGTCAGAATCGTCAATACAGCCGTCAGCATTTGCATCATAGCCACTAGAATCTTCGTCTGGACATGAGTCCTCATTGTCGATAATACCATCTTTGTCCGTATCTACTGTACTTCCAACATAGAAAGACCAATTGTGATTGGCCAAAACAGTCTCATTATGATACAATGTAATGTTTGCAGAATGAGTTCCATTATCTAAATTAGTATGATTCATTTCTAAGTCAGATTCGGATTCGACTGCATTGTAGAAAGAAGGTTGCTTGTAAGCTCCAGTTTCATTATAGATAGAAACAATTGAATGCGTCCAATTAAGAGACTCATTTGTAATAACTAAAACGGAATGATGAGTCCCATTCATAGTCCATTCGAACCAGTCAGAGTCTGTTAGAATTTCAGTTTCACTGTCATTATCTTCAGATATAGCATTAGGTAGTGTGCTAATTGATAAAGCAAGTAAAATTGCAAATCCGATACCTACAGCCTTCATTTGTGCTAATTTCATAATCGTAAATTAAAATTATACTATTTAACTTAAATCCTAAGAAATTTGGTGCTCCCGCCGGGATTTGAACCCGGGTGCTCGGCTCGAGAAGCCGAAATGATGGGCCGGACTACACTACAGGAGCTTTTCCAAATTATTCAGAGTTCTTGTGAAGCCAAATTGCTGTTTCCTTGATTGCTCTTCGGCTTGTGTATTGAGGAGTCCATCCATGTTTCATTAACTCTTTGATGTCTAACCTCATAAACTTAACGTCACCTTTCCAACCACGACCCCCATCAACTCCACCGGTGAAGGAATATTCTACATCGTTTAATTTCATTGCTTTACAAACTTGATCTGCTAAAGTAATAACATCAATTGCATCTTTAGATCCAACATTAAGCGCAATCATTTCTCCTTTTTCACAAAGTTCTCCTGGAGCCATATTTAGCATTCCAGAAATACAATCTTCTACATGAAAATAAGATTTCTTTTGTTTTCCGTCGCCAAGAATTTCCAAATTGTTGTTATCTTTTCGGAGTTTATTGACAAAATCAAACGTAACGCCGTGGTTACTTCTCGGACCTACGCAGTTAGCAAAGCGATAGGAAACTCCTCTGAAATCATTTTCTTTACAGTATTTTTCGATTAATTTTTCAGCATCTAGCTTACTCGTTCCATACGCAGAGATAGGCTTCAATTCAGCAGTTTCTGGGGTTGGAATTTTCTCAGCATCTCCATATACTGTTGACGTTGATGTAAATACGATATTTTCACAACCAGTTAATTTCATAGCCTCTAAAACACGCTTCGTAACATCTACGTTTTGCTCTTGCATTACTTCAGGTTTAGTAATTCCAAGCTGAACTTCAGGATTAGCAGCTAAATGGTACACAATCTTTGCACCCTCGAGATATCCTGCAAAGTCCTCATTTAGTAAATCAATATCAATCAATGTAATGTTTTCAATTGATTCTTCGAGGAATTCTAATTGTCCAGATGAAAAGTTATCTAAGACAACAACTTCTTCATCTCTCTTTACTAAACGATCAACTAAGTGAGATCCAATGAAACCTGCACCTCCCGTTACAACAACTCTGCGCTTCATATTTTGCTCAGCCATAGAAACCAGTACTCCAGATTCTAGCTCGGTGGGTTTAGTATTATCTGCATAGTCAGATTTGTCGTCAGCAAAAGATCCGGCCAAAGAGCCGAAGAAGTCTCCTGTAGTTTTGGTTATATTTTTACTTGTTTTTCCTACAGCACCGAGTACAGTTCTACTTGTATCTCCTGTTACTTTCAATACGGTTCCTCCAGCGGTTCCTAGTGCACCTACACTAGCATTGATTGGAGCTCCGATGAGTCCTTCTTTGTGAAGACCAAGAGTTTGTGAAACGCCTCCAATAGTTTGTGAAACATCTTCCAACTTGATTTCTTCCCAATGTTGGTACAAATAATAGATAACAAGACATAGCCCAATAAACATTACAGTTACTGCAATTTGTAGAGGAGCTAAGATAGCTAAGACACCCAATCCATAAACGACAGATGCAGACAATATCAATGAGCCACTTATAGCTCCAATCGCAACTGCAGATAAATTTCTATTTGGTGATAAACCAATTGCCCTTCCCAAGATGGTACCTCCGACAGCACCAGACCCTTGGAAAGGAAACATAACAAAAACAACAATACCGACAAAAGAAGCCCTCTCTAACCAAGGTAAATCTTTCAACATAGCTTTTCCCTTTATCTGTATACGATTTATTCCACTACCTATGAAGGGTATTTTCTTCGCCAAGTCAAAGTTCCAAGTTAGGAAAACACCTACTGCAATATCGACAAATGCTGTACAGATTGCAATAGCCCAAGGATCAACTCCACCTGCAATTCCAAGCGGAACAACAGTGCCTTTACCAAACGGTGGAACAAAATAAACAAGCATAAGTTGAGAAAGAATTAGGAATTCTCTCTGCCCCATACTCAAGAACATTACAACAAAAAAAGCTCCAGTCATAATGAATGGTGAAAGAAACTTGAAAAGTCCCAGCATTGCGCTAGGTCCACCGATAGCATATATCAGAATTCCAAGACCCAATACTGCAATACAATCAAATGCAATATTCCACCAAAAAGTAATATCAATATCTTTTGAATCAGAATAAATGTATTCATAATTTAAATTTACTGATAAGTTCCCTGAATTTAATTTTTGAAAACCTTGACCAGTTACACTTCCAGTCTCCCAACCACCGAATGTCGGAGCAGTTCCAGCAGCTAATCCGCCCAATTTTACTTTAGCATTTCCAAAATAAAGATGAGCTCCGGCTGCGTATTCATCTTCGACATTTCCTCCTACGACTACAATAGCTTCTCCAAGCTCAATAAATGTATGATCAAAAGTTGAAGTAAGAGGAACGTCGAAATTATAGTTTATTTTTGAGTCTATGAGATAAAAATCATTGACCTCCAAAGCTCTGAATATAACAACATCCATAGAACTTCGTTGAAATATACCATCATTTAGTGATGATTGAGACCACTTAGTTCCTGTAATCTCAGTTTTATCAAAAGTAATAGATGTAAAAGTAGAACTTCGAACTAAAAAAGTATCCAAAACACTCTTTTCGATTCTGCTGGAATCCATATTTACGTTATTGAATAGTACAGCGTTGAATGTCACATTAGACATGACAGATTTACTAAAGTCCACATCATTGAAAGTAACTCTTTCAAATTCGCAGTCAATGAAGAAAGAGTCTGTAAATGAATAATCGGAAAATAAGACATCCGTAAATTTTACGTTGGTGAAAACGGCTGCGGTTAAGTCAGTATCATTGAAATGTACTCTTTGGAATTCCAATCCGCTGGCAAAATTAATATTCATTTCACTATTATTTTCAGAAAGTACCGGAAACAATGATTCAGTAGTTCCAGGTTGTAAAATTTTAAAGCTGTCTCCAGGTGCAACAGCAGGATCTAAACCACTGGGAGGAATAGGATATAATCCATTTTCAATATCTCCATAGTATCTAATATCAGTTAATTTCCCTTCGATTCTAATTTCATCTCCAGAAGAATATTCTAGATATTGCCGATTATTGAATACAGGGTCAAAAGAAGCTTCTAAATCTTCAGGATTTTCAGTAATAGCGTACCAAATTCCAGACTGTTCAACACCAACCAATTCTTGGCCATAGCCAGAAAATGTTACGCCGATTAATCCAATGAAAATGCCAGTTAACAAAATAGGTCTTGCATTTTTCCAAGAATTTTTTAGAGCTCCCACGAAAGCCCATAAGGTATCCATGACTGCATCAATTTCATCTCTTTCTCTTTGACTGACAGTTAGCTTTCCTTTTTTCCTAGGGGTATCTAATTTTGTTTGTTTAGTGGTAGTTTTTTTCTTTTCTATATCTTTTTTTGTAGTATTTTTCTTGGGCGTTGCTTTTCTTTTGGCAGGAGATTTCTCAGGCGTACCTTTCTTAAACGCCGTCTCTTTTTTCACAGATTTCTTTGCCATAATTTAGTAAGCCTTCGGAGCCTATATTCCAGACTAATAAATAATATCGTTTGTTATCCACCAGAAGCTACTAGAATAATTCTAATTGGTTTTTCAGGTAAGGCTGTGACTAAGGGAATAGGTTTCATTTTCTCTTCATCAGTGACAACCAAAACACCATCGGGATGTAAATTCAAATAATTGACAAGATCATTAGCTGTACTTCCTTCAGGTAAATCTATAGCTTCTATTTTGTCATCGATTGTAACTTGCCATTCCATATACTTTCAAGTTAGAGAGAGTTCAAAATAGTTACCGTGAACATTAAGTTCTAACATATCTGGAGACAAACAGCCAGGGTCGCATAGTCCGGTATTGCGGTGGCCTCGAAAGCCACTGGGAGCAATCCCTCGGGAGTTCAAATCTCTCCCCTGGCGCCAGAACTCTTTTAACTTAAATTACACCAGATCTAATTAACTCAATAATTACAATGATAATACAAATTATACTAATTATAAAACCGATTCGCCCTTTTTTTAACTTGGAAGATGGCCTGAACCCTAATATGGGTTCGACCTTGTCAGCTAATTTTTTTTCAATTTTACTCATCGATTACAATCCGAGGATCTATATTTAAATTTTATAAAAAATTATTCTACGCCAAAATTTGATTTAAAATTTAATATGAGTCACGGCAGGACGGGGAAGTCGTCATCATCTTCGTCATCGTCATCGTCGTCATCATCATCATCGTCATCGTCATCATCCTCATCATCTTCGTCTTCATCTTCTTCATCTTCGTCTTCATCTTCTTCATCTTCGTCATCATCTTCGTCTTCATCATCATCGTCATCATCATCTTCGTCATCTTCATCATCATCTTCGTCATCTTCATCGTCATCATCTTCATCGTCTTCTATGACTGCGTCTGGGACTTCTTCATTATTAGTATTCTCAGCGAATAAATCACTATTAAACCCTGCAAAAGCTCCTAAAATCAGCATTAAAAAAATAGCATAGTATTTATTCACTAAATTGCATCTGTAAATGTCATATTTATAATATTCAGTGCATCAATGATGTGCACTAAGGCTAAATTTTTGTCTAAATTTTACCCACTAGATTTTAACATTTATATAGTGTAGATTTAACAATTGCATATGTTCAAATCGGCAGTTCGCGAAAAATATCATGCAGCTCTTTGCGAAAAATGTATGCAAAATGAATCTACAATAGAAGCAGTGTCTACAGATAATAAATTGATTTATATCTGCGGTAGCTGTTAAACCTAATAGCCACTAGTAGTCTATCTGACCGTAGTACCTAAACATTTTTTTACCAATTGGGATTTCACTTTGGAAATTTCTCACGTCCTCTGTGGATATTTCACCCATTGCTAGTTTTAGTGATAAATAAGGAGCACAATAGTTCTCTCCGTATATGTATGTCGAAACGCGAGGGTTAATTTCCATCAATATTCCGCCTCTGGTTGATATATCAATACAATAATCCATCGGAAGGTGAGTCAACAATTTTTTAGCGTATTCAAGGGCGTTATTGTCTTCAATCATTTCAAATCCCATCGCCAAGCCGGAAGCGAAATTTAACCTATTTTTAACGGAACAAGTTAGCATGTCACCATCTTTAAGGACTGGATCAATCTTCAACTCCACACCATCTAAATATTCCATTACCATTAGTTCAGGAATTTCTCTCTCACCGACAGTAGATTTTAGCTCATCCATTGATATATATTTTGCAAAAGGCCTTCCATCAAACAAAAGCTCGTACCTGTTAGATTTTTCGGTCATAACTCTTACTCCTCGAGCACCCTTTCCTTCTGGAGGTTTGAATACAACGTCTTTTTCAGGATATCCTAATTTTTCAGCAGCTTTAACTAGTTCAGCCAATGTTTTAACCAAATAGAATTCAGGAACATCAATTTTCCCTTCAAAGTGTTTGTACATTAGATACTTATTTTCACAAATGGCTACTAGTTCATGTTTTGATGCTAATAGTCTACAGTGTTTTTCAATTTCCTTGGCGGATTTCGAAAGATAAAACATCTCCCATGAAGTCTGTGGAAATACAATATCAATATTATTTTTTTTGATCAAGTTAATTATAGAATCAACATAATTTTCTTCATAAGCCCAAGGAACAACTGCAAAATCGTCACATAGCCACCTACCGATAGCTTGCTCATTTGCATTTGTACCTAATATGAAAATATCTTTATCTTGCAATTTTAAGTTCGAAATTAAGGCATGAGCTCCAGGACATCCCACTCCCGTTAATAGAACTCTCATTGTCCTTCCTCTTTCAGTAATTCATCATATACTTCGAGCATTTTTTTCTCTTGAAGTTCCCATGAGTAATTCATTTTAAATGCTTTATAGCCATTTTCGCCCATTTTTTTTCTAAGATCTTTGTCGTTAGCTAAAGTAGTCAGGGCATCAGCCCAATCTTCAGTTACAAGGCCACATTCATATCTTTTAACTATTTTTTGACGAGCTTCATAGGGCCCTACAATAACCGGAACTTTGTAAGCCATGGAATCTAATAATTTCTTTGGTAAAGCATAGCCTCTCATTCTTTCATCAACATAATGTCCTACCATTAGAATATCACATGCAGCGTAGCATTCATTCATCATACTATATGGTAAAGGCCCAGTAAACTTAGCGTTAGCACCTTTTTCTAAAGCCAACTCTTCAAGTTCAGAAATCATATCTGTATATCCTGAATGTCCTTTAGGAGGCCCCCCTACAATTAAAACACTTAATGCATTAACTTTAGACGCAGCATCTAGTATTTCTTCTAGAATAGGCTTTCTTAACCCTCCAATATAGCCTGCAACTATACCATCCAAACCGAATTTATCGTGTAAAACTGGTTCTTTGACAGTTTCCAGTAGCTCAGAATTATACAAAACAGTACCGCCACCTAATCGAAGAGCCAGTTCATCTGAAACAGTGAACATTGCATCTACAGTTCCAATTAATTTTTTCTGTTTTCTTTCATAATATTTTCCAATAAACCAGTTTTGAACACTTTCCATCATTGGCCAATCTTCATGAGAATCAAAGATAATTTTAGTACCAGTTTTATTCTTTATATTTACAGCAACATCAAGAACTTCTAAATCGTGAGCATGAACAATATCGGGTTCATACTCAATAACTTTTTCTTCAAGCTTTTTTAGAGCTTTTCTAAAACTTTTAACTTTGGAAAAGAACCCTCCTTTCAAATCTTCAAAAATTCGAACGACCTTGATTCCGTCTCTCTCAACTTCCCATTTTGTATCATATTTCTCTAATCGCCTAGACCAACAAAAAACAGTTACTTCATATCCTGCTTTGATTAGGGCTAAAGCTTCTCGATAAACTCTAGTATCTTCATTTGGAATAAGCAAATCATGACCTAAAACCATTGCAATTTTCGTCATAATAATTGATCTAACCTCACTTTAATCGTCTCAAATCCTTCAGCAAAAGGGCTTGATAATTGTATACCTCTCATTTTTACTACAGATCTAAAAAATTTCTCACTAAAATAAGGGTTATGTTTTTGACTATCGTAGCAATCTAATGCTAATATTTTTTTCTTTATGTGTCTTTCTTCAAGCGGAATAAAGCAATTTAGTGAAACAGATAGATTATTCCAAGGTAATTCATATCCAAGTAAAGTACAATTTCTGAAAGCTCGTTTAGCTTCAGCCGTCACCACTCCATGATCTTGGTGAATATCAGTAGTAGTGGGAGTGAAAACTAAATCATAATCTATACTTCTAGAATGGTCGTATAGCGCTTGCAAAATTTCTTGTCTATCTCTTGGAAAAAATCTAGTATGAAAATCTAAAACTTCATGAGTAATCCCTAATATTTTACCTGAGTTTGCAGCCTCTTCAACTAAATTAGGATATCTTTCAGCCACAGCACTAAAATAAATTACATGTACTTTCCAACCTTCTTCAATAAGCTTGGCAATTGTCCCCCCACAACCTAACTCTGCATCGTCCGTGTGAGGACTAAGGACTAGGGCTTTTTTGGCAGTATTATTCTTTAGTTTCGAACTTACAGTATTTCTTAATAGTTCGCTAATATTTTGGTTACTACATTTAGCTTCTTCTTTGAAAGATTTCCAATTATCAGAAAATTCATCAGTTATTGTGAACAGATATTGTTCTGGTTTTTTTCCTTTCTTCCACACCATAAGTTATATATCTTTAAATAAATGGTTATATAACCTTTTTTATGGTTAATTATGGAAGAGATTAAAATAGAAAATTTTGAAGGAGTGTATGAACCTGCAGAAGATTCCTGGATGGTTTGTAATTATCTTCCAGAAGAACTGGGTTCAGCGTTAGAAATAGGCTGCGGTTCTGGAATTATCTCTATACATTTGGCTAAAAGAGGAAACACTGTAACTTCCGTTGACATCAATCCTAAAGCCGTAAGTGCTACGAAATTTAATGCTAATCTAAATAAAGTAAACATTGAAGTTTTAGAAGGAAACATGTTTGAAAAAGTTAAAGGTCGCAAATTTGATTTCATAGTTTGCAACTCTCCCTACCTGCCTCCAACAGAAGATTATAATGATCCAGAATTAGCTTTAGCAGTCGAAGGAGGTCCTACAGGTTCAGAATTTACAATTGAATTGTTGTCTAAAGCTGAAGAATTTCTTAAGATTGGCGGAAATTTATATCTTATAATATCGAGCAAAATGAAAAAGATAAATGTAGATTGGAAAAGAGAAGTTATATGCGAACAGAAATTCTTTTTTGAAAGACTTACTTTAGAACGATTTTGGAAATAGCAGTTAGTTAACAATTTCAGTTGCTGAATCACTTCCACGGTTTGAGCCAATTTTTAAGACGCGCATAATTATTTGCCCGAAAGGTAATGACAATCCAGAGTAAACTAAAATCCAATGTGGTAAAATCCATAAATCATCGTCTAAACTATAATTTGGTTCCCAAGGTAAAGAGATTACTTGCAAGTCTAAGCCATTGACAAATATTCGTAACCACATAATGATAGGTATCGCTATTATCATTGTGAAAGCCATTGGTTTCATTTGATTAGACATCATCTCACTCTGTAATAGCATAATTTGTGGTTGCATTGCAAATAGTTTTTTCATTTTGGCTTCGTTACCGCTTTGTCTTGCTTCTCCCATTGCCTTATTGTACGCTCCCATTTTAGTTTGAATTTCAGCCATTTTTTCCCAGTCTATAATGAAGTGGCGGATGATTGTTGTAAAGGAAATCATAATAATTCCTGCAAAGAGAAAAGTAAGTACAGGATATTGATGGTCAAATGTTATTCTAGGCTCTAACACTGAACCAGCAGATTCTCCCATAAAATCTCTTAAATCAGGATTAATAATTATCCAAAGCATAAACATCATAGTTAGAAAAGTCCCTCCGATTGCAGGAGGTTGCACATCTTCTTCAGCATCCAATTTTTCTTCACTCATATATTAAGAATTTGTTTGAATGCTTCAACAGCTACTTCTATTTTATTGTCATTGTTAGGTACAAATCCAACAGTTGCTCCTGTCATAAAAGCTGCAGCAATAGCATACTCTCTGTTTATTCTCTGGTGTAAGCCGATATCGTCTTTGTCTCGAGCTCTTGAAGCGTCCTTAGTTCGCCTATTTTCAATTTCTTCAGGAAGTGCCTCAACAAGAACAATTGTATTAGGCATAATTGCCTTAACGGTCCATTCAGGGAGCCCAGGAAGGTATCCTGAAGGTGTAAGTATTGAAGCATGAGTATCAACTATTACATTATCCATAAGACCTATTTTTTCACCAGCTTGTTTTTGCAATCTCTTTTGAACGTCAACGGGAAGTTTTCTCAAATCATCTCGATTAGAAACACCTTCTTTCTGGGCTTCTTTAAACATAGTAGTCCCAAAGTTAACAATATTATAACCAAAATCTTTTGCAGAATTCATGACGGTGCTCTTTCCAACACCAGGGACTCCAGTTACGATAACAATACTCATTTTACGGTCCTAACCTATTAGGTTTTTTTAAATTATCTGGTAGTTTACTAAAAACTGCGGGACATCCTTTTGCCATATGCCATGCAGGAACATCTTTAGTAACAACAGCACCTCCAGCAATGAATGCCCCTTTTCCAATTGTTAATCCAGGCATTATAGTTGCATTAGACCCAACAGAAACATCGTCCTCAATAGTAATGGGTTCACAATGGTATTCAGTTCTTAAAGGAATTTTATCATTTGTTAGAGATGCATTTGGACCAAGAAATACTCTATCCCCAATGACAGTTCCAGTTGGAATATATGCTCCAGTTTGAAAACTACAATAATTCCCAATAGTACAATTATTATCTACAACAACATTGGTTCCTATTAAGCATCCGTCTCCTACAGTAGTATTTTCACGAACAAGAAAGTTATGACCAGTTCTAGTTTTTTTACCTAATTTAGCTGTAGAATATACTGACCCAGGTCTTATGATTGATCCGGCCCCAATCACACAACCTGCAATTTCTTTAGATTCTTTTTCTAATTCTTTTGAGTGAGGATAACCAATTAAAGCATCTGAATCAATAAAACAATCATCTTCGATAATAGATTCGCCGTAAATGGGCATTAATCCTCGCCGAAGAAACTTCGAAGAACGGGATGCATTTCCATCATTTGTTCTTTTCCAATTTGCTCATACATACGTATCATAATCCCGACAGTAAGTAGCACCCCTGTACCAGACGACTGTCCAACAGTACCAATCATGTCGGCTCCAGCAGCTAAGAATCCAACGACAGCACCACTGAAAACAGTAACAGTAGGAATGTATCTTTCCAAAACCTTTTCAACTATTCTTGGGTCTCTACGGAATCCTGGAATTTGCATACCTGAGCCTTGAATTTGCTTGGCTACAGCTTCAGGACCCATATTTGTCGTTTCGATCCAAAACTTAGCAAAAATAATAGATCCAAAGACCATAATGGACATGTAAATTACAATGTGGGCAACAAGCTGCCATGGTTCATGATCACCCATGTATGCACCATATTTATCTGGACTTACTAAAGGTAAGAACCAGTCTTGAAGACCAGCCAGCCGATTGACGTAGTAAGCTAAACCCATTGTTGGTACAGGGTTACTTCCGTCGGTAGTATCAAAAGCTCCCAGTCTCCAATTATGACCCAAAATAGGCCATTTTGACATACTAGGATGAGACCAAAACAAAAGAGCAAACATGTTTACGTTTGCTAACAATGCAGCCATCAAAATTACAGGAATGTTACTTGCGTAAATTAATCTAATAGGATATCTTCCTCTTGCTCCCCTTACTTTTCCATGGGCTAAAGGCAACTCAATCCTTGAGGATTCTACGTAAACAACAATTAGGAATACAATGAATGTTCCAATTAAAGCAACTAATGGATTAGGCGGAGCTAACAAAATAGCTTCGTAACCACCTCCACTCAAGTCTTGAGTAGATGAATTTTTAATGTACCACAAAATCATAGGAAGAGTTCCAGAAGGAGTTTCAGTACCGCTTCCTGGAGCCGGTTCCCAGTTCAAAGTTCCAGTAAATATTGCCTGAGAAACTCCAGCAGCAATGAAAAGAGAGATACCTGATCCAATACCCCATTTAGATACACTTTCATCCATCAAAAATACTAGATAAGATCCTATTGCTAATTGAGTAATAATCGTCATTCTAGCCCAAGTAAGTCCGACTTCGGCAACAAGAGAAGAGCTAGGTTCTAAGAAACCAAATACTTGTGGAACAGATTCAACGATAATCATTACAATTACCAATACTTTTTGAGTTCCTTGGTATATTTCTTTATCTCGTGGGTCTTGTAAGTTTAAGTTAATAATTTTTGCACCGGTAAATAGCTGCATGATAATGCTTCCAGTAACAATGGGGCCAATTCCCAAGTGCATTAAACTTCCACTAGCTCCAGCTAAAATTGCACGATATTGACTGAATAAATCAATAGTTTCTCCGCCAAGACCATACAAAGCTACGTTTGTCATGGCAAAGTATACAATTAGAATTGCCAAGGTCCAGGTCATTTTTGTTCTAAAGTGTACGTGCCCTTCCGGTTTTTGTACGGTAGGCATTCTTCCAATTATCGGTTTTAGCCCGTGTAACTTTGAACCTTCACCTGAATATGAAGCTCCCATGTAAACTAGCCAAGTGATTCCGATAGTACCTAATCCCATAAAGGTTGCAGCAGTAGTTTCGGGAGATTTCCAATTGTACCATAGCACATAGAGGAAAATCATAAACAAACAAGGCAAGATTGCCTGTGCGGGATTTCTAGGAATATTTTCTTCAGCCATTTATGACCTCTCCACCAGCCGCCTCAACTTTTTCCACGGCCTTTGCAGAGGCAGCACTTATTGTAATTTTATAAGCTTGACTAGGTACACCAGTACCTAATAATTTATCATATCCCATTTTCTTCAAGTCAATAGATACAACTTTTCCTTTCTTTGATGCATTTCCTTGATCAACCCATTCGGCTGCACTTTCTTCAATAACTTTCAAGTTTATAGCATTGTTAGCCATTACAACAGTTTGTGGTCTCTTGAATCCATGAGCTCCCCAAACTCGGCCGACACGTTCGTACATAATTCGTTTAGTCTTATGACAACCGGCATTTCCACGGCCGCCTCTTAGTCCAGCACCACGGCCTTTCTTGTGACCGCGACCTCTAGTTCGACTTCCGGTTTTCAGAGCTTTACGCCTGGGCATATTGCATCCTCCTTAGTAACGCATTAATTTTGTCAGCTCTATATCCTAAAGCACCACCTTCCTTGAAACTACGTTTAATTCCCTCGTATCCTTTTCGAGGTGGATGTAATCTAAACAAAGGTTTCAAACCAGGCACATCTCTCATAACAGTTTTTCCTTCAGTTAATCCTTTGGCTAAAGCTTTCATGGTTTTGAAAGAGGTTTCTTTTAAATGTTCTTTAGAGAAATCAGAATTTCCGCTGGTTTTTCCTGAGCTTTGTAATAATAATTCGGTAGTATCAGAATCAATTTCTCCCCATGTCACGTAATCTTTAATGATGTTAAGCATTCCAGTGTAAGTATCATTCTCTGGAACAATAACGCAGTGATTCACACGGTTCAACCTCATTAACTTCATGGTCTCTTTAATTTTTGGATTAACATTAACAGATCCTCTAACTCTAACAACAGCCCAGCTCATTCTTGTTTCACTCCTTTAATCATGTTGTGGAATTCTTCTTGACCAGGCAATAATTTAGTAGATTGAGTCTTTTCCAACGCTTTGAACATTGCACTAGCGAAGTTGTAAATGGTTTGAGTTTGTCCTCTTGTAAATGACCATGCATCTTCTACGCCAGCAAGTTTTAGCATAATTTGTCCAACTTGGTTTGTCACTAATCCAACACCAGGTGGTGCAGGCTTAATTTTAACTCTAGTAGAACCAGTTCTTCCTGACACTTCAAACGGTAAGGAATTTGGAACTGCAGTAGAGCATTCCCAAGAACCACTTCCTCTGCGAACTTCAATAATATTTAATTTTGCACGATCGAGTGCTTTGGTAATTGTAGGCCTTACTAATTTTCCAGAAACACGACCCAATCCAACAACTCCATCTCCATTTCCGACAATAGTGGTAACTGCAAAGCGAACCCTTCTACCAGAATCAGACATTCTTTGGACCATATGAATATCTATAACTTCTTCCATCATGTCAGTAATAAGTAAATCAACAATTGGAGCTTCTCTTAGGGGCAATCCACTTGCAAGAGCTTCTTTAATGGTAGTGATTTCACCAGAAACGACTTTACGTCCTAATTCAGTTTTTGGCGTCCAATTTGAAATTCTTTCTTCGGCAGCCTTTCTGCGTTGTTGGGCCGGAGATAGAGGAGGCCCTCTTTTCTGTCTATTATCTTTGTTAGGCCCTTTGCCTTCATACCTAGAGTCAGTTTTCTTAGATTCAGATGTTTTATCTTCTGTTTTCTTTACTTCTTCACTCATTTCTTACCATCCATTTTTTTCGAAACTTTATCAAAATCTTTTACAATTTTTTCAGAAATATGACTTCCATTAATTCGGTCGTCAGAAGGATATGAACTTTCGGAATGAGGAATTTCCAAACCTCCATCTACAAGACCTTTTAGAACTGCAAAAGCTCGATTTCCTGAAATAGGAGTAATTCTTCCAATATCCAAAACAGCAGATGAAACTCCGGCTTTAATAGCATTTTTAGCAGCCAACTTTCCAGATAAGTATGAGGCAGGAAGGTTTGTTTTTGAGTTTTTCCAACCCATTTTTTCCAAATCAGCAGATGTAGCCGAAGCTAATACGCGATCACCTTTACCTTCAAAGTTACTAATTTGAATCATTACTTTGGAATTTGTAAATCTAACCACAGCCCTAGGAAGTCCAGATTTGAGCAATGCTAATCTTTTGCGATAATTAGTTACGCCTTTTCTTCTGCGAGCAAAGTGCATTCTTTTTGGCATTATTTTTTACCTCCTAATTTAATTCCATCGATTTCCATATTATATCTTAAGTGGTTTCTTGAATTGTAAACTCCACCTTTCGCTCTACGGTAATACAATCGATATTGAGAAGCATCAATAATTTTTTCATCTCTCATCGTATTTAATTCTCTGCGTAGAGCACGTACTTTAGTCATCCATGCTTCTTTCTTTGGAGTCCTTGCCCCACCGTGTCCTTTTCTTGATCCATGGCCTTTTCGACGTCCTTTAGAACGCTGAACTGCCATAGCTTTTGCACGGCCACGGGAAATACCTTTTTTCTGATGTTTACGTATAAAGCGTTGGACAATGAGTAATCTTACATCATCTCTTGTCACAGCTTCAGAAATTCTTTCTTGAACTTCAGGACGGTCGTCAATCCAAACGCGATTAACACCACACTTTAGTACTGTAGCAGCAACCCTTCTCTGATATGATAAATTCATAGATCTCTCCTGTTAAGTACACGTATTTTCAGTTCATCAGCTTTTTGAACAATCATTTCACGTTTTTTATCGCCAACTTTACTTGAAATTCGAATAGCTTGAGCTTTAGGGTCAACATTTTCTAAGTTTTTAGGATTATAAACTAAAACTTCTTCAAAACCAGAAGGATGTAGACCTCTGACACTTGCAGGCCCTCTAAAGCCGACCTGAACTACAGGTATTCTATACTTGAAGTGCCTTCTCATTTTTGAGTGTATTCCGCGAGGACGCCTCCACTTTTGCCCTAGTCTTTTGTATCTAAACCAGTTCTGTCGTTTAAAATTAGGCCTTTTATGCGACATACGGTTTCGTTTTGATAAATCAGTTTTTTGTTCTTTAGTCAAAACAGGCTTTTGTCTTGGTTTGTATTCTTCATCGCTCATTGTGCGGCTCCCTTAGATACAACATAAATTCCATCTTGGAAAACTCGGATATCTCTTCCTTTTACAACAGTAGCACGTTCTAAATTGGCGGCAGTCTGACCAACGTCTTCAACATTGTTTCCTTCAATAGTTACCTTATCGCCTTTTGCAATAACTTTGGTATCTCCACAAATATTTGCATGCCTAGTAGTTTTTTCCCCTAAGAAATTGGCAATATCTACAACATTTCCTTTTACAGCAACCTTCATTGGAAAGTGAGCAAAAACAATTTTCATTTCATATAAGAATCCAGAAGAAACACCTTGAGCCATATTCTTCAAGTGAGCTCTCCAAGTTCCGATTAGAGCTTTTTCTTTTCTTCGTAATTTCTTTCCGACTAGTTTAATATTCCCATTGTCCTCAGACAAAGAAATCATGGAGTGTTTGAAAATACGGGTTAAGTCTCCTCGAGGCCCTGAAAGCTTTGCTTCGTCATTATTTATAGAGAAAGTAACGCTTTCTGGCAACTCAACTTCGTAAATTAATTCTTCAATTAACATTTAGTAAACGTAAGCTAGTAGCTTCCCTCCTGTTGATGCTTCTTTAGCAGCGTCATTATTCATAACTCCTAAAGGCGTTGTAAGAATTAAAATACCGAAATCTTTTGCAGGTAAATATCTAGCTTCATGTCTTTCCATTTCTTTTAACTTAACTGAGAATCTAGGCTTAATTGCACCACAACCATTAATCCTACCATTTAGGGAGATATTGAAAATTCCGCCTTTACCATTGTCCTCATATTCATAATTATTCAGATATCCTTTTTCAGTTAACTGCTTTAGAACATCCCCAATTAATCTTGAGGCTGGAACAACAGCCGTGTCCTTACCTACGTGGTCAGCATTTTTGATTATTATTAGCGCATCAGATAGTGAATCGTGTCTCATTTATACCTCAATCGTATTTTTTGAAACCAAGTTCGGTGGCTTTGTCTCTAAAGCATTGCCTACACAAATTTAGTCCATGTCTGCGTACAAGTCCGCGTTTTCTATCACATAGAACACATCCTATGATGCGTCCACGATAAACTTCTCTGACCTTAATTTTTACGTCATCGATGTTCATACCTTGAATACCTCCAAGTTGAATTTTTTTGTCATATATTCTTGGCACTCTTCAGCGTTAATACGGTGGTTTTTGCCAATTTTATTGTGCTTAATTTTCCTTCTTGCAACACGATATCCAGGGCGTTCAAAAGCAACTGCGATATCTAATCCAAATATTCCAATATCAGGATCATAATTTTCATTTTTGTAACCCGTGTAATCGGGTATACCAAAACTAACTCCGCCGGTTTTTGAGAAGCAGTATGCAGGTAATCTATTTTCTCTTACCCATAATGATTCTTTTAGGAATTTCATTGCGTTTTCTCCTCTTAAAGTAACCTTACATCCGATAGGCATTCCTAATCGAATTCCTAAATCACGGTTAGTTGATTTTGATAAGGTACGAACTGGTTTACATCCGCTCAGTTTTTCAAGAACAGTTTCAGCTTTACCGAGCCTTTCTCCGGCTTCTCCTACGCCGATATTCAGAACGACTTTTGATATTCTTAATTCTTTCATAGGATTCATACTTTAACCTCCGGAAGTGAAATCATTGCTTTCTTTTCACCTACAACAAATGAGTACGGTCTAATGGTTTGGAAATTTTCATACATGACCAAGTTTGGCTTTGTGCTTCTTGTGGTTTCTTCCCCCATTATTGTTGAAATTGAGCCTACATGGGCTCCACCAATGATTAGTGATTGCGCACCTTTTTTGAATTTTAAAACTTTTTTAACTTTCAAGTCAGGCAGATTTAATTGCAATACATCCCCAGTTTTTACTTTTTCTTTGGATAAAATATTAGTTCCATCATGGAGGTTAATTTGCGTGTGCCCTCCCTTAATATTTCTCTTATTTTCAACTCGCGCAAGTTTCCATTTTGAATCAGCAGCTTTAATTGGAACAAATTCAATTCGACCGTGTTTGTCGAGCATTGCTCTAACATGCAACTTAATTTTTGGAATCGAAATAATATCCATAAGTCCTACAGGATATTTTGGTTTGTTAACGACACGCTGATCAACGAATACATCACGGTTATGAAGTATAATTTTTGCTTCGCGATTATTATCACAGACCTTCAAATAATCTCTCAAAATTGTTGAAATAGGTAATGCACCTTCCAAAGAGTGCTTTCCAGGCATAGGCTTTGTAGTCCACGTTCGCTCTTTTCTAGCTATATTCCAAGAACGAGGGGCAACTAGTCTCTTAAGATGTCCACTACTCATTTTGAATCTCCTTGCAATCTTTCAATCAGATCGGCTTTCTTTCCACTAACAGGCAATCCCTTTTCTTTCAATATGTCCTTTAATTCAGCAACAGACATTTTTGAATAATCAGTTTTTTCAGAAACTTCGTCTTTTTTACTATCATCCGTTTCTTCCTCTGTAACTTCTTCTTCACTACCTTCGTCTTTTTCTTCAGAGGGTTCTACGTTTTCAGCTTCATACTCGTCTTCTGCAGCTTCAAGGTCTGATATCACTTCATCAGTCCAATCTACAGATTCGTTAATCCGGTTCAATATCTTTCTTCTTCTAATATCAGACCAGTCAGGATTGATAATAACTAAGTTTGACGCATCAATAGGTCTTTGTAATTCAGTTCCGTCTGATTTGAAATAAGTAAATCCTTCAACATAGACTTTTCTGGCTTTACGATCAACTAGTGATACGGCGGTGGCAGATTTGGATTTTCCTTCACCTCTAACAATCATAACCCTATCGCCTTTTTTCACAGGCATAGCTCTTGGGTACATGAATCCTCTTGATAATTGTCTTTCTCTAAGACCTTTATCAATTGGAGAAGACATTTCACGGTGTCTCCTGTGATAAGGCGCCGTATAATGGGCTAGTCTCTGTTTTCTTGGTTGTTTTGAACTCATTTAATCCTCATACTATAGTTGTTGCTGCAGCAGCTATACGCGGCCATCTTTCGGCAGCTTCTCTTGATACAGGCCCTTTAATTCCAGACCCTTTAGTTTCTCCTTGTTCATTTGTTAAGACCGCAGCATTGTCCTCAAACTGGACCATAGTACCGTCAGCTCTTCTGAAAGGTCTGCGGCATCTTACGATTACAGCTCTAACAAGCTGCCTTCGCATTTCTGGGTTTCCTTTTTTGACAGATGCAATCACCATATCACCGACTCCAGCAGCAGGTGATCTTCGGTGTACACCTTTGTAATTTAAAACGGTAACAATTTCTACAATTTTTGCCCCGCTATTATCGACACAATCGATTCTAGCGCCTTGTGGCAAGCCTCTCATTTGTCTTCCTGCAACCGCCCTCATGGATCTCTCCTTTCAATGACAACGAATGACTTAGTCTTAGACAATGGCCTGCACTCCATTATAGTCACAGCATCGCCTTCATTTGCTCCAACACTGGCAGGACTGTGAGCGCTAATCTTAGATGAACTTCTAGCATATCTTTCATATTTAGAATCATATTTCATTTTATTGATTTGAACAACAACGGTTTTTTGAGCTTTAGCTTTTACAACAATTCCTCGTAGAACTTGACCTCTTACAGAGAGTGTTCCAAAGAAAGGATCGTTAGTATCTCCATCCCATGGGTTGGCGGGAGCGATAACATCAACTCCTATGTCACGTGGCTTATCTTTACTCATGCTTTCACCTTTTTAATTCGGTCTTGGGACCTGTAAGCAATTTTATTTCCTTCAAGTTCTCCACTTTTGAACATGAATTTACCAGGTCGCTTACTGACCATTTTAGCTTTCCCATTTGAGAAAATAGTAATCGTTTCTCGAGTTTCGTCGACAATTTTCCCAGAGATTCCTTTAATACTTGGATCTGAATGTTCGGATACTGTCACTTGTTCCCCCATAAATTCATCTCTTCCATCCATTTATTGTACCTCCACTGGGAATCCCATGTCTGTTAAAACTTCATTAACTTTTTTGGTGTGATCTCCTTGCAATTCAATAATCCCGCCTTTTGAAGTTCCACCGGTAGCGCATTTAGTTTTGAGCTGTTTTGCTAAATCATTAATGTCTACGCTTTTGCCAATACCATCGACGATAGTAACTAATTTTCCATATCTACGCTTCTCAATATGAACCCTAATTGATTGTTGTTCTCTAATTATCTCTTCCATTGCGAGTAATTCTTTAGGAAGACCAGTTAGAGGATCAATGTCTACCATCTAAGCTTCTTCCTCCAATTCAATTTCTCTCATAATGGTAGTTAATCGTGCGATTTGCTTTTTCAAAGCTCTCATTCTTCCAGGTGACGTAGGTTGTCCTCCCATAGATGCAACGCCTCTTTCATTCATTAATTCAGAGCGTAATTCTCTTAATCTAGATTCCCTTTCTTCAGGTTGCATCTCTCTTAATTCTAAAGGTTTTTTCAAAGTCATTTGTCATCACCTTTCTTTTCAGATTTTTTCTCTTTTTTATCAGTTTTAGATTTCTTTTCTACCTTAGTATCTTCAGCCTTTTCTTCTTTCTTTTCTTCGGTAGTTTCTTCCTCAGTCTCGTCTGTAGATTCTTCCTCTTTGACTTCTACGACAGGTTCAGGAAGTTGAGTAACTTCTATTTCGTCAGGTAATTTTGCGTCGGGACGCATAATTGCCACCTTAACTCCAATTGTTCCAGGTTTTAGCTTAGCTTGAGCGATTCCAACATCCATTAATTCAAGAGCAGTTTCGCCACAGAATTTAATATGCCCAGATAAGAATTTTTCAGTTCGGTGCCTTAATCCAGTTAATTTACCGGCAATCGTAATCTGACATCCTCTTGCTCCAGAATCCATAATTCTCTGCAACATAGAATTCCCAGCTCTTCGGTAATTCCATCCTCTCTCAAGAGCATTTGCTACTTTTGCAGCCATGATTAATGGGTTAAGAGCAAAATTATTAACTTCGCCAGCTTCAACTTGGAGATTTTCATAACCGAATTTCCTTTCTAATTCTTCAGTTAATTTTTGAATATCGCTACCTTTTCTTCCGATAACAAGTCCCGGCCTTTCAGCTGCAATTCTAACATGAGTTCCTAGAGGAGTTCTCTGTATTGATAGTCCACCAAATCCGGCTCTGCTAGTCTTATTTTGAACGTAATCATGTACTTGCGCTCTGCGTACACGTTCTTTTATCATTTCTTTTACAACGGTCATTTAACTTCCTCCAATACCACTTCAACGTTTGCACTTTCGCGCATTTTCGGTGTAGCTCGACCTCTAGCACGTGGGAATCTGCTTTCAAATCTCACTCCGCGAGATGTAGCGATATGGGCTATTCTCCAATTTTCAATGTCAATGTGAAGAGCTTCTCCATTGTTTCCTGCAGATTCAATAACTTTTAGGATTGCAGCTGCAGTTTTCACAGGAAATCTTCCACTTGAAATTCCTTTACCTTTTCTATGACCGACTTTACCATCATGGCGCTTGAAAGGTACGGCTTGCTCGAGATCCATTACTCTTTCTAAGTAACTTTTAGCTTTTTCGAGTTCCATTCCCTTGATAGCATGACAAACTTCTCTAGCAGCTTTAGGAGAGACATTCAATCCAGTTCCGCGAGCAGCAGCATGTATTTCGGGGTTGTATGGGTATGAGAATCCTTTCATAATATCACTTCAACGGCATAAATTTAGACGACTTGGTAGCACCGACACCAGGTCCTGTGTGTGTAGGGGATGTTCTTGTAGGAGCCAATTCTCCAAAGTACAATCCAATCATTTCCGGGAGAATTTCAAGATCTACAAATTCTCTGCCATTGTATACACCAAATTTTCTTCCTACAAATTGAGGAATGATAATCATTTCTCTACGGTGTGTTCGAATAACTTTATCCGGTTTATTATTAGAATCATTAATAATTTTTGCTTGTTCCATGCTCAAGCCACGCTTAAAGGACCTTCGTTGTCTCGAAGGTACAATGGCAATAAATTCCTCGAAGGTTAGTTCTTTTAATTTATCTATCGTCATTCCGCGGTAAGTAAACTCTTTCTTTCTGCGGACTTGAATACCTGCCTTCCTTTTTCTCTCTCTCCTTCTTGCAGCTTTTGGCGTAGCAAGACCTTTTGTTCTTCGGGCCATTAACGTTTAGCTCCTGTTCTCTTTGCAGCAATGTGACCAACCTTTCTTCCAGGTGGGGCATTTCTAGAAACTGTAGAATTGATACCGATTGTCTGCTTTCGTCCACTTCCGTGTGGGTGGTCTACAGCATTCATAGCAACTCCTCTTACCTTAGGCCAAATCTTTGGTCTAGCTCTATTTCTGTAGAAATTCTTTCCTGCCTTTGCAATAGGTTTTTCACCTCTTCCTGAGCCTGCAACTGAGCCAATGGTGGCTCTACACATATTATCGAATGCTTTTTGAGCTTTGGAAGGTAAACGAACAATTGTTTTTTTACCGTGGGAAACAATTGTAGCTGCATTTCCAGCAGCTCTTGCTAACTTCCCACCATCTCCAGGCTTCATTTCAATATTATAAATTTTAGTACCTTCCGGTATAGAACCGATGTATGCAGTATTTCCAGTATCTAGTTCAGCACCATGTCCTGCACTTACTTCTTGACCGACATGCATTCCATCATGCGCAATCATAGTATATGTTCCATTTTGATCTTCAACTTTTGCCACAGGCGCAGTCCTACCAGGGTCATGTAATAATTCGACGACCTTTCCACTGGAAGATTTTGATCTTGGATGACGTGCATCACCCTTGAAACGATTATCAGCTGCCTTGTAGCGACGTCCTCGTCCGCGTCTTCTAGGTATTATTCTCTTTCCCATTTTATCACAATATTCCTAATCTATTACTCAAATCTTCGGCTGAATGCCCTTCAGCTAATTTAACAATAGCCAACTTACCTTCTTTGGTAATTCGGGTATTGACTTTACTCACTTCCACTTGGAATAAAGATCTAACAGCACCTTTAATGTCCAATTTGGAAGCAGTTCTTGCAACATAAAATTCTAATTTATTTTGTTCAAGCATGTACAATGCCCTTTCTTTTGAGCGAGGACTTAGAATTACTTTGTGATCACTCATAACCGCTCTCCTAATGCAGAAACTGCAGATTTACTGAATATTACTAATCTTCCTGGGTCTCCACCAGGAGCTAACAATTCAGTGTTCAAGTTTTTAGACGTAGTAACATCAACTCCGGATAAGTTACGGAAAGCCCTTTCAGAATCACTATCTTCAGAAAGAACGAGTAGTACAGATTTAGGTGTGCGGTATTTTCTTCCGCGGCTTTTTCCTTTACCTGCCCTTATTCCCTTACCTTCACGAGCGCGCTTAACATCTCCTAGTAGCCCAAGATCTTCCAATAGTGAAGTTGCTCTCTTGGTGAGAGACCCACCTTCGTTATCCTTGGCTAAGGTTTCTATTTTGTCTTCAACCACATAAGGCAATGTAGCTTTTTCAGGGATTTGGTGTCCTCTTGCGAGAACATATGATTCCTGTGAGGTAGCAGCTAATGCAGATTTGAAAGCTTTCTTATTTTCTTTCGAATTGATTTTTAGTGTCCAGTCTTTTTCAGCTTTTGGTGGATGAGCACGTCTTCCTCCGATTGTGTTCGGAGCTTGAGCACCGCGACCGCCTCCGCCGTTTTTACGAGGAGTTCTTGCCATACCGCGGCCTTTACCTGGCCATGAAACAGAGTGTCTGAATCCAGCACGATTTGAGGCGCCGTATGGTTGTCTTCGGTTTGCTCGAGAAGCTCTCACAGCTTTTCTGATTAAATCTAAACGTACAGGCTCATTAAATGCATCAGGCAATTTTGCCGATTTCTTTGAGGCCTTTCCCTTAATTGAATATATTGGTACTTCCATAACTATACTCCTTGTTGGCTCTCCTGTGAAATCATTGTAATTTCAGGTACAACGACAGAATCAGTTTTCTTTCCGTGGAATCGTACAGCTTTTCTAAATCTAATTAGCCTTTTACTTGGCCCAGGTAAGGAACCGTGCAGAAGCGCATAATTTCCACGAATTAAACCATAATTCAAAAATCCGCCTTTCGGATTAATTTCGTCTGGATTATCTCCAATTTTTAATAATCTTTTATTGTATTCAGTACGTTGGTGGTATCCTGTCTGACCTGCTTGCGGTACCGTGGAAACAACATACCCTGGACTGAAAGGACCTAAATTTCCAATCATTCTACGATGTTTGGAGTTTTTATGTGTCAATAATTTCACACCCCATCGCTTAACATGCCCTTGGAAACCATATCCCGTTGTTACAGCAATAGCGTCCAACATTTCACCATCTTGTGTAAAATCAGACATTGTGAATTCTTTACCCATCATTTCTTTTGCGAATTCAATTTGTGCATCAACAGATCCTCCACCTACAGCCATTTCCATAATTTCGGGTCTTTTCTTTGGAATTCCAGTCACCATTCGTGGTTGTGTGTGGACTAAAAGTCTAACTTCTTCTAAATCACTATCAGACATTTTCTTCCATGCAGCTTTCGCATCGTGACTTTTAGGGATAGGTAACGTTCTTTCTAAATCCTTATCAATTTTCTTTTCCCAAGCCTCAGTTAAAGTTCTTAATCCGTAAGTATCCTGAATGTAGCCCCTTGCTCCAATTACTTTCATTGGCGGAATTTCGACTATGGTTACAGGCATCCTGATTTCTTGTCCTGCAGTGGTAGATTTTTTGCGGTAATCAACAGCCATGATGTGACTCATACCAACTTTATATCCTGCAAAACCAAGAATTTTCGGATCGTCACCTTCGACAGCAGCCCAACTAGAGACATGAGGCGTTTCAGAGCGCGCTCTCTTACGAGGGCTGAAAGCCATGGATCCGCGGTTTGGTTTGTTGTGTTTTGGCATTTTATTCTCTCTCCAGATATCGCTAACCGTTGCTAACGGTGTTGTATACCAGGCGTAATTCCTACAAGTTGCACATCGTACCGTGACGCTGTTTCTCGTCGAGAACGAGTGCCTCGAGAGGTGTAGGGATAATTGCCCTGAGCGTCTGGTTGCGTGATTGCAGGGTCTCTCGCACAAAGGGACCCTATATAAGGACTAGTATTATTTTTCCTCGACAGCAGGAGTAGATTCAGCCATTATTTCATTTTTAATCGGAAGTTCTTTGATTCCATACATTGCCCTAGTAATCCAATGCCTTTTCATAATTTCAAAGAATATCCAACAGCCAAAAGTGACTATAGCAGTCCCTAAAATTAAAATCATGAGATTGGAATATCCTCTTGCTAAGAAAACTAAAAGTACAACGTAGACGATAGGCTGGTGGACAATGTAAAAGGGGTAGACTCCTTGGTTAAGATAGGCTAAATATTTACTTGGTTTGTTAAGATATTTAGCACCCCAAGTGAATACAAATAAGCACCAAAACCAGGCGTGAAAACTTGTAATAAAGCACGAAATCAAAGTCATATTTGTATGATATTCGATTCCCAATTGCTTGTATTCATCTCCAGCCCACCCTCCCCCAATGTAAGGAATTCCACTTTTTGTTTCTTCAGATTTAATCCAAATAAACGCCAAAGTAGAAACCACAGTAGCTACAGTAATTTGTATTCTTGAGTTATCAATAAAATAAAAATATCTTTCTTTATCAATTATGAAAAGATAACCAAAAAAGAAAATTAGCAAGTACCAGAACCATTCATACCCAAATCCAATTGCTTCTCCCATAATTGGCTTGAGAATTATGTCAGATATTGATAGAATAACAGGAAGAACTAGTAAAGGTCCAAGTTTGAATGGCATTCTGAAAGTATTTTTGAGTAATCTCGCAATCTTTCCCTCGGGATAATTTCGCACTACATAAAAAATTGGAAGTAAGAATAATGAGTATTGAAATAAACTCCATATGAACCATAGATGCCCAAGAGAAATTAATCTAGAAAGAAGTGGAACAATCATGAGTAAAGTCAACACAATCCCTCCTCCAAAGTAAACTATAACACCTTCCAAAAAGTTACTAGGGAAATATTTTGTCGCGATCATTAAGGTCAAAGGAGTAATTGTCCAAATTCCTACAAACATAGGGATCAGTAAGCGCCTCGAACGTTCTTTTAAAAATAATTTCCACGTTCTCCGTTTGAAGGCAAACGCAGTCCCCATTCCACTAATCATGAAAAGTGCAGCAAGCCTCCACTCGTGCATCCATGTCAAAATATGTGAAATGAAATCATCACCAGTGAAAGAATATACATTGTTCACATCTTCTCCAAGATCACTATTCAAAGCTTCTCGATTTGCGTCTCCTTCAAATTCATGTTCTGGCAGAACAAAATCGTAGGCTTCCCAATAAACTCCAATTCCAACATGGAACGGAATTAGTAATGCGAAGAGAATAACTCTAAGCCAATCGATATCGTAGCGCCTTATTTTTGGAGGTTCTTCCACACTTTCCTATAGGGCTTCTAATTTAACACTATTTTGAATTCAAAGCAGGCCAAATCATTGTTGTTGCAATGGTTACAAAGATTTGTATTGCCACAAAAATAACTAAGTTAAATCCTATTCCATAAGTAATGTTAATAATTAATGAAATAATTACGGATAGAATTAAACTTCCTACGAATAAGTTTCTGAATCCTACTCTGTCCCAGCTATCTGACGTCCTTCCATCCCTCCTGCAATTTCTATAACTTGACCAGTTATGTGACCAGAGAGAGAGTCTGAAGCTAGCATAATTGCAGAATTTGCAACGTCTTCAGGCTTACCCAGTTTTTTCAAAGACATAGTTGAAGTAATTCTTTCTACACGTTTTTGATCTAAGCCTTCATCAATTCTTTTTTGGCTGACAGTC
The DNA here is from genome assembly GCA_964015055.1 of uncultured Thermoplasmata archaeon. GTDB lineage: Archaea > Thermoplasmatota > Poseidoniia > MGIII > CG-Epi1 > CG-Epi1. The sequence continues at coordinate 35,514 of CAXHBG010000002.1, forward strand.
CACCCAGGAGCAATTGCATTAACTCTAACGCCATTTCCAATTAGAGCAGCATCGTTTTTTAGCGTACGTAAGAGTCCTGAAGTTATCGCACCTTTAGCAGCAGCATAATCAGCATGGCCCGCTTCACCATATATTCCGGCAGTTGATCCGATTAGAACTAACGACCCTTTTTTTGTTTCAGATGCATGCTTTAGAAAATATCGAGAAGTATTGAAAGCTAAAGACAGGTTTGTAGAAATGGTATTATCCCATCGACTACTTTCAATTTCCCATAATGGAGCATAATCTTTAGGGTATTTTCCCGCATTAGCTATACAAATATCAATTTTCCCTTCTTTTTCAATTACATGTTTGAAAAGTTCTTTAGTTTGTTTAGGGTCAGTTAAATCAGCGTTAATAGCTAATCCATCAATTTGTTTTGAAATCTTTTCTGCATTATCTTTTGAATTATTATAATGGATTATTACTCTCGCACCTTGTTTGGCGAAAGATTTGGAGATAACACTTCCTATTCCTCCCGCACCTCCGGTCACTAAGACCACTTTACCTTCTAAATTAGAGTTCATATTTCAATTTCTATTGCCGTAGCCATTCCGCCACCTAAGCACGCGGTAGCAAATCCACGCTTTCCACCCTTTTGGCGAAGTGCGTGAATTAAAGCCAGTACAATTCTACATCCAGAAGCTCCTAATGGATGGCCCATTGCTACAGCCCCTCCATTAACATTTAATTTTTCGTGCTTCAAGCCTAAACCTTGCATGACTCCTAGGCAGGCAGATGCAAACGCTTCGTTATGTTCGTATAAATCATAATCTTCTTCACCATTTCTACTATTCATCTTCCATAATTTTTGTACGGTAGGAATTGGAGCAGACATCACATCAGCAGGAGCAACACCAGTTGCGCAGTATCCTGTTATGGTAGCTAAAGGAGTTAATTCTAATTCTTCAGCCTTCCTCCGGGACATTATCAAGCAGGCAGCAGCTCCATCAGAGATTTGGCTTGCGTTTCCAGCTGTAACGATTCCATTTTCATCAAACACAGGTTTTAGCTTAGATAAACTTTCTAAGCTAGAATTTGGTCTAATTCCCTCGTCAGTTTCTAGTACTCCATCATCGTGTTTTACAGCAACGTGATAATCTTTGAATTTTCCTTTTTTATGTGCATTATAAGCCCTAATATGAGATTCAATTGCAAATAAATCAGCTTCATCTCTAGTTATTCCGAATTGCTCTGCAATACGATTTCCAGTTTGAGCCATTACCATTCCATTAAATGGATCAATTAACCCATCATGCATCATGCTGTCGACTGGTTTTTCCATGCTGACTTTGCCATCTTGAGATCTAGCAACGGTAAATGGAGATTGAGACATTGATTCCATTCCTCCAGCAATCAATATTTCAGATTCACCAGCTCTAATCGCGTTAGCAGCCAGCATGATCGCTTTCATACTTGAACCACACATTTTGTTTACAGTAAGTGCAGGAATTTCTTCAGGAATATCAGCTTTAATTGCAGATTGCCTTGCAGGATGCTGTCCGATTCCAGCTGATAGAACATTCCCCATGATGACTTCTTCTACAAGCCTAGCATCTAGTTCAACTTGCTTCAGAGTTTCTTTAATTGCAAGGGCGCCCAAATCGACGGCAGAATTATGAAACAAAGAACCTCTAAATTTTCCATGTGCCGTTCTCACACCTGCTACGATTACGACATCTTTTGGATAATGCATTGTAAACTTTACATTGTCAAGGGGTTAGTAAAAGGCCTTCGCAAGTATTAAGAAAAGCCGTACTGAGGTGTTAATACAGGAGACATGGCTAAACCAAAAATCAAGGAGAAACGCTGGACAGTGGATTTAGAAAAGAAAATCCAGGAGGAGCATTTTTCAAACAAAGATAGATATTCCTTTAATCCAAATTCTGAAAAAGAAATTTTTGTCATAGATACACCTCCTCCTTACCCTTCAGGAACTTGGCATATTGGTGCTGTAGCTCAATATTCAATGATTGATGTAATTGCAAGAAGTCAAAGGTTACTTGGTAAGGAAGTTTATTTTCCATGGGGGGTTGATAGAAACGGAATCAATATTGAATTCACGGTGGAGAAAAAAACTGGCCGTAAAATGAAAACATATGATCGAGCAGAATTTCTAGATTTATGTCGTGATGAAATAGAAAAATATACCCAAGAAATGAGGAATATTGCGAAAAGGGTTGGACTTTCTTGTGCCTACGAACAAGAGTATTTGACAGATGCACCAGATTATCGTTCGGTTACTCAATCAATATTCATTGACTTATTCAAAAAAGGCGCAATTGTTGAGGAGTTAAGGCCAAATTTATACGATCCAGTAGAGGGAACCACGATTGCTGAAGCTGAAGTTGAAAGATTATCGCGTAAAACTAAACTTGTAGATGTCCGGTGGTCAGTTACGGGCGATTCTAATCACGAACCTGTAATAATTTCAACAACAAGACCCGAACTAATTTGCGCTTGTGGGATTGTCCTCGTTCATCCAGATGATTCTAGATACCAGCATTTGGTTGGCAAAAGCCTAGATTTACCATTACCAACCGCAGGGCGTTCAAAATCTGTAGAAATTAAGGCGCATCCAAGCGTCAATATGGAATTTGGTTCTGGAGTGTTGATGGTTTGTTCTTTCGGAGATCAAAATGACGTGGCAGTTTTCAGAGAATTAGGATTAACACCATTCCAAGCAATTGACTTAGAGGGTAAAATTACAGAACTAGGAGATTCTCTATCAGGAATGCTAGTTTTAGATGCACGAAAGAAAGCCATAGAAATTCTTGAATCTAAAGATAAAATTGAAAATTTAGTTGAAAGGGAACAGGAAATACCAGTATCAGAGCGTGGTAAGAATCCAATTGAAATTATACTTCTCAAGGAATGGTATGTCCGTCAAACCCACATTCAGGACCGAATGAAGGAGCTATCAGATGAAATTAACTTTATTCCAAGTAGAAATAAGCAATTTCTATTAGATTGGATGGAAAACATAACAATTGATTGGCCAGTAAGCCGTCGACGATGGTACCATACAGAAATACCAATCTGGTACTCAGAAGATCGAACGAAAGTAGTTACTCCGCCTCATGGGACGTATGTACAGCCATGGAAAGATTCTCCACCTTCAGGCTCAATAGTATTAGATAGGGACAGCCAAAAAGAATTAGGAAAGTATTCGATACTTGGATGGATTCTTCAAATTCTAATCTTTATGTTTCAGGATATTTATCAAATCCGGAATTATTTGAACGAGCATTTCCTACAGGAGTTAGGCCACAAGGTAAAGAAATTGTTCGAACCTGGCTGTATTACACTCTCTTGAAGTCTACTTTGTTATTAGACAAGCCCGGCTTTGCAAATGTTTGGATTGATGGGCTAGGCATGGACCCTTGGGGCCGCAAGATGTCTAAATCATTAGGCAATGGGATAGATGCAAGTTCTGTACTGGAATGTGGTGCCGGAGGGCGCACAGGTTCATGGAAAATCAAAGGTCCTGAAGGAAAACAGGTAGCATTGCAAGCTAAAAAAATTGGTTCAGAATGTTTTAGATTCTGGAAAGCTGCGGATGCACAAGTAGGCGATGATTTCCAAATTAATCCTGAGCAAATTGAATTGCGATACTTTGGAGTTCTAACTAAGATTTTTAACGTAGGAAGGTTTGCTTCTCAGTTTGAATTTGATGGAGATTTAGATACAATTCCAGATAGTTTAGAAAATGAAGATAAGTGGATTTTAGCTGAGTTTTCAGATTTATTGGAAAAAGCTAAGGCAGGTTATTCAGAATTAGATATTTACACTGCAGCACAGGGAGTTAAGATATTTAGCACAGGCGTTTTTGCTTCACATTGGTTAGAAATGGCTAAAACCAGATTGTACAATGAAGATGCATCAGCTACTTGGACCTTGCATAGAATCTTTAGAGACTTATTATCTATTTTGTCTCCGGTATGCCCATTTTTCACGCATCACCTATCTACCACTCTGTATGAAAAGTCATCAGTAGATGTAGATATTTTCCCACAGTCTCCACTATCAAACGGCGAATCATGGACTGAAATGACAGAATCGTTAGTGGAGTTTAATTCGATAGTTTGGAAAGCTAAGAAAGACGAAGGCATTTCATTGGCAGCTCCAATTTCAGGTCACAAAGTACCAGATTCCCTAAAGCTCATCGAGCAGGCCTTAATATCAATGCACAAACTAGAGTAAACTTAAGTATTTTTTTGTTTTACAAATTCACTTGATATTCTCAAAATTGCAAGCCCAAGAATTCCACTTAAGGTAAATAAGATAACTGCAGAGATTCCTGGAGCACTAATTGCTACTCTTAAAATCACTGTAGAGAGTATGAAACCAGTATTTCTCGCGAGATTAGCAAAATCTACTGTAAATCTATAAGATAGTAGTAAAATTAGAATATCCGCTAGAATTAAAATTGTAAAAAAGTCTGAAAAGAAAATTTCTCGATCAACACCGCCTTTCCCTTCTATCACAGACATAGTCCAAGTTGAAAATGAGTAAACCGCCATTATTACGAATGCAGCAAATAACATCAATGAAATTATTCTCTTAGAATGCACAAAACTGTCTAACTCGCCTTCATCAACAGTGCTTATTTCGGAAACATCGCTTGATCTTCTGTAACTTAACGCAGTGAAGAACAGAATAAGGAAAGTGATACACTCAAGTAAAATTAATCCTAATTCTCCGTCAAAAACCCATTCGTCTTTGGCATCAAAATCAGCTAATCTTTTGAAGACATCCCTCACAACAAGTAGAGTAACCACTTCGTATTGCTTTCCAACTGAAGTCGAAAAAGAAGAGGGAAGTGTTCTAATGAGCTGGTAAGTCTCATAAGTCAACAGAATTGAAAAAGGAGTGTAAAGTGAAGATAGAGGCGAATTTACGAGAGTCCTTGCTTCTCCATTTATTCTTATAAATTCAAGCTGATATAACATGTATATCAACAAATGTCCAATGAAGGCAGTCACGGCAAAAATAAGTACTGCAGTTCTGACTTTATCGTCGGCATCTTTGCCGAGTAATTTTCTGAACCAGTAATTAACCTTCATAATTCAACTTCTGGAAATGGATTTATATTAGTTGGTTTTTTTATAAATTGAAATCAAACCCAATGTAAATCGCAGCAACCAAGGCTAAAATAACCAATAAAAGTACTTTTTTTGGTATTACAGCTAAAATTATGTCCAACGCTGTTGAAAGTAATCCTAGAATCATATTAGTTGTATTCAGCTACCCACTCAGTGTTCGGCTTATGCCAGTCCCGCAATTGATCAGTCTCTAATAATATCTTGTAATTATCTTCTGTGACTTCGGCATTAATTGTAAAAGGTACTGTAATCGAGTTTGTGTTAAAAAAGTCATCAAAGATTACTTCCTCTGAAACTAGAGAGCTGCCATCATACTGTTGAATTGTAACTCTCAAGTGGCATTGTTGAAAGGATAATCTTTGTGTGCAGTCTTCACTACTACCTTCATGGGTTACTGTGGTTTCTCCTTCAATTGACTTAGCGTCATTTTCAATTTTCAAATCAATTTGTGTGACTTTTGCAGTTGGGGCACACGTACATTCCATGTTATCTGAAATTACAAACCCATCAAAATTTACGGTAATTTCAGTTTGGTTAGATACTTCACTTCCGCTAGGAGAAATTACAGTTAGAGTAACTAGGTAT
>CAXHBG010000003.1:0-37506 GCA_964015055.1 uncultured Thermoplasmata archaeon
ACAACAGACAATGGTGCTAACAGTTTTGACGGAGTTAACATGCACAGAACTGGTAGTTACGACTGGGATGCTGATGGATGTGGATACTTTGACAATGATGAAGAATCATGTACAGCTGCAGGAAACACAGTTAACAAAACAGTAAATTCAGTTTACCATGAAGGTAAATCTGCTTTAGCAATGTTTAACACAAACGGTTGGTACAAAACTAACGCAAATCCAGCAATTTGTGATTGGGGTGATGATTCGATGAGCGATTCAAACTGTCCAAAATTCACAATGCAACCTAATCAGGACGACGTTTTCGTATCCCCTGCACTTGACTTGAGCGCTATGGAGGAAGTAGTAATCGGTATGCTATTCACAGGCTGTATGGAATCTGGAGATTACTTCAGAATGCAAATATCTAAAGACGGCACTACTTGGACAAACTTAATCAGCTATTCTGGTTTCTGTCCTGGCGAAGGATCATGGTATCTATGGGGTGGTTCAAACCAAAAATATCAAGGATATGTTCTAAGTGATACTTATTATGGTAGTGATGACACAGATTCAGTTTATTTCAGAATTCAAGCTGATGCAGACAGTGATCAAAATACAGAAGGCAGCAGACCATATGCAGGCTGGTTCATTGATGAGATAGTGTTCAGAGGAACAGAGAAAATTACTCGTGATGTGGCAGTCGGCGATATTACGGTAGATAAGGACTTTGAAGTAAAAGATGGTGGAGATTCGCTCTGGAGAGAGATTAATGCTACGATCATTAACGCTGGAGAGTCTTCATGGCCAAACTTACCAGTCAAATTCACAGTTGAAAATTTACAAGGTGAAGATACATCCGATTTCTTGGATGTCACAGAGCCAGTCATTCAGCAATTAGCAGGTAACTCGATTTACGGAGATATAACTCAGAACTCTGATCAGAAAGAACTTTTCTCTGAATTCCAGTGTCCTGGAGCTAATACTTACTACATAACCGTAGAAGTTCTTGTTCCGGCTGGTAAAGATTTTTTCCCATGGAACAACTCTAAAACAGTATCATTCCGTGTGTTTGATAATTTCTTCTCAGATGACTTTGACACTGGCGACAGAGATGAATACAGTTACACTGAAGTCGAAAGATTGAATACAGGCGATAACATCAATAGATGGTTAATAGATTCGATAAATAATAATGCTTACAGTGGTCAATATGTATTGCAATATGCTGAGGAAGGAACGCACAATGCTGATCAGCCTAATACTGTAGGTGGTAGGGATGATAGTTACATCACGCAAGATCAATATGATAGAGATGGCGAAGGTAGCAAGTGGCAACCAGACGTCAACGTTGACTTAAGAGCAGCTTTCAAACCATTAATCATGTACGCAATTAAGTGGGACTTAGGCTCGGGTGACAGGCTTGAAGTCAGAGCCTCTACAGACTTTGATAGTGCACAAAAAATAGGCGGTAGTGAAACTTGGACCGTAATTAAGACTTATGAAAATGATTGCGGCTGTCCAATGTTCAGCGAAGATAAAACAACATGGCAAATTGAAGAACTAAGCCTTGAAGCCTTCGAAGGTTACCAGACTTGGATTGATTTCAGAGTTGTAACAGCTAACGGCGGTGGACAAGGTGTCTTGATTGATGACTTAGCAGTTATTGGTAACGAGTACAGAAACAATGTCGATATTGTTAATGTAGATACAGTTAGATATTCAGCCTCAGGTGAAGAACATGAATTATCTGTAACTGTAAGAGGAATTGGTCTTGAAGATCAGAGCGGGGTTACTGTAGCAGCTAGAATCACAGATTCTAATGGTCTACGTGTTTGGCCAACAGATAGAACGTTTAATTTCTTTACAATTCCAGGCGCTCTATCTAAGGGTGAAGAATTCACAGTTAATCCAAGCACAGCAGGAGCAGACTGGAAGTGGGGTTCAGATCTTGGTCCAGGTATTTACAGAATGCACATTCAAGCACTAAGAGATGACGATGTACAAGTTCCAGACGAGAGTCGAGCAAAGAATTTCAGAACTATAACTTTAGTTTTGGGAGCTGCATTGTTAACTGGTGACCAATGGTCAATGGGCGACGGATGGAGCCCAGGTTCATACATTTGGGATGGTTCTGAAGACGGTTCTTTAACTTCAGAATTCTTTACAGTTTGGAACAGCAAGCCATTCTTGGTTGTTGAAGCTGAGTATGAGTTGATTGATGCTAGTGTCAAGGCACAAGTTAGATCTGGTAACAGCGGACCTTGGTATGATATAAAATGGAGATCAACAGACCAGTTGTCTACATTATACTCTATACCTTCTGCAAATTACACTCAATTACCTATGTACTGGGAAGGAAGTAGTGCATTCGATAATTCAACTGCACAAACATTCTTTGCTGACTTAGGTGCAGTAGAGCAACTCGGCGATGGTTCAGGAAGTCTTCAAGATGCATACATCGGAAGTGAAATGCAAATTCGTTTAATTGGTTCCTCGTCAGGTCCAGGTTCCTCAGGAATGTTCAAAGCTTATTATCCATCAGTTTTCGGTCTGGATGATTACTCAGTTGACTTGAAAGATGTATCTCCAAAGACACAGAATGGTGAACCTTCTTCACTCACAGGTGATACAGTAAGTAGAACCTACACTGTGAAGGTCAATAACTTTGGAGCTTCATCAGATTCAGGAGTAGTAGACTTTGTTCTTACAGCTCCAGACAATTCATTCGTTGAATTGTTTGATGGAACTATGGCAATCATGGATTCTGTTCTTCAAACAGAAAGAGAAACGTACGTTGCAGTTAAGCCAATCAGTGGTTCATGGGGTAATGGCAGAGATGCTTTATCTGGTGGTGATCAAACAGCTTACATCAATTCAGATGGACAAATTGGATGGCCAAGTGGTACAGTTGAAGTCGGTCTACCGACTGGTTGGGATATCAACAATCCAACTAAGACTTCATGGAATGCCGTAGAAGGCAAGCCAAGTAAACCTAGTGCAGCTAATTTTGTAAGTCCAGGTCAAGTTATGACTGTGAACATTGATGTTACAATTGGATATGCACAATGGGCACCTCCAGGAACCTACAGTATCCAAGCTGATGCACGATCATGGTCTGACTATGATAACACGTTTACTAGTGGAGATTCCGACGGGCAAGCTACAATGATTATTGCAAAACCAGACCTTTCAATAGGCAGCGATGTAAGATACATATCTCACGCAACGGGCTTCGGAGAATCTGGTGCAGGCTGGGTCAAAAAGACAGGTTGTGTTAACAATCCGGCAGGCAATAACCCTTGTGAAAAAGATGAATACTTCAGATTCATGTTCCAAGTAGAAAATACAGGAACTGAAACGGTAGGTACCTTTAGAGTAGGCCTTCTTGATTTCGAAAGTAATCCTTTGGGAGTTCAAGTAGGTCTTTACTGGACCAGCTCAGGTTGGGCCATAGATGAAACAAAGACCACAGCTCATGGAGCTGAAATAGTTTCAGTAGGTAACAAGAAGTATATCGCATTTGCAGCTAAAGCAAGCGAGCTAGGAATGTCAGCAGGCCCAGGAGATCAAAACACTGGATCATACGACTTCTATCTTGCAGTTGATACAGAAGATACAGTTTCCGAATCTAACGAAAACAACAATAGATATCCTGTAACAATAACAGCTGTCAAAGAAGTAAACACAGTTCCATCCTTCGGATTGTCCCTACTAAGTATGTCCATTAGCGGTCTTTTAGCAGCTATTGGAATAGCTTTAAGGCAAAAAGAAGAATAAGGAATTATAGGACAAAGTGTAGTAAGAGGAGCCTTACGCTCCTCTTATCTATAAATTAGAGTTATTAGCGTGAGCTTTACATTTTCATTAGCTTGCAATTAGGCTGTAAATGTGGCGAATTCTCTGCAGAATACGCATGGTTCATGGCTACCTGAAGGTTCGCCACATGATGGGCATGGGATTAAGTCTTCTGGCTTTTGCATATTTTCCCGTATTTTTTCCATTCCATTAAGTAAAGAATGCCTTGTCCCTGGTTGTTCTTTTTCTAATTTCATCAAAATTTCTCTAAATGTATTCCTTTGAGCTCCGCCAGAATGTGGACAATCCCCATCGTGAAATTCCATTTCTTTTAGTATGGAATATAGATATACTTCTTGTTCAGGAAGTCTTCTCAATGGTAGTAGTCGAGGGATAAAGCCCCTTTGAACAAATTTATGAGGTGCCATTCGCGATAATCTAGCAATATCGCCTCTTGCATGATTCATTAAAACAGTCTGTGCAAAGTCGTCAAGATTGTGGCCAAGAATTAAACAATCTACATTTACTCGGTTTGCCATCTGGTTAAGTGATCTTCTTCTCAATATTCCACAAGGTGAGCATGGAGAGCCTTGAGGTGGTTTTTCAATTAGTAATTCACCCAAAGTAATTCCTATTAATTCTTTGTATGAGAATATTTCTAGTTGAATTTCTAGCTTATTACATTCCGAGGCTGCACATTCCAACGATTTAGAACGATAATTAGTAATTCCTTCGTCTACAGACAGCCCTACAATTTCAATATTTCTATTTCCAACATATGATTTCAAAATATGAAGTGCTACGGTAGAGTCCTTCCCGCCAGATAGCCCAATACCAATTTTTCTAATATCTAAATCTGAATTTTTTACCAATAGGTTGATTTGTTTCCTTAATTCTTTTTGGGCATTTTTTTCAAAAGATTTAAAAAAACAAGATTTGCATAGGATTTCACCAGAATATCTTCTACTTATGACTGGATTTTCTTTGCAACGCTTGCAACCCATAAACAATTATAAGCAATACTTTATAATGGTTAAATAGTACCGAAAGTATGACGCAGTTATGTCACTTATTATTTTATTTTAGGGCTATAATGACACAAATACTGTGTCAAAAAGCATTAAGTTTATATACTAGCTTGACTAATATGAGACAACATGGCCCCATTAGGACCTCTAACTACTAATCGTTTGACAGTACGTTTAGATCCAGAAAGGGCTGCAAGGATTGAGTATTGGGCTTCTGAAAATCCGTTAAGGATTAAATCTTATAACCAATTGGTTCAAGAAGCTCTTGATGAATATATAGATCGTAACACACCTTCTCCTAATGAAAAAATTCTCAATGTTAAGATACCTGAAAATACTAGTACAAGATTACAAGCATTACAAGACCATGGCTTTGGTTCAACAGATCACATAGTTACAGAGGCCATTTCAAGTTATGCAATTACTAAATTAAAAGAACAAAAAGACTTTGAATTTTTGGATAGTGAAGCTAAAATGATGACTAATCGTCGAAAGATGGTTTTCTCAGATTATGGACGTGAATAAAAATGATGGAAAGATTAGAAAGTTTTGATAGCAGTGACTTGATGGAGTTTATTACTGCACCTCAAGTGAAATTGGTTGGAACCGGTGGAGCAGGTAATAATATCCTTGATAGACTATACAGTAGGAGAGTAAAAGGAGTTGAAACCATAGCTCTCAATACTGATGCAAACCATTTGCATAAAAGTAAAGCTCACGTAAGGAAAGTAATTGGTGCTAAGATAACTCATGGTAGGGGGGCTGGTGGAGATCCATACACAGGCAAAAGATGTGCGGAAGACGACGAAGAGTCCATTAGATCTAAGTTGAAGGACGGAGATATAATATTTGTAATTGCTGGGATGGGTGGAGGTACAGGTACAGGGAGTGCTCCAGTTATTGCTAAGTATGCTAAAGAAACCGACGCAGTTGTAGTTGGTGTAGCTATACTTCCGTTTAAGGAAGAAGGATTGCCTAGGCGTAAGGTAGCTCTGGAAGGTTTGGCAGAATTAAAGAAAAATTGCGACTGTGTAATTGAGTTAGATAATGAAAAGTTAAATGAATTAACAGGTGGTGACTATCCAATTCAGAAAGCATTTAGTGTAATGTCAGATTTAGTTTCAGGTATTGTTCAATCCCTATCTGAGGTAGTAACAGAACCATCTATGATTAATGTAGATTTTGCAGACTTGAAAAAAATCATTGAGGCTGGAGGTACAGCTAAAGTGCTATACGGTGAATCCGACGGTTCCGATCCGGGTAGCGTTTTGGATTCAGTCTTAGGAAATCCTTTGTTAGGCAATAATTACAAGGGAGCAGAAGCAGTTCTTCTTCATATTGCTGCAGGCAGTGAATTTGCAATGAGTGATTGTCATGAAGTTCTATCTGCACTTAAGTATGATTTAGCTGAAGATGCCAACTTGATATGGGGACTTCGAACCGATGACTCAATGTCTACAAAGGTGAAAGTAGTAATGCTTGTTTCTGCAATACCTGAATCTGAGCACGATTTGAGTACTGAATCTGGAGATGAACTTAATTCATTAGGTTCTTCACTTCCAATGATTAACTAGTTTTTTCTATTTCATAAAGCCTAAAAGCGGAAAGCACCAAACTATGTCTTATAGTTCCTGCATCTATGTATCTTTGAATTGATTTTTCACTCGTAACTTCGACTTTTATATCTTCACCAGGATCTAAATCTTGTTCATACAATTTCTCACAATTTTGAATAAGAACTGTGTGACATTTATTGGTCTGAAATGCAGGATTAGGGTCAACGTAGCCTAAATACTTAGGATCACTTCCTATGTATCCAGTTTCCTCTCTCAACTCCCTTATACCAGCTTCGATAGGCTCCTCACTGTTTTCAATGATTCCTCCAGGTATTTCTAATTCAAAATTGGAAGTTCCAAATCTGTATTGCTTGACCATTACAATTTTTTTATCCACAGTAACGGCAATAATATTAATCCAATCAAAACCATCTAAAAGAACAAATTTATGATTTTTACCAGTTCTAGGAGATTTAGCAACTAGTTCACGCATAGTAAATATTCTAAAGTCTCCTGCAGGCTCTTCAGAAATAGTCTCCCACTTATTATTTTTCAATTAATATTTACCATCTCAATTATGAAAATCAAATCTTCACCAGCTAAGTCACTACTACTTGATCCCGATTCACCGTATGCTTGACTTGCAGGAATTCTAACAGCTAATGTTTGGCCTTCGTACATTCCAACCATTTTAGAATCAAATCCATCAATCATACCTTTACTTCCGTCACAATTTTCGGAGGGATTGCCAGCTTCAACACAGCCTATATGTCTTGCTTCCAAAGTATCAATGTGTTTGTTACCATCAGTGACCCCGGCTCTTCTGTACTGGTAATTATCCCAGATGTACTCCATACTACTGTCGAATAATTTAGCGTTGCTAGCTAATATTCCGGCATAGTGAACATCTACAGTATCTCCAGTTTTAGTCAGATTACCAAAATCATAGTCAGTGTTAACATCCATTCGAACTTCAGCTTTTTTCGTAGAATCAGCCCCAGAAGTAACTTCAATGTATGCGTACAGTAATCCCTCAGCAGAAGATGGTGTCTTGACATTGATTAATAGAGGCTTAAGAGAATCTTTTGCAAGCATAATCGTCTCAAATCCATTTTCTACATCTATCGTAAAGCCTCCATCGTTGGATTTAATCGATATTGTAAATGTATCTGTAACTGAACCCGTGTTTCTTACCAAAAGTACAAAATCAGTTTCTCCACCAGGTTCCGCGTTATGATCGTTCGTTACAAACTCAGCTTCAACACCATATGTTGGGCTGGCTATAGTTTCCTCTGTATCAACCATTGACGTCAGGTATAACCCACTACCAATCAAAATAACAACTAGCAGAAGAGCAATAAGTGCAGGTTTTGAATCTGGCCTTGAATTATCAATTTTTCCATCGCGGTAATTTGCGGGAGGTTTGGCTTTTTTATTTCGTCTTGCCCTTTTTGCCATGATTTATCTACGAAAATGCCTTAAAAAAGCTGATGTTTATTTTCTGTGCTTAGATCTAAAGAAAAAAGCCTTCATTGTGTCTTTCCAAATATCAGGATTTTCTCTAATTCTTCGTATTGAATAGGGGTACCAATCTGGTCCATATGGTATGTAATATCTGACAGTGTATCCTTTTGAAACTAAATCATCTAAAGTTTTGTCAATTGGGACTCCAGACAGAGCTTGGAATTCGCAATTTTTCTTTGGAAAATTATTTTTCTCAATAAGTTTCTCGATACGTTCTATAATCCAGGTATCGTGTGTTGCAAAGCAAGAATATATATTATTCTTAATCATCTTTTCAGCACATACCACGTAATTTTCCCGTATTTTGTTATAATCTTGGATAGCAATATCCTTACTTTCTTTATACGCTCCTTTGCATAATCTAATGTTAGTACTAGGGCCTTTGAGTAAATCTATGTCATCGTTTGTACGATACATATATGCTTGTAAAACAGTTCCACAATTAGGGTAATAATTTACAGCCTTCTTACACATTTTTATAGTAGATTCTGTAACTTCGGAATCTTCCATGTCCATTCTAACAAATGTGTTATACATTTTAGCTTTATCTAGTATTACGCTAAGATTGTCCCAGCAAAGGCTTTCGTCAACTTTGAGTCCAATCGCAGTTAATTTCAATGAAATATTACAATCAACTCCAGAGTTTGCAATACCATCTATTAAGTCACAATATGAATTAGTCGTTTTCGTTATTCCTCTTCTATTTTTTACTTCCTCTCCAAGTAAATCCAGAGTACCAACAAATCCTTTCTTGTTTAGTTTTCTAACTAAATCAATCCCATCTTCTAATTTATCACCTGCAACATATATTGAAGCAATTCGACCAATAATTATTTTGGGCATCCACGGAGCTGTGCTTTGAACAATTCGATTTAGAATACCCATTACAGCCAATGTAAATGTGTGTTTATTATTATAGTGTCCGAGACCGATTTATACAGCTCTGCTTAGCACAGATTATGTCAAATTCGTCAGTTACATGCGTTAACGGAAAATTAGAAGTCCCAAATAACCCAATTATTCCAGTCATAATCGGGGATGGAATCGGTTTAGACGTCACTCCTGTAGCCACCAAAGTTTTGGATGCAGCAGTTTCAAAAGCCTACTCTGGTGAAAAGTCTATTTCTTGGGAAGAGGTACATGCTGGCGAAGCTGCTTTTGAGGAAACTGGTGAATGGCTTCCTAAATCTACCCTTGATTCTATTAGGAAGTATTTGGTTGCTCTTAAGGGACCATTAACCACTCCTGTAGGAGGCGGATTTAGGAGCCTTAATGTAACATTAAGACAAAAATTAGATCTTTTCGCGTGTGTTAGGCCAGTAGTTTGGTTTGAAGGAGTTCCTAGTCCCGTAAGGAATCCTGAGAAAGTTGACATGGTCATTTTCAGGGAAAACACAGAGGATATCTATGCTGGAATTGAGTGGCAAGCAGGAACAAAAGAAGTTTCTAAGGTTATGAAATTTCTTGAAGAAGATATGGGAGTATCGCAAATTAGGTTTCCATCAACGAGCTCCTTGGGCGTTAAGCCTGTTTCTAGTGAAGGAACCAAGAGACTTGTTAGAGCTTCGTTAAACTATGCAATTGATAATGATAAATCATCAGTTACTCTAGTTCATAAAGGAAATATTATGAAATATACTGAAGGTGGCTTCAGAGATTGGGGATATGAAATTTCACGAGAAGAATTTGGAGCTATTCCACTTGATGGAGGGCCTTGGCATGTCTTTAAAAATCCAAAGACAGGTAAAGATATAATCGTTAAGGACGTAATTGCAGATGCAATGCTCCAGCAAATCTTGACTCGGCCTTCTGAGTATGATGTTATAACAACATTGAACCTAAACGGGGATTACATTTCGGATGCTTTAGCTGCTCAAGTAGGGGGGATTGGTATAGCTCCAGGTGCAAACATAAATTATGATTCAGGCCATGCTTTGTTTGAGGCTACTCATGGCACAGCTCCAAAATATGCTGGGCAGGATAAAGTAAATCCAGGTTCAGTCATTCTATCTGGTGAAATGCTTTTAAGATATCTTGGTTGGAAAGAGGCTGCAGATTTAATTATCGAAGGTATGCAGAAGACTATCGGGGCTAAAACAGTTACATATGACTTTGAGAGGCTAATGGATGGTGCTAAATTGTTAAAATGTAGTGAATTTGGTAATGCCATTATTGAAAACTTGTGAATCTCCAAGAAATCAAGAATATTGCGACTTCTGAAGAGCTAATTGATAGAGCATTACGTAGAGCATCAAAAGTCGAGGAAAAGGTTAGAAATCCAGATTACAGGGCAAGGCTTACTGCAGTTAGAAAAATTCACTCAGTAGCAGATAATTTGGCTAATCCCATGTTTAGTTATGTTAAAGCATTTCCATCTTTTGACAGTATTCACCCTTTTGACAGAGAGATTATTGATCTTACAGTAGGCGTTGATATGCTCAAAAAATCTTTGGGAGCAATTGACTGGGCCAGAAAAGAGGTATTGATGATTTCAACTAAGTATGTGCCTCGAGCCAGGGCGAGGAAGAGTGCAGAGAATACTATTAAAATTATGAGTGAGGCCTATACAAAGATGACTAACGTTGTAAGACAAATCTCTAAAAGTTTTGATTTTTTAATTTCGGCAAGATCAATTTTTCGTAATCTTCCCAATGTTGATACTGAGTCACCAATTGCAGTTTTTGCTGGAGCGCCTAACGTAGGTAAATCTAGTTTGATAGGTGCAGTTTCTTCAGGTAAGCCAGAAGTGAAAAGTTATCCTTTTACAACAAAGGCAGTATCTCTAGGCCACATTAAGAAAAAATATACAGTTTTGCAAGTTATGGACACCCCAGGCTTGTTAGATCGTCCAGATTTGGAAAGAAATGATATGGAAAAGCAAGGTATAGCTGCTTTTGATTATTTAGAGCCTGTAATCGTTTTTTTGACAGACTTAACAGGGACTTCCGGATATTCAATTGAAATGCAAGCTAATTTGCGCGATGAATTAAAACTAAGATATCCTAATTGTCAATGGATTGATGTATTCAGTAAGAAAGATTTAGTTTATGAAAATGAAGCCAATTTCGGAGATGCAATTGAAGTATCAGCCTACATGGAAGAAGGTATTGATTTTTTCAAAGATAAGTTGCTAGAATCTATTCCTTGACCTTCATGTCATGAGTGTCGCCCACTATGCTTTGAGTGTAAGGCGACATGAGTTCAATGGTTGCTTTCTCATGATACTCTTTTAAGTTCATACATCCTGTGTTGCTCAATGCAGCTTTAATTTTACGAATGTCTTGTTTTAGCTTTGGCTTTAATCTTCCCCAATTTTCTACAGTTCCTTCTTCACCTTCAGCGAAAAAGGTTTTTCGAGCTACGTGTCCATATCTATCTAAGTTCCTTGCACGGGCAGATCCTTCGCCCCAGGTTGCTACATATTTTATGTCAGGCTCGTGTGTAGTTTGTTGCATGTTCGCATCATATTTTTCACCTTCAGCCTCAAAAAAGTGATTAAAATATCCCCCCATCATAACTGCATCGGCAATACTTAGCGCAATAATCATACTCCCTGCATCAGATACGCCTCCGTCAATTACAATTGAAACATATTTGCCAGATTCTTTTAGGTAATCTGCTCTAGCCCTTTCAACTTCCATTAAAGCAGTCATAGGCGCTCGTCCAGTAGCTTTTTCTCTCTGCGTTGTACAGATTGAACCAGATGACATACCTACTTTGATAACATCAGCTCCGCTTTCCATGAGAAATTTAGCACCTTCATACGTAATTACATTACCTGCACAAATGGGTTTGCCAAGTTTTAATTTTGCGTAGTCTTTTAGAACCTTTGATGTAAATTCATTGTAAGCATCTGAAGTATCAATAACAAATATATCTGCACCGGCTTCATCGCAAGCTTTTACGCGTTTCTTCCAGCCTTGGTGCGTTGATATTGCTGCACCTACTACTATATTTTCCACGTCCTTTTTGAAAGCAATTTTTACTAAACGACCTAAATCATCTAGTACAATCAAATAATTATTTTCTTCTAATTCCTTTTTTGCTTGTTTAACTGTTATTTCGGAGTTCTTTGTATGGGGTAACTCCTCTACACTTGTCATAATTGATAGAACATTTTCAGCAGGAGTCTCATTACTTTCTAAATATTTATCAAAATTAAATAACCCTAAAAATACATTATTTCTGTCAGTTACAGGTATTTTTGAGTGACCATGCTTTTCAACTAATCTCACAGCTTCATCTATAGTGGCATTGTCTCTTACAGATACAGGATCTTCGACAAACCCCATTTCATATCCCTTAATCTTATTGATAATATCAACTTGCTCTTTTACAGATAATCTAGCAGGTAAAACGCCTAACCCACCTTCTTTACCTAGTGCTAGAGCCATTTCAAATCCAGTTACAGATGTCATAGCGGCACTCAAAAAAGGAATGCCTAGGCTTAGTGGGCCTAAATTAGATTTCAAGTTAATACTGTTTAAATTACAATTTTTCGACGTGTAGTCTGTTAAAAGACTAAATTCACTAAAAGTTCGTCCGGCTTCTAATATTACTTTCTTAGCCATATTCTCCCTTAGTAAGGAGATTTATTAAACTATCTAACTTACCTCATGTGAGGTATAAATTTCATTTGTAGTTATAGTAACTCTCACGAAAGTAGTGCACTTGGGCAGATCTTTGATTCTTCTAGCTCCAACATATGAAC
Organism: uncultured Thermoplasmata archaeon; assembly: GCA_964015055.1. Classification (GTDB taxonomy): domain Archaea; phylum Thermoplasmatota; class Poseidoniia; order MGIII; family CG-Epi1; genus CG-Epi1. Next base: position 12,597 of record CAXHBG010000003.1, read on the forward strand.
ATGCAGATCTTACGCCACCAAGAATTGACTGAATTGTATTTTCAACTTTACCCTTGTATGGAACTTTTACTTCTTTGCCCTCAGGAGCCCTATGCTTTGCTACCCCACCAAAATAGGTAGTCATAGCTTTTTCAGAGCTCATTCCATAAAATATCTTACTTTTTGTTCCATCCTCATCTTCAATAAGTTCGCCACTAGACTCAGCATGTCCGGCTAACATACCTCCTAACATTACAAAATCAGCTCCAGCTGCAAAGGCTTTTGCAATGTCTCCAGGAGATGTACATCCTCCATCGGACATAACATGTCCGCTTAACCCATGTGCAGCGTCTGCACATTCAGATATTGCAGATAATTGAGGATATCCTACTCCAGCAACCTTTCGCGTTGTACAAACGGAACCTGGACCTATTCCTACTTTTACAATATCAGCTCCGGCTAAAATAAGAGCTTCAGTCATTTCTCTTGTTGCAACATTGCCAGCGATAATTATTTTATCATTAAATTCTTTTCTTACCTTTCTAACAAACTGGAGGAAATCTTCTCTATATCCATTTGCAACATCAAGGCAAATGTATTGCAAATTTTTATGAATAGCCATTTTTCGCCTCAATAATTCCATACTTTCCTCAGTAGATCCTGAAGTTATAGCAATGTAATAAGGGTCCATTCCACCCTGAATCGCTTTTTTTATTTCTTTAACAGAATAGAACTTCTGCAAACAGGTAAGTAATTTATCTTTTTGCAGTTCATTAGCCATTTCGAAAGTTCCTGTTGTATCCATGTTAGCAGCTACAACAGGTATTCCTTTCCATTCACGTTCAGTGTGCCTGAATTTGAACACTCTAGATAGTGAAACCTCTGAACGAGATTTTAGCGTACTGCGCTTTGGTCTAATCAGAACATCTCTGAAGGTTAGCTTTAGGTCGTCATCTATTCTCATCTTTCCCCTAGTGTGTCTGATTCAGTCCTATAAATTGTTTGCTCTTAATTTATATCTTCAGGTTCCATGACCATTACATCTTTCAGCTGTCTATATTTTTCATCATAATCTAGACCATAGCCAACTACAAATTCAGGAGGGATTTCGAATCCTACATAATCAACTTCAAAATCTAGTTTAGCTACTTCTTTTTTAAATAATATAGTAGCAACAGATACTGATTTAGGTCCAGAATTTCTTAATCTATTAACCAAAAAGTTTATTGTGAATCCAGAATCAATAATGTCTTCAACAATTATTACATCTTTCCCATCGATATCTGCAGAGATATCTTTTCTAAATTTGATAGTTCCAGTCGATGAATCACCTTCGTATGATCTTATTTTTACAAAATCAACTTCTATGTCTAAGGTTATTTCTCGAAGAAGATCAGCCATGAAAACATAGCAACCATTTAAAATTCCAACGAAAATAGGTTTTTTTCCTTTATAATCTTCATTAATCTTGTTTGCTAGCGTTTTTACACGTTTTTTAATTTCAGATTCAGAGATTAATAATTTCATGACTAATATTTCACTATGGAATGAACATTATATTGGTTTAGTTTTTTTCTTCCTTCTAGAAATTCTAGTTCGATTAAAACAACAAATCCAGAGATATTGCCCTTTAGTTTAGAAACTAGCTTGCAGGTGGCTTCAGCAGTTCCTCCTGTGGCTAATAAATCATCTACTATCAGAACATTTTGTCCCTCATTAATAGAATCCTTATGTATTTCTAGTGAATCTTTACCATACTCTAATTGGTAAGATATTTGTTCAGTTTCGTGGGGAAGTTTACCAGGTTTTCTTACTGGTACAAAGCTTGCGTTTAACTTATCTGCAATTGGTGTTCCAAATATGAAGCCTCTAGATTCGATGCCGACGACAACATCAATTTTATTTTCAGTAAATGGTTCAACCATTAAATCAATTGATTTACGGAATAAGTTGATGTCCGATAGTACAGGTGTTATATCTTTGAATACAATACCTTTCTTTGGAAAGTCCGGGACATCCCTAATACTGCTTGCGATTTTGTTAATATTTTTCTCATAAGACATAGTCTACTAACTGCGTATTTCTCCTGAGCATTTAAGCCCAGGAGATTATTTGTTTTTATCTAATGACTTAGTTTAGTAAGTCAAAGATGTAATCAAAAGTTGTTTGATCACCAGGCCCTAGATAGAACATAGTCATTAGGACAGTTATGATCATCAAAATTTGATTCTTTATTATTTCTTCGTGTTTCCCAACAGCTAACTTGATAGCTACGTAAGAGATTACTCCCCATGCGATACCGTCTGCGATAGAGTATGCGAAAGGCATCAGGGCAATAGTTAGGAAAGCAGGAATTGCGATTTCGATATCATCCCACTTGATGTCACCTACTCCACGCATCATCATTGCTCCAATCACCATTAATGCTGGGGCTGTTGCGTATGCTGGAATTGCTATAAAGACATCTGAGAAGAAAACTCCTAGTAAGAACAAGAAGCCTACAACAACTGCTGTCAATCCAGTCTTACCGCCTTCTTCAATTCCTGAAGCTGATTCAATGTACGTTGTTACAGTACTTGTACCCATGACAGCACCGATTGTTGTTCCGGCTGCGTCAGCCATAAAAGCTTCATCAGCGTTTTCTAGTTCGTCGTTGTCATTAACTTTTCCTGCCATTCTACCTACTCCATACAGAGTACCAGCAGTATCGAAAATATCGACAAAGAAGAATGCTATTACAACCATTAAGAATGATCCCCATCCACCATATGTTGATCCATCAATAGGATCTCCAGCACTTCCTAGTGCGCCAAAGACAGCACCTACAGTGTCCGATGGGTTATCTGGTGTTGAGAATATTTCGGAAGGATAATCAGAACCTGGAACTATTGCCCATCCGATAAAACTAATGGCTAAAATACCAATCATAATTGCGCCTTTTTGTTCTCTAGCCATCAATGCACCCATTGCTACGAGTCCAATTAAGGCCCAGAACTGGCCAGTTTCATGTGTCCAAGAGCCTGCGTCTGTAAAGTCTATTAGGGTTGCAGGATTGTCAACAATCCATCCTGCATTTTGCATGCCTATTATGGTAAGGAAAAGACCTATACCTGCCATAGTTGCAATTTTGAGATCTTTAGGAATAGCATTAATCATTGCTGTACGGGCTCCAGCATAAGAAAGTCCAACGAAAAGTAGACCTTCTACAAAAACTGCAGCTAAAGCAATATCCCATGGTACACCCATTCCAAAACATACAGTGTACAAAAAGTATGCATTAAGCCCCATTCCTGGAGCAAGTGCAAAGGGCAAGTTTGCCCAAAGTCCCATTATAATACATGCAATAAATGAAGCTACAGCTGTAGCAACTAATGCATCATTGAATGGGATTCCCGTCTGAAAATCCGTAAATGTTATGTCAGCACCTGACAGCATTAAAGGATTCACGATGAGGATGTAAGCCATCGTCAGGAATGTTGTCACACCTGCGCGAATTTCACCCTCTACGGAACTACCGGCTTTACTAATACCAAAGTAATCATCAAGTTGACCCATAATTCCGCCTTGAGGGGAGGAACTAGGAGCCTCTGTCACATTACTTTCAGTACTACTATTTTCTGTGTCGTCGTCACTCATAGGTATACACCTAAACAACATTAAGTGAAGATTTCTTTTTAAATGTACCGGGTGTTTCTGAACCTAAAAATCAGTGATGTTAATTATTGGCTAAGTGTTTCATAATCAGATTGTTTGAATACTGGAACATTGTTATTTTCAGCCCAAAGCTTCCATTTCCTATATTCTCTTTTTTTCATACCTTTCTTATGGAAGTAAATTCCTTTAGAGTTTCCAGCTTTAATAGCATTCATCAGCATCTTACCAGTTAAATGAGGTATTCCATAGTTTGCTATTATGTGACCAAAAGACACCTTATGAGACAGCGCAGCTTCAGTAAATCTTGGTGTGTAGTGCCCACCACCAAAACCTAGAACGCTTGTACCTTTTCTAAATTTAACTTCCAATAGCGATTTGATTAGGGCTTTCGCAGGTATTTTATCTTCCCATTGATTTTCTGTAGAACCAATCTCCATGAATATCGTTGGAGTCTTTAATAGAGGTCCGTGATGTGTAGCTTCGAAACAGACATCATATCCCGTAATTTGATTTTTCTTTATTTCTCTTAATAGAGAAGTCATTATGTCAGCAGAGGGAGGCGTTACTTCTCCCTTAATACCACCATAATCGGCTTCGCCCCAGTTACCAATAGGATGTACAGTTAAACTTGGTTTGCCACTTGCAGCTTTGTGCCTGGATAGAAAAATTATGTTGTCTATTTTAATTTCTAGTTCTTTCTCTACGATTTCGTCTATTTTTTCTGCATGAATGTGAATTTCATTGATAGTTATTAGGCGTGTCCCTTTACTACAATAGTCACCTACAGACTCACAGATTTCCCAAACTCTATTTCCTTTAAATTTTCCGCATTCTTTCCACTTAGACATTTCCAGTAGCCTATCTCTCAAATTTATTGACGCTGAATCTGCCTTAGAGGATATAATTAAATTCATAGGCCTTCAACAAGACCTACTCTTACGTTTCTCTCTTTAGCTACTTGCTTAGCACGTGAGTATCCTGCGTCTACGTGCCTCATAACTCCAGTTCCAGGATCTGTAGTCAAAACCCTTGCCAATCTCTCGTCAGCTTCTTTAGTTCCATCCGCAACGACAACCATTCCCGAGTGTAGGGAGTATCCCATTCCAACACCACCCCCATGATGAAAGCTAACCCACGACGCACCAGATGCTGTATTCAATAATGCATTTAGAATTGGCCAGTCAGCTACAGCGTCACTGCCATCTTTCATTCCCTCAGTTTCTCTGTTTGGAGAAGCTACAGATCCAGAATCTAGATGATCTCTTCCAATCACAAGAGGTGCCTTTACTTTTCCAGACTTTACTAACTCATTAAACGCAAGTCCGGCTTTTTTTCTTTCTCCATAGCCAAGCCAGCAAATTCTGGCAGGTAATCCTTGAAAGCTAATTCTTTTTTGGGCCATTTTTACCCATTTTGCGAGGGCTTTATCTTCAGGGAATAATTCTAGCATAACTTTGTCAGTTTCCAAAATGTCGCTTGGATCTCCAGATAAAGCAGCCCAGCGGAATGGTCCTTTTCCTTCACAAAATAGAGGCCTGATGTAAGCAGGAACGAATCCAGGAAAGTCAAAAGCATTCTTTACTCCAGCTTCTTTAGCCCTTTCTCGCAAATTGTTTCCATAGTCAAAAGTATGAGCTCCTCTATCTTTTAATTTTAACATGTGCTTAACATGTGTTCCCATACTTTCATAACTTAATTTAATGTATTTATCAGGGTCCTGCTCTCTCAACTTATCAGCTTCTGTATTGGTCAATCTATGCGGTATGTAGCCTACTAGAGGATCATGTGCGGAGGTTTGATCGGTAAGTAAATCAGGGGTTACATTTCTCTCTATTAGCCTATCTAATAAGTCAATGATGTTTGCTTTAACTGCCATCGATTTTGCTATGTTATTTTCTTTCCACTCAATAGCAGTGTCAATTGCATAATCAATGTCATCAGTCATTTCGTCACAATATTTAGTATCTATTCGTTTTTGAATTCTTTCTTCATCCATCTCAGCAGCCAGAAATGTTCCTCCATTCATCGTAGCTGCAAGTGGTTGCGCACCACCCATTCCACCTAGACCTCCTGTAACGACTAGCTTACCTTCCAAACTACCTTCAAAATGCTGCCTTGCAGCTTCCGCAAATGTTTCAAAAGTTCCTTGAAGAATTCCTTGAGAACCGATGTAAATCCAAGAGCCTGCAGTCATTTGCCCATACATCATAAGTCCTTCTTTCTCAAGTTTATCAAAATGCTCCCAATTAGCCCAATTTCCAACTAAATTTGAATTTGCGATTAAAACTCTTGGTGCGTTTGTATGTGTTTTAAAAATTCCAACAGGTTTCCCGCTCTGCACAAGCAGAGTTTCATCATTTTCCAAACCTTGAAGTGAACTAACAATTGCATTATAGCACTCAATGTTTCGTGCAGCTTTTCCCCTGCCTCCGTAAACTATCAAATCTTCAGGTCTTTCGGCAACCTCAGGATCTAAATTATTCATTAACATTCTGAGGGCAGCCTCTTGCAGCCAGCCTTTGCAACTCATATCAGTCCCATGTGGAGCTTTAACCATATGGTATATTGTAACACCCTCTAAATTAAATATATTTCTACGAATATTTTAAAAAAACCCGCTTATTTAACGGTAGCTGCTCCCGGCGGGCCCCCTCCCACCTCCCAACCTGTCGGTTGAGCGGCAACATTTTTAAATTCAATTTTAATTGTAAAGTATGATTAATCACAGGACATATACAAATTACATACGTTGTTCATGTGGGTTTGTAGGTGAATCAATAGAGGCGAGACAACACAGAGAATGTCCCCAGTGCCATTCTGTAGTTGAGGCCTGCTGTGAAGGAAATAATTGTAATTAATTGGTTTTCCCAGTTAATTTTCTCCAAATCCACTTTAGAGGGTCGTAGTACTCGTCTGCAACTCTCTCCTTTAGAGGAATGACTGCATTGTCTGTTATAGCAATACTTTCAGGGCACACTTCAGTACAACACTTTGTAATGTTACATAGACCAATTCCATTCTCATTTTTGATTGTTTCTAATCTGTCTCCCTGGTCCAATGGGTGCATTTCAAGCATAGCATTTCTAACCAAAAATCGAGGACCTGCGTACTCAGCCTTCATGTCACTATCACGAAGAACATGACACGTGTCTTGACACAGAAAACATTCGATACATTTCCTAAATTCTTGAACTCGGTCAACATCTTCTTGCAACATTCTTGGATCGTTTGTCTCCGGATGTTGGTAAGGTAGAATTTTCTTATTTACCTCATAGTTCCAGGAAACATCAGTTACCAAGTCTTTGACAACAGGAAAGGCTTTCATTGGTTTAATTACCAATGGCTCAGTAGGGTCATAGTCTGACATTCGAGTCATACACATAAGGCTTGGAATTCCGTTAACTTCAGCGGAGCATGAACCACATTTTCCAGCCTTGCAGTTCCATCTTACAGCTAAATCGGGTGCGTCATTTGCTTGAATCTCGTGGATTGCATCGAGAACTACCATTCCAGGCCCACTCTCCATTTCAAACTCGTGCATGAAGTAGTCTTCTTCTTCACCTCTTTGAATGATTATTTTTCTCTTCATACAGCCTCCTTCATGACGAAGTCTTGCAATTCATCAGGCATAATTTTCTTATCTGATTTAACAATATTTAAGCCATCTGGACCCTTTCGAATTATTATATTCAATGCGCCTAATTCGCTATCGTATTCTGGATAATCTAGCCTGGTATGCCCTCCGCGACTTTCACGTCTTTCTTTGGCAGCTTCAGCTATTGCTAGAGAAGTTATTATCATATTTTTCATGTCAAGACATAGATGCCAACTTGGGTTGTAAGATCTATCTCCGGTTGCCTTTACGTTTTCTACTCTTTGATTTAAAACCTTTAATTTTTCAATACCTTCGTTAAGTGATTCTTCTTCTCTCACAATACCGGCGTGCAGCTCCATAATATCTTGCAATTCTCGGTGTAAATGGTAAGGGTTCTCAGTTTTAGTGTCTGAAAAGCAGTCAAGAATCTCATTTGCAGCTTTTTTAATTTTACTTTTACTGAACGAAACTTCTTCGGTATTGAGTGCAAAATTTGCTGCAGCTCTACCTGATATGTTCCCAAAAACAAGTAAATCAGACAGTGAATTACCACCCAGCCGATTTGCACCATGAAGTCCCGCAGCGGCTTCTCCTGCAGCATACATTCCTTTAAGGCTAGAAGCACCAGTTTCAGCATCTACAGTTATTCCTCCCATCATGTAATGTGTGGTTGGTCCAACTTCCATTGGTTCTTCTGTAATGTCTAAATCACCTAGTTCTTTGAACTGATGGTACATTGAGGGCAATTTTCTCTTTATATAATCAGCATCCTGACGATTGGCGATGTCTAAAAATGCTCCTCCGTGTGGACTTCCTCTTCCTTCTTTAACTTCCCTCATAATGGCTTTGGCCACGACATCTCTTGTTAGGAGTTCGGGCGGCCTCATTGCTCCTTCTTTCCCTTTTAACCAGTTATTAGCCTCATCTTCATCCTTGGCAGTTTCAGCAGCAAATGCTTTAGGAATATAATTAAACATAAATCGTTCGCCTTTATTATTTAACAGGACTCCGCCTTCTCCTCTCACACCTTCGGTTACCAGTGTACCTTTGACACTTGGTGGCCATACCATACCAGTAGGGTGAAATTGTATAAATTCCATGTCTTGTAAATCAGCGCCCGCTAGATAGGCTAAAGAATGTCCATCTCCAGTATATTCCCATGAGTTTGAGGTAACTCGGTAAGCCTTTCCAATGCCTCCAGTTGCAACAACTATTGCTTTGGCGTGAATTGCGACTATTTCACCATTATTACGGTAGTATGCGAGAGCTCCTACGGCTTGATTATCTTCGGTAATTATTGTTGCAACAGTACATTCCATAAAAATATCGATATTATCTTGATGAATTACTTTATCTTGTACTGTTCTTATAATTTCTAATCCCGTTCGATCACCAACGTGAGCCAATCTAGGATACCTATGGCCTCCAAAATTTCTTTGGTTAATCTTTCCATCTCTTGTGCGGTCAAAAACAGCTCCCCATCTCTCTAATTCCAAGATTCTTTCTGGAGCTTGTTCGGCGTGAATTTTCGCCATTTGCCAATTATTTAGATGCTTTCCACCTTTAATTGTATCTCTAAAATGAACTTTCCAATTGTCCCGTTCGTCTGCATTTCCTAAAGCCGCAGCAGCTCCACCTTCAGCCATAACTGTGTGGGCCTTGCCTAGCAAAGACTTTGATACAAGGCAAACACTTGCACCTTCATCAGATGCTGCAATTGCAGCCCTCATTCCTGCGGCACCCGCGCCTATGACTAGGACATCATATTTCTTCTCTTGAATATCCTCCATTATAGCACCCACTGAAATAATTCGTCTTTTCCTAAAAGTCCTAAGTAAATTCTGATGTAGAAATCAGCAATCATTATTGTAACCAATGATATCCAGAAGTATAATCCATGATGACGGTTTAGAGAATTTATCCATGAATTACCTTTCTTTTTAATATAACTGGTGCATGAAATACAATCAACATTACCTCCAACCAAATTCCTTAATGAATGGCAAGAAGAAACATACAATGTCAAGAACAAAGCATCAATAGTTAGTATGAGACTTCCAAAGCCGACTCCTACGCTGCTACCAAAAATATAAGATTCAAATGCATGATACCAATGAAGAATGGCAAGTATTATTGCAAGATAAAGAAAATACCTGTGTGAGTTCATAATTATGAACGGTAGTGTATTTTCACCATTGTACGATTTCATTGGTTTATCGACTGCGCAGCCTGCAGGATTTGCTAATAGCGATCTGTAGAAAACTCTTCTACCGTAATAACATGTTCCACGGAATCCTAGAGGCGCCCAAATGAATAAAAGTGTAGCAGGAAGCGGCCAAAAGCTGAGTATATCTGAAGGAACTGCGTTAGGGCCCGGGGAAGAAATTGGGCTTACGTAGTGAGCGCCGTTCTCATTGTAATAAATAAAGTCGTTTTCATAATCTCCTACAGCTCCGTGCTCCATCAAAAGAACAGATATAGTGTAGACTCCAAACAAGATTAATATGGTACCCATTACCAACGGTTGAATCCACCATTTGTCTGTGCGGAAAGTTGCGAAAAACCCTTTTTTTTCCACGGGAACAAAACAGGGCGGTATGTCCAGTGCGTCAGTACTCAATAACTATACAGTTGCAAATGGGTATTTTTAATATTCTCACCAAGTGACAATAACTATTTTACCCATATGATGTAGTACGTAATTATGAAATTACCTTTCATTATATCAATTATGTTTGTGACTTTGTCATTTATGGGTTGCCTTGGGCCTGAAGACAAAAGAACGGTTATTCAAGAAGAAGATATAGAGGTGACTAGGCTGATTGTTTCAGAGGAGCAACTAAGTCAATTTCCCTTTTCAGATAATCCTATTCGTAATTTCACAGTTATTACGCCAAGTGGTTCGACTGAGAGACTATGGGCTGTTTATGGCACTGAGTTAGCCGAAGACCATAATTATGGAGGGAATTGTTGTGAACACTACATTACGACAGATCAAGACGGAGTAATCTACAATTTGGGTGGAGAGTGGCCTTGGTGGAGTACAGATAGAGGATTGACTTGGGATGAATACGTACCTCCTGCATTCAATACAGATTTGGGTTGTGAGGAAGGTCAGCTAGACCCAACATTTGATCCAGGGCTTGGTGAAGGTTCAATAATTCAGGCTCCTAATGGAGACATACTTGCAATGACTTGGTTTCCATATCCTAGTTTTGATGGGGCAGACCAATTTTATGCAATTCTTGGAAAAAAGACTGCACCTGACCAAATAGACTGGCAATGGTGTTGGAATACTTTCGACAAAGAACCATTTTATGATAGATCTTGGCAGGTTCCAGTTGTTGGACCTATAAATCCACCTCCTGAACATTCAACGAATTTATGCTCGTCAAACTGCCCTTGGGCCAGCATGGTGGTTTCAAATTTTTGGAGTTATAATGAGCAAGGCTATCAGATAAGTGTCGATGGTCTGAACTATCGTCCTTTAGATATTCCGGATAGTGCTTCAAATGAATGTAACGCAGAATATGCTAGGTGTGGTCAAGATCTCGAATTTGATTTGCTGTTCGAGGATTTGGGGCCAGAATGGGATTTTATGCAACCTCATAGAGAAATGAGAGCTTCACCCATTCCATCTGGTGGGCTATTATTTCCAAGATGGTTTAGCGATGGAAGTAATTTGTTCTTAGATACTGAACTAACATGGCATAAGCATAATTTACCAAATGGATCACTTTTACCCTCGAGAAATCTAGTAATAGATAGTTCCGGAGCATTACATAGCGTATCATGTAACATGATTGACACTGGGGCTAAAGGCTGTGATGGGACTTTCAATTTGACACACAGTGTAAGCTTTGATGGAGGTTATAGTTGGAACGAGTATACTCACGGTTGGTCTGGGTCTGCAGCAGTATCTGATAATACTTTTGAGTGGGATTTCCAAGCAGATGGCAACTTAGACTTGGCAGTGATATCAATGAGAGTTCAAAGCTCTAATTTTACAGGAGATGGCAGTCCTAGTGATGTAGACTTAGTTTTCCATATTCGAGATTACAGCCAAAGTATGGAAGCAGATTCTGTAACTATTATTGGTTTGGGCGATTTAGACTCAACCTCAGGAGCTGGTAACGATATTAGGTTTGATTTTGCTTCAATGGCAATCTTACCTGATGGAGGCACCGTTGTTGCCTATCATGACAGTACAGATCCTAATCAAGACCCTATGTTTGCAATAGAATTAGAATTACCTGAGGAATACTTTTATTCTATAGCAATTTAATTAGTGAATTTATTTCCTTTGCTCGATTCCGTAGCGTTACTTCAGAAGTACCAAGAGTTTTAGCAATCTCGAGTTGACTTCTTTTTACTTTAGTTTTTTTGCATGCAAGATATATTGAGGCGCCAAGGAGAGCAATAGGTGAAATACCTTGTCTATATTCACTATTTTCTACAAGTCTAATTACTTCTTTTGCTTCAGTTTCTACATTTTTTGGTAATGCTAATTTTTTTGTAAATTTAGGTAGAAATGTCATACTACTTGAAATATTAATTTTAAGCTTTAACTTTCTCTTTATTAAGCGGTAGAGCTTACTTAACTCGTTTCTGTTCAAACTGCATAGATTTGCAATTTCATCTAAAGTTATTGGTAGATTATTTATTCTGCATGCTGTAAAAACTGAAGCTGCAGCTACCTTTTGAGTACTTCTTCCTCTCACAATGCCTTTTTTCGAAGAACTTGAAAAGATTTCTAGTCCAGATTCTACAATTTTATTGCCAAGTCTGAGTAATTCAGAAATTCGGTTAATCTCTTCTGAAGCTAAAAGAATATTTTTACCTGGTGAAACACTTGTTCTTACTTCATTTTGCCATTTTAGTACAGTTCCAGAATTAATAGCTACATTGGTCTCTTTAACTTTAGTCTTAGTTGACTTTCCAGGTTTATATTTCATCCATTGAGGGCCAGAGTCAAAAATAAGATTGCAAGAGTTACAAGACATGATGCCATCACCCTCAGAAATTATTTTCTCATTTTCACATTCAGGACATTTCATTTTTTGTAAACCTCTCTGCCAATAATTTTAGTTATTCGCATACCTTTGTTCGGTGCTATAGCTAGATACGGTTCATTTACTGGCCCAAAAATATTAACAACTCTTCCGATAATTCTTTTTTCAGAATCATAAATTTTAGTGTTCTTTGGAACCTTTTTATGTGTATTTACAATCGCTAGATTTCTCGAGTTCAAATGTGACACCCGTCCAACACACTTCATTGTAATGCGCTTTCGAACTAGTATTTAAAGTTTATGTTTTTGGCATTATAAGAATTCTTTCCAGAAGAAGTTATCATTTTTAGATAATTCATATTTTATCCTCATATTTCTTTCGTTTCTGACTCTCTCAATTTCGATATTATCGTATTTTATGTTACTTAAAGTTAGAAACTCAGCCTTTGCCATAGTAAAATCTATTTTGTGGCCGTTGAGTCCTCTTTCGATGTCGATCAGATTTTTTCTTCCGCTTGTTACATCTGTAGCAGCTCCAATCATTTTTCTAACTTGATGCCATAGAAATGAAAGTCCCCTAATCTCACACATGATTACTTTTCCTCTAGAGGTAATATCTATTCGTTTTATTGTTCTTCTTGTATCTATATTATCCGTATCTAAAATTCGCGCAAAATTTCTGAAATCATGTTTTCCTACAAAGAGTTGCATTGCTTCATTAAAGAGTACCTTGTTTTTTTCATTAAATAGGTAGTATCTGTATTCTCTTTCTTTAGCAATTCTAGGATTAAATTCTATTCCAACGTCAGAAAATCCAGTTATCCATATAGGATATTCTTCAAGCCTTTCAATAAAGTCTCCAACATATTCTTTACATCTTTTATTTGAAGTTGTAGTTATTATATTACACGTAGCATTCACTCCTTTATCAGTTCTGCTAGCGAATAAAGGGCCCGAAGCTCCTAGGCTTTTTAGAATGCCCTTTACAACACCTTCCACAGTTACTACTTCAGGCTGGACTTGTGATCCGTGAAAGCCCCCTCCGTGATATGCTATTCGAAATAAATTAGCAAATTTTTTCATCAACTATATAATTTCTTCTAGGGTATCTCCAAGTTTAGCAGGATTATCAGTAACATGTATGCCTGCTCTCTCCATTGCTCTCATTTTTTCTCTTGCAGTACCCTTACCTCCAGAAATTATAGCTCCAGCATGTCCCATTCTTTTTCCTGGTGGTGCGGTTCTGCCAGCTATAAAGCCGACAATTGGCTTTGTAACATACTCCTTAACATATTCAGACGCTAGTTCCTCTGCAGTTCCGCCTATTTCTCCAATCATTATCATGGATTTTGTCTGCGAATCATTTTCAAAAGCCTCTAAACAATCAATAAAGTCGGTTCCATTAACAGGGTCGCCACCTATGCCAACACAAGTCGACTGACCCAATCCTTTCTCTGTTACTTGATTTACAGCTTCATATGTTAAAGTACCAGATCTGGATATAATGCCAACATCACCTTTCCGATGAATGTGACCAGGCATTATTCCTACCTTACTTTCACCAGGAGTTATAAGGCCAGGACAGTTCGGACCAATCAATCGAGTTTCAATAGGTTCTAAATATTTTTTTACTTTAACCATGTCTAATGCAGGAATTCCCTCTGTTATTGCCACAATTAGTTCAACTCCTGCGTCTGCAGATTCCATAATTGCATCAGCCGCAAATGGTGGTGGTACAAAAATGCACGACACATTTGCTCCATTATCTACAGCCTCGTTTACGGTATTCCATATAGGGACTCCAAGGGTTTCTTGACCGCCTTTACCGGGGGTTACTCCTCCTATTACTTTAGTTCCGTAGTCTAGCATTTGTTCGGTATGGAATTGTCCATTTTTCCCCGTAATACCCTGAACTATGACTTTACTTTTTGTATTTAACCAGATACTCATTATTTGCCTCCTATAGCGTTTACAGATTTTCTTGCCCCACTATCCATATCATCTGCAGTAATTAAGTCCAGGCCTGAGTCAGACAATAACTTCTTCCCTAAATCAACATTGGTTCCGGCTAGTCTAACTATCAAAGGGACACCTAATTCAATTTCTTTTGCGGCAGTTATAATACCCTCAGCAATAAAATCACATCTCATAATTCCTCCAAAAATATTTACGAAAATCGCTTTTACTTCAGGGTCAGATAGTATAATTCTGAATCCTTCAGAAACTTGGTCTGCTGTGGCTCCGCCTCCTACATCTAAGAAATTTGCAGGCTCACCCCCGTGTAATTTAATAATATCCATAGTAGACATAGCTAAACCAGCTCCGTTCACCATACAGCCGATATCTCCATCCAATTTAATGTAGTTCAATCCTGCTCGCGTTGCTTGAGATTCTAATGGTTCTTCTTCATCCAAGTCTCTTAATTTCTCAATATCGGCATGTCTAAACAAAGCTGAACTGTCGAAATTTATCTTAGCATCAAGCGCAATTATATCATCATCGGAAGTTACTACTAAGGGATTTATTTCAACAATTGAGCAATCAAGTTTTATAAATAATTCATACAAACTAATAATAAATTTGCAACAGGAGTTAACCTGTTTACCTTTAAGACCTAATCCGAACGCAATCTTTCTTGCTTGCCAGTTTCCTATGCCGGTTATTGGGTCTGCGTATACTTTCAGAATTTTCTCAGGTTCTTTGATTGCAATTTCTTCGATCTCTACTCCACCTTCAACAGATGCCATCACAACAGGAAGATCCCGTTCTCTATCAAGTACGATTCCAAGGTAAAGTTCTTTAGCAATGTCACATCCTTCTTCAACGTAAACTTTCCTAACGATTACCCCATCGGAGGTAGTTTGCGGAGTCACTAAGTTTGAACCTATCAATTTATCAGCGGCTTCATAAACTTCATCAGTAGTTTTGCAAAGAATTATTCCTCCACCTTTACCTCTACCTCCTGCATGCACTTGTGCTTTTACAACCCAAATATTTCCTCCAAGAGTTTTACACGCATTAGCAGCTTCACTGGCATTTGCTGCGACGACACCTTCCAAAGTTTTTACATTGTAATTTTTAAAAAGCTGTTTTGCTTGGTACTCATGAATGTTCATAATTATTACACACAGATTGGGGTTTAATACTCTAAGCCACAATATTTGCTATGTAAACATTTAAATAGAACTCAATCTGGCGCAAAGAGTAGGTTAATTATGGCAAAGAAAAATCCAGCACATATGTTTCGCGGGAAGAAGAGAGCTTACACGCGAAAAGAATACATTGGTGGAGTTCCAGCTAGTCGTATTACTCAATTTGACGTTGGGGATAAAATAGCAGATTTTTCAGTCGAAGTTACGCTTTCAGCTAAAGAGGAGTGTCTCGTAAGGCATAATGCGCTGGAGTCTGCAAGAGTTACTGCTAACCGTTATATTCAAACACATGCTGGCAGGGACGGATATCACTTAAAGGTGAGGACTTATCCTCATCACGTATTGAGACATAATAAAATTGCTCAGGGTGCAGGTGCAGATCGTGTTTCCATGGGTATGCGCAAATCATTTGGAAGAACAGTTGGTACTGCAGCTCGAGTT
Source organism: uncultured Thermoplasmata archaeon (assembly GCA_964015055.1). Taxonomy (GTDB): domain Archaea; phylum Thermoplasmatota; class Poseidoniia; order MGIII; family CG-Epi1; genus CG-Epi1. The sequence goes on from CAXHBG010000003.1 coordinate 28,429, forward strand.
AAATCTGGCCAAAAACTGATTACACTTAGAACTTCAGACGCGTTTGTGTCAGAAGCTAAAGAAGCATTACGTAAATCTTCTCATAAGCTTCCAACACCATGTAATATCGTGGTAAATCAAAAATAATGGCAGAACTAGTCAAGAAACTAAAATTACCTAAGCCGGATGGCTTTCTTTATTTTGTTGAGGATGACTGTTCAGTTTGGAAGCATAAGGGAGGACATAAGGAATTGATTTCTGAGGGTTCAAATGAGAGAGAGAAAGGTTATCTTTATTTTATTGATGTTAACGGGGATTTAGCAAGAAGGATTAATCCTCAAGAAAGAGACGTTGAAACCAAAAAATTATTTAAACCAGGAACACAAATTGTAAAATAAGTTACCAGAATTTCCACCATGATTTTTTATTTCTCACAGTTTCATTTTTCATCTTTTTAGCAAGTTCAGGATTCCCTTCAGACATTGCTTTCATTATTGCCATGTCTAAACTACGATATGCTATTTTCCCTGCAGGACTAATATTCATAATTTTTTCAAGAATTTGAGTAGGAATTTCACTAACTAACTTAAGTCTGTCTTGGTCAAACTCAATACTTGCTGAGGCCTCGACGTTTTCTCCTATTGCGCTTGATAAAAGGCTAGAAAGATCAGTTCCATTATCTTTTTCTTTTTCTCTAAACCACATAGCAAAGCCCGATAGAAAAACGTATTCGCTAATAATCCATTCTGATAGGTTTTTAATTTCAAAATCACGCTTTATCCTTCCGTTTTCTTCCCAATATTTAGCTACATGGTTGAGAAATTTATTATCTATAGTTTCTTTTAAAATTTGAGATTCGAAGTCGCTTATTTTTATCTCGTTGGCTATTTCCTCGCCTATCCAATCAATTTTACAAGTAATATAAAGTTCTTTATCAGTTTCTTTTTCAAAATATTTCTTAAATTTAGGTATGGAAATAATGGTAGAAATTTTGTCTGCAGTCAAACCACTTTTCTTAATACACTCTTCAATGGTTGATTTAGAATCTAATATTGATAGAAATAGAATTCCTACATTTTTTTCATCATCATTAATCATTAATCACTCTTGTTCCTTTAGGTATGCCGTTAACACAATCATCGAGATTATCTAGACCACTAATCCAACACTCGCTATAATTTGAAATTTGAAGGGCACATTTAATTTTGTTAAGTAAACCTCCTGTTACGTCAGGCCTGTCTCCTTCATTGTGTATAGACACTTCATTTACAAACTTTGAGTTGATTTTGTTATGTATTTCAATTTCACCTGCATCCAAACTTCCCTTAACTACGCCTGGATAGTCCATTACAAAAAATGTCCTCTTAGGTTTGTATAGTTCAGCTAATTTTAGTAATAAAGTATCTCCACTCAGTATTCCAACGTTATTTTCTTTTGTATTAACAACATCGCCAAATGTTGTAGCTATCTTTCCCATAGAAATTATTTCATCGAATTTTCGTTTGGGAAAATGTATAACTTCATTTTCACGATTTATCATCATAGATTTTGAAGGTATAATACTTTCACAATCAAGCCCGACTTCAGCTATGGATTTGCACAATAGTTGATTTAATTCTCTCATTTGTTTTTTAGCTTTTGCAATGGCCTCTAATTGTTCATCAGTTCCATCTAAACCGTTACCAATTTTATATTTTTTAGCAAGGGGATGTGCATAGGATCCAGCACCATGTACGATAATAATTTTTTTGTTAGATTTTGAAATTGTTTCAGCTATTCTAGTAATATTTTTTTTACGGCATTTAGGAGTCTGACTTTTCTTATTAGTAATAACTGAACCTCCCAATTTCATCAATATGAGATCATCTGCCATGGCATTCTATAGCTTGGCACACAAAAAGGTACACTGCGTAATTATATAGGGAATTTTGTGGCAGCTGTGGATAACAAAATCAAACTTGCTCTTTTGGGTGCATTTTGCTATAATTTGACTCAAGGCCTTTCTTTTACTTTAATTCGTCTTCAGGCAAATTTTTTAGGTGATTTCCGTACATTGGGATTAGTTGTAGGTTTACCCAATTTTGCATTGGTTGCAGGTTCAACTTTCTGGGGATATGTTGCAGATAAATGGAGAAGCAGAAAAAATGTAGTTGTTCTTTGTTCTATTGTCACAGCTTTGTTATATCTTCCTTTGCCTTGGTTAGGACCATTAGAATTAGTATTAGTACGTACAATTCAGTCATTTTTTCTTGGTGGTATGGTTCAAATTGCTACAATGTTTTCAGAACTAGATTCATCCGCTAGAGGTTCGTTTATGGGGCGGTTAGAAGCAGTACTTGGATTGGGATGGGGTGTAGGTGCTTTTGCAGGTGCATATATTGTAAGTGAAGACGACTATGGGCTAGGCAGTGGTCCTGTAGTATTTTCCTTTTTCTTAACCGCTTTTTTAGGATTAATCTCGGTAATTGGGTACATGTCTTCCACCGAAAAGAAAAGAGAAATTTTAAAGGATAAAGATGATTTCTTTTTTTATTTTAAAAGATTATCTCGATTATTTATTATTACGTTTATTTTATTTATGGGATATATATTTTTCCTAACCATATCCCCAGTTTATTTGACAGATATTGCAGGGTCCAGCAACAGAATGGGTTGGATTGTTTTGTGTAGTGGCCTCATACATGCAATAACTGCCCCTTACGCAGGAAATTTAATTGATAAATATCCAAGGGAGGCAGCTATTCGCATTGCATCAGTATTTGTAATTTTTTCAATGTTAGCTTATTCTTTCACAGTAAATCTCTATGCTATAACCTTAGTATTCACAATTCCGATTTACATGACTTTCTTCCTAGGGGCTAGGACAATCGTTGCCGATACGGTACCTTATGATTTAAGGGCAAGAATGATGGGTTTGCTTAGCTCTTTTAGTCTGCTTGGCAGCGGGCTTGGAAGTTTAATCGTAGGGGAACTATTGCTTTACTATGATGAGCAGCAAGTATTTCTTTTTGGAGCTTTAATTGCCTCAATTGCTTTTATTTTATCATTAAAGGATTTTTCTCATTTGAAAAATTAATACTTATTTTCTTTTCTTTAAGATAATTAATAATGTAATCAAAGTAATTTTGATTTGACCCTAATTGTTCAGGAGGAATAACTCCTATATTTTTTAGTTCTTTTTCTAAGACAAGATTTACGATAGCACAAGCAGTTAGTCCAGTTGTTCTTGACATGCTACTCCATCCATCTTTCCATTCATCATAAACAACGTAAGAAATCTCTCTAGAGTCCATTGTCTTAGCTGTAATTATTAAAAGTGTGAATTCTTCGTCTGTTTCGGTTAATTTCCATTCCTTGAATAATTTATTAGTGGTAAGTTCCTTTTGATTAACTATTTTTCCGTTGCGAGATATTGTAGTGTTATCTAGTTTTCCGCTATCAATCAACTCCGAAATCATACTAGAATGTCCCGGATATCTAATTGTATACTCTAGCAGAGTTGGTATGTCTCTTGTTAATTTGGAGTCTAGTAAGGTTCTAAGGCCATCGGTTAAAAATGCTTCTAGTTTTCCTATTTCTTCCATTTCAAAGTCAAGTTTCCCTGTCAGAGCATTTACAGTTTTAATTTGACCATCTTCTTTGATTCTTGCAGGCCTTGTATATTCCTCAATTACATCAATTGGCGAGAAAGGAGCTTTGTAATTCCAAGGTGGATTCTTTTCTTTTGGCAATCCACCTACCATTATTTTTATTTCATTGATATCGTAATTGGTTATTAAATTTCCTACAATTATGTTACTTAATCCAGGGGCAACTCCAGCGTCTGGATATAGTGCAGTTTTGGCCTTATTAGCGTAATCCTCTAAATCATAACAGTCTTCAGGCATAAACGAAATGTCTACGCATGTTTTTTCTTTAAGTATTTTTTTGGAAGTATTAAACCCCATGAATCCTGGTACACAATTAACAATTAAATCGGCATTTAAACCTGCCAGAAAATCTTGTTTAACGATGTCCATTTTGTTAGTGATAATTTTAGGATTGTAACTATTTAATAAATTCAAATTTTCTAAATTATTATCAATGGCAAAAACTTGATAATCTCTAGATAGTTCAACTGCAATCAATCTTCCAACCATCCCAGTTCCTATTACAGCAATGTTCATTAAACTTTTAATTTTTCTCTAGAGACTCTTACACCATTAGGTGTTGCTAGTATCCATTTTTGACTAACACCAACTAAATCTCCATCAATATCAGCAATAGCCCTCTCTAGTTCAGCTAAAACCTTGTGCAAAGTCTCTTGATCCGAGGTTAATGGCGTAAAATCAATTAGAACTATGTTACCGTCATGTAGTTCTGAGGTAATTCGATTAACTTGATCTCTTTTACTAAGCAAAATCGTATGAACTATCATTGATGCTTTTTCTCCATAATCTTCGGCTTTATCAGCACTCCAACTTCTTAAATCAAAAAACTGTTCGTCAGGAATCCGTCTCATTTGCGGTGGCGCTGCACTCATAATCATTCATCCAATGTATGTTAATTAGGTTTGCTACGTTTGAATGAAACAACAATACACATGGTAATAATACAGGATAACAATGATAAGCTTGGTAGTAATCCACTTTTTCTTTCGGATTCGAAAATTTGCTCTTTAGTATACTCATTGTTTTCCTTATTAATTTCACCGTCATTAACGTAAGCTTTCACATTAAATTCATGGTAATTGCCAGTAGATGTCCACTCGAATTTGAAACTCTCGCTATTCTCCGGCTCTATACTGAATGAGGAGGTGTGTACTAGTTCAGAGTCTATGAAAAGTTCATAATAACCTGTAGCAGTATATCCGTTGTAGTTTGTACTATTGTACGTCTCGTTGTAATTAGTTAATATGGTTTCAATTTGATGTTTTGCTCCCTTCTCTTTTGAGCCACTTATCTTGATGTCGCTTACGAATATATCAGCCCAGCCTATGACATTAACAGAGCTACTACTTTCATTTTTATTCCCACTTTCATCTATTAACGAGTATTCTAATATGATTACTCCAGCATATTCAACTTCAAAAATCAAATTGAAATTAGCACCTTGGTTAATATATTCAAACTCGGCTCTTTCATTTTCTTTATTGTCAATTATTTTAATTTTAAGATATTCGATGTTAGCATCAGTTTCGACGTCAAATGCATTTAAATAGATTTCAAAATCTTCTCCTACACGAGGAGTTGTTGGACTGGTTTGCAAAACTCCCGTTGGCTTTGAGTTAAGATAGATTTCAGACTCGTAATATGCAATGCCCACTGGCTCCTGTTCAACTGTTAGGTTCATAACATGATACCCTCCAGAGTCGATAAATGTCGAAATTATAGCATTATCGCTATCTAAAATATTTCCATCTAGTTTCCATACGTAATTCAAGTTTAATCCAGTAGATTTACTGCCATTGAAGCCAATCCACGTATCTTCGTTAATGTCACTATCAAACTCAAAGTAGGCAGTTGGTTTGTCATACACAATTATATCTAGTTCCACATCATTTGTCCACAAATTGCTTTCTGAATCTCTGGCACTAGCAATTAGCTTGTAATCTCCGCGCACGTCAAATTTGATATTTTTAGATAAGTTCACATTTATTTCGTCAGAAAGTAAGATTAAATTAGACGAACTGACTTGATATATCTTCCATTCATAAAGATTAACATCCCCGAAAGTAGATGTGATTATTTCAGCATCTTGGTTAACAACAAGATTGATTTCATTATAATTTAAGTCAAGGATAGGTAAATTGGTTCCAGTCAAAATAAACGTTTCAGTTGTGTTTGCTCCTCTTGGGTCACTTACAGTTAATTCTATGTTGTGTTCGCCCTCGACAAACAAAAGATCTAAATGTTGTCCATAGTAAGTTGTTGAGTCGTATTCCCACTTATATGTAAGTATTGTATTGTCGTTATCTAAAGATACACCAGCATCAATACGTACCTCTCTACTGGTAGGAATTATCCATTGATTTTCTCCTCCCATAATTCCTTCTTCTATAGCTATATCAGGATTCGGAGGTGAATTATTAACAAAAATTATTATAGTTGATGAGTTTACTCCATTTTGATCATCAGTCAAGGTCAGTGTTACATTGTAGTATCCAGGATATGAATAATAGTGGCTAGGGCTGACTTCATTTGATATATTTCCATCGCCAAATTGCCAAAGCCATTCTTCAATTTCTCCATCAGTGTCAGTAGATGAATCAATGAATTCAAACAATGTTAGTGTATTACCATCGTTTGGGCTTACACTAAAGGATATTTCGGGCAATGAATTAATAACTTCAATTGTGTAATAGGTAGTGCTAATATCATTCAGATTATCTATTAATTTCAAAGATACATTGAATATACCTGAATCACCATAAGTATGTTCTTTTATGATTTGGTTGGAGGTTCTTCCGTCGTCAAAATTCCAATAATAAAAATCAATTTCACCATCTAAATCATATGAGTTAGATGCATCAAATGTTATACTTTCACCAAGCATGATTACAGTTTTTGAAATACTGATATTAGCAACAGGTGGCTTATTAACGAAAATATTGAGTATGTAAGTGTCCTCAAGTCCATTATTGTCTCTTACAGTTAGTGTTACATTGTAATTACCGTTTTCTGTAAATATGTGAACGGGATTGTCAATATAGTTGTATTTACCGTCTCCAAAATCCCAAGTATAATTCACTATCTGACCGTCTTCATCCCATGACTCGTTTCCGTAGAATTGTAAGGCCTCCCCTTCAGCTACTACTGCCTCATCTGCGTCTGCAATGGCATGTGGTTTTGATAGAAAGCTGATATCCACAATAATATTGTTACCATCTACTTCAATATTATCAATTTTCCAGCCAGATTCAGATCCATTGTATGCTAAAGAATTAGGATATGTATCTTTAGCAAATGATCCCGACCTGAAAGGGTCACCGCTGTCTCCTCTATTTGCTCCCGAGTCCAAATCATCATTACCATCAGCTTCCTCTAAATCCATTCCCTTATGATCTTCATCATTGTTGACAGTATTTGAGCTCCATTTGGAAAACATTATTTCTTCATCAATGTGCCAAATCAAAAGTCCCTCTCCAGGTAAATATGTATCATATTTTGTCTGCTGCCTATTTTCTAGTAAGAAATATTGTTCTGAGTCTGTCCAGTTACCTGGTATTGGCAGTTTGTAAATTTTACCGCCTTCTGAAACCGGTTCGATGACAAGATTAGCGATATCGCCTTGAACAATTACAGGTTCATCCCAACCCAGCCAATATCGCGAATATGCACTAAAGTATACAGGTGTCTCACCATTGTTTCCCCAAGATCCAGCTGCCATCACAGCCCAATTACCTGCACCCTCTGAACTTCCGTCAGTGTCATAGTAATCTGGCAGTCCTAGCTCATGGCCAAATTCATGGCACCAAACTCCTAGGGGATTTTTTTCTCCATTTGATAACTGATATTCTGGAACTTGACTTATTCCGTCTACAAAGTGTTCATTACCGTTTTCATCTTCGTCTTCAGTACTAATTGTTAAAGTTGGCCAATGCGCTGACCAAATGTCATTACTGTTCCCAGATGATTCTCCTCCTGGGCCAGAGTGTATTGCTACTACTGCATCATAATCAGGATAATATATATCATCATCAGCAATCTCCACACTATCTCTAACAAAGCTAGAACCGCTAGAATAATCAGCAGCGTCTCCGTCCAAAGTATATGGGCCATAAACATTACCTTCAATATTTAGAGCACCTTTAGAAACTTCATCAAAATAGTCCCACATTGAGTTAGTGTTTGCAAATGCAGTGTCTTCAAAATAATCCTGATCATATTCCTCCTGAAAATCTTGGTCTTCAAATCCGACCATTATGAAAGCTACACTTATGTTTCCGCTTTTAGGGGCTGCACTTGCTGAGTTAGCTGCCATTATGGCTAAAAATAATAATCCGATTACCAATAAATATCTTGCACTCACACTTAGTTAATTAATAGGTTAGATATTAAACTTCAGCTTGAAACAAAGCCTAGAGGATCTGAGATAATGTTATCTCTTGACTCATGGGAAATTTTAACTGGTTTGTCTCCAAAAAATACTTCACTATTATTTCTCATCGTATCAAGAGTAGCTACTCCCATTGCAAAGTTAACTGCAGCTCCGGCACGGAAACCGGCATATTCATCGGGTATTGAGTTCAGATATGCCTTGACAGGCTCAATATGTTTACATGCATTATCTAGCATGTAATCTAGAATTTGCATTGATTTTTCTTTGTTGTCTTCATCAAGCAATTTCTCAGGCATGACTTGGTATTTTTCAAATAGGAAACCTGGCCAGAATATTTTTTCATTGTCCAGAATATCCTCCCTGAAATCTCTAATAATGTTGACTTTTTGAAGGAATAGTCCAAAATCTCTTTCATTTTCTTTAAGTATTGATGAATTTTCTTCGGACAAATCTTTTGATCTTTTCCTTATGAGTTCAGTTAAAAATCCTGATGGAGTACCTGCAACATAGTAACAATATTCATCTAAATCATCGAAGGAATAAACTTCTTGTTTCAGAAATTTTTGCATTCCAAAATTCATTTCTTTAAGCCATCTAACCATACATTCTTTTGTGGCTTCATCAAAACTACTGTGGACAGCTAAGACACTTTTCATATTTTTGACCAAATCTCTATATTTTGGATTTTGGACCATTTCATCAGCAGAACCGGTTAAAATGTCAATCTTTTCTTTTGTGCTTTCAGAGTTAGGATTTTCTAAAATTTCCATTAACATATTCATAGCTTCGATTCTTTCTTCTAATGTAATTTCTCTTCTTCCGATATCATCTTCAAAGGTGTCCAAAATTCTAGCTTCTAGGTAGCCTACCATTATTGGACCAAGAATGTTTTCTTCAACTAACGGGATAGTTAAAGCAAATGATCTAGATACAGATTGTAATGCCCCTTTACAATATTCCATACTATCCTGTAAGAGCTCTCCAGTTTTGCTTTTGACTGCTCCGTATAGTGACTGTCTCTTATACACATCTGACGCTGCCGACGACTTCGACTGTGTA
>CAXHBG010000004.1:0-36869 GCA_964015055.1 uncultured Thermoplasmata archaeon
ATTGGAGAAATTAGATAATGAAAAAAAGAAAGACATCAAGGATTTTTTGTTAAAAAATTCTAAAAATTTTCCTAGATCTTGTTTACCTTCTCTTGTTATGATTTCTAGTAAATTAAAAGGATATGAATTTGAAACAGGGAAAGCAATTATTAAACATGGAGTGAGTTTAGACTTAAAGTCGCATTTAATTGATATTATTCTTGAATTTAAAGGCATTGCAAGAACTAAATTACTTGGTTATCTACATTTGCAATTGTTTAAGTCGAACAAAAAAGGTAATTTAGAGGCACTTTCCAAAGCTCTTGAGTGTGCCGAAAATCAAGATTCATTTCTTTATCTTGTCAGAGTATGTAGCAAGCAATCAGATTTTGCATTATTTGAAGGCTACATCTCAGAGTTACCTGCAAATGATAAAATTGCTCTTTTGATATCGTTAGCCTCCAGAGCAGATAGAAAAAATCTAAAGAAACTGGCATTAAAATTCTGCGAAAAAGCTGAAAAGCAATATGCCCTCCTCCCTGGATTTAATAAGGAAGCAAAGCTGAAAGCTAAATTAGATTTAACGCGAGAACGTTTAGAAGTAAATTGTACATCTACCAAAACTAAAATGATTAGCGAATTAAGTCAAATTGCAGATAAAGGTAACCATACGCTTGCAATTTACAATACATATGGAGGTAATTGGAACCATCCACATTTCAAGTCGGTTTTCAAAGCTTCAAATCTTTGTGCAGCCTTTGACCTAGATTTGGCTCTAATTAATTTCCCTCAAATTTCTCCAGGGAAATTGGTAAATGAGATTAAAAAAGAAATGAGACTTTCAAATGAAGGTTACATTAAGCTATTGATTGACAAAAAAAGAGTTCAATTCTTTGATAACGAAATAGATGAAGCTTGGTCAGGAAGTGTAATTGCAACTACTGCAAACCCAGATGTTACCAAATTTTCATTACCAAATGGTAGATTGTGTATGGTAATGGGCTTAGGGCCTAAGGGACTTCCTAAGTCATTTGTTAGTAAAGCACTCTATCATTTCGAACTAACTGGTTCGAATATTGCTTTTGAAACAGGTACTGCCATGGGAGCAATTTCAGCACATCTAATGAAATATTAAATATTGCAGCTTCATAGTATAATATGATTCAAAAGAATATTAGTGCTACTATAGCACTCCTATTTGTGCTAACAATATTTTCATATACCGTAGAAGCTGAAAACGAAGAGGAAGAAGAGTATTTTCCCGAATGCAGCTGGAACAATCCTTGCTTCATTAGTCTTACAGACGGAGATTTAGATGATCCTGAGACTAATAATACAGACGAAAGCGGTAGTAATGTAGGATTTAATGTGGAGGATCCTAATGGAGGTAATACACAAAGAGGTCACTTACTCGACTGGTTAATTCCTGAAGACTACTGTGACTGGTATGACTGTTATTACGCTTATTACTATCAAGCTACAAGAGATTACTTTAACAAAAGTGGAGTAGGCATGCAATTTACCAATATGAGTGGGATGTATAACTTTAGAGCTGCTCTCGAAGAATATGGGTATGATATTTCAGATGTAACTGTGACTAATACCCCAAGAACCCTTGGAAATGATCAGCGGGGAGACGATGACGGCATCATCGAAGATGGAGAAGACTGGGAATACGATTCAGGTACTTGCATAGAGTGGAGGATTTATTCTGGAGGAGACTATGTTGTGAGAGTAGATGGAAATCCGATTGTCAGCACAAATCCAGAACGTTATGTTCATTATCAAGATTATTCTGGTATGAATCAAGCTTCAGATTGTGATGCAAACAATGGTCAAGGAGATGATAATATTACTATGTGGGGGGAAGGAGACTTTTCTGACATGGAAATGGTTGCCGATGAGGATGATGATATTGCAATGGCGTTGGCTTATGCTTATTATCTTGACGTTGGCAATTATCAAGTTAAGTATTCATATGACTCTCAGACAGTACATACCAAAATGGATGAAGAAATTAGAAGGGCTGATGTAGAGGAAGAAGGAAGCAACTACAAGGAAATAGCACTTGAATACTTAGCCGATGATAACTGTTCGGGGTCGAACTGCGACTATATCTTAATGGGATATTATACTATCAATGTCACGGCCGATTATCCTGCAGAGTGTGAATTTGGCAATGACGAAGGTTCACCTTGTAATTCAATGGATCCAGGTGAAGTTTGTGAAGATCCAAACAGTGGTTCATGTTTTGAAGCAGTCTTAGAATTTTGCGAAGAGGATGGAAGTCAAGTTTGCCAAGAATTTTTATTAGCTTGGCATGATTCACTTTTGACATTTGTTTGCGGTTCTGACCGGAGCCTCATCCCTTTCCGTTTTGTAAACGATAACAATCAAGATTGCCCATTAGGAGCAGATGAGCAACAATATGATGATAATGGAGATCCAATTAATTGGTTTGATTGTGCAGATGATAATGAAGTATGGATTTATCAAGTAAATGATGGTAATTGGGACTGTCCTAACGGAGAAGATGAAGGTGTAAATCCGGACGATGATATGGATGGAGTTCTAAACGATCAAGATACTTGTCCAGATACTAATGAAGAAGCAAACGTCGATCAAAATGGGTGCGCAGCGAACCAAAGAGATTCAGACAATGACGGTTTAACTGATGAGGAAGAACAAAATTTAGGTACAAATCCTTTGGATGCAGATACAGATGGTGATGGTTTATCTGATGCCGAGGAAGTAAATTTAGGCATAAATCCTCTGAATCCAGATACAGATGGTGACGGTTTGAGTGATGGTGAAGAAGTATTACAGCATAATACAAATCCTTTGGAGGTAGATACAGATGGCGATGGTGTCAATGATACTTTTGATCAGTTCCCAACAGATGCAACAGAGTGGTATGATTTCGATCAAGACGGTTTAGGAGATAATGTTGATAGTGACGACGATAATGATAATGTGCCAGATTTGACAGATGCTTTTCCTCTAGACCAAACAGAGTGGTCTGACTTAGATGGTGATGGCATTGGAGATAATTCAGATCCTGATGCAGATGGAGATGGAGTTGACAATGAGCAAGATGCTTTTCCATTAGATTCTTCTGAATTTTCCGATAGAGACGGAGACGGTATTGGAGATAACGCAGACGCCTACCCAGACGATGCGCATCAGTCAGCAAATGCAGGAAATCCGCCTCTAGTAATCCATCTGGATTATTTTGGTGAAAATGGAATTGCAGCATATGACGTTGGGTATTATTTCCATACGCCTCAAGAATTCAATTTAGATGTATACACTAAAGATAATGGAGATCTTTTGTACTATTATTTTGGAAGTACTTGCGAGGGGGAATTCAATGGTAATTGGAGGACTACAAATTCCATGAATTCAACTAACTCTTCCTCACCAGACTATGGAATGGGACTACAGTATCCACAAAGGTGTGTAGATCCAGCAATACGATATACAAACTTGACTCACGATGAAAATTTAGATTGGGATATGACCTTTTACTACAGTCTAGAAGAGCTGGGCGGTTCTTGCCCTGCTAACTCATTTGGCTTTCCTGAATGTAGTTGTAATGATGGATATTCAGGTAGTCTAACATTTGAGCAGGACACTTTGTCTTGGATTGGTTCTTGTGTTGAAGATGTTAATGCAGATGATACTGCTGAACCAAATAATAATTCGGCTGACTCCAATAATACGACGCCACTGGATGGGGAGAATGAAGTTCCAGGATTTGGATTCTTTACTGTTTCAATATCACTTTTAGCGATATCATTCTTCAGACGAAGAGAATAGTATTGAAATATTCAAATAATATGCTCTTCTAGGTCTAATATGGTCGATTGTCTTTTCTGTAAGATTATAGATGGTGATATACCTGGAGATATTGTTTACGAAACTGATAGTGTACTTGCTTTTAACGATATAAATCCAACAGCACCAGTACATGTCCTAATAATACCTAAGGAACATATTGCAACTCTTAACGATTTAGAGGAAAAAGATACGCAAACCATCGGAGAACTAATCTTAGCAGCTAAAAAAATAGCTAATGATAAAGGAATTTCAGAATCCGGGTATCGAACAGTTTTTAATTGTAACAAAGATGCACAGCAAACAGTTTTCCATATTCATTTGCACCTCATTGCAGGTAGACAAATGACATGGCCACCAGGTTAATTTTTTTCTAGAATAATTGGGGTACATACGCAAACCCATCAAACGGTTGAAGCCGACAGCATTAGTAGCAGTTGTGACTATTAGTAACCGACGGGCTGAACACCTCGAAATGTTATTATCCGTACTACCGAAGTAATACTTCAAACAACACCATAGCTCTCGGTGCTTACACCCCGGTCCTATCAATCTTATCTTCTATAAGTGTCAAAATGCCTCGTTTTGAGGCGGGTTTCGAGCTTAGATGCTTTCAGCTCTTATCCCTTACAGCGTGGCTGCCCAGCGGTGCCTTGTCAGACAACTGGTAAACTAGTGGCTGCGAACCCTCGTTCCTCTCGTACTAGAGGATCCTTCCCCTCAGGCATTGGACAGTCCCAGCACATAGCAACAAACCTGTCTCACGACGGTCTAAACCCATCTCACGATCCCTTTTAATGGGCGAACAACCCCACCCTTGGGTGCTTCTGCACACCCAGGATAGGAAGAGACGACATCGAAGTAGCAAGCCTGGAGGTCGATGTGGGCTCTTGCTCCAGACAACTCAGTTATCCCCGGGGTAACTTTTCTGTTATCAACCGCACCTACTAACGGCGCTGGTTGGTTCGCTAGGCCCTGCTTTCACATCGTGGTTTGTTGTGTTGCCAAACCACGTCAAGCCAGCTTTTGCCCTTGCACTTAACGGTAGATTCCTGACCTACCTAAGCTGACCTTTGGGCTCCCTTGTTATTTTTTCGAGGGAGTGGCGCCCCACCCAAACTGCCCGCCTACCGGGGTTCCTCCTAAGAGGTGAGTGGGACGAATCGAAAAGGACGGTGTTTCATCGGTGACTCGGCGACGAGCTAGCGCTCGCACCTGTGTAATGTCTCCCGTCTACGCTACACATAACAACTCGTGCCACAACGGCAGGTTGCAGTAAAGCTCCACGGGGTCTTCGCTTGCGGCTGGGACGTACTGGACTGTGCGCCAGTAAGTCAATTTCATCGGGCTCCGGGCGGGGACAGTAGAGCTCTCGTTAGGCCGTTCGTGCAAGTCGCCAATTAAGCGACAAGGTATTACGCTACCTTAAGAGGGTCATAGTTACCCCCGCCGTTTAGCAGTCCTTCGTCAGGTTGAAACCTGGTTTCAGATACTGCCACTGGGCAGGATTCAGCGGCTATACACATCCTTACGGACTAGCAGCCACCTGTGTTTTTAATAAACAGTCGGAGCTCCCTAGTCACTGCGACCAGCTCTCTTCAGAGCTGGCACCCCTTATACCAAAGGTACGGGGCTAATTTGCCGAATTCCCTCGCCCGGATTCTGCCGCGACGCCTTAGGCTACTCACCTAGGGGCACCTGTGTCAGATCTCGGTACGGACAACTCATACGGCTCCAGCTCCCTTTTCACGGACACCAGGCTAACGCAGAAGCGAAATACTCCGCCTCCCGAGAGCTTAGTTTGCTTCTCACCATTACGGTACTCCACAAATTTATTGCTCAAGGCAACACTCCGACAAGAGTGCTCCACACGACCCGATGTGTCAGGAACTGGACAAAATATGAATTGGTGCAGGAATTTTAACCTGCTTCCCTTTCGATTCCTCCTGTTAGGGGGAACCTTAGGACCGACTAACCCTCGACTGATGAACATCGTCGAGGAACCCTAGCCCCTCCGGCGGATGGGATTCTCACCCATCTACGCTACTACTCTTTCCATGATTATCATTCGAACGCGGTCCACAGGACCTCTCGGCCCCACTTCCACCCGCGCACGACGCCTCTCTACCGCATCACCTTTCGGTGGCCCAAAGTATCGGTGAACAACTTAGTCCCGTCCATTTTCTAGGCTCAAGAACTTGACTGGTGATCTGTTACGAACTCTTTAAAGGATGGCTGCCTCTAAGCCAACCTTCCAGCTGTCTATGCTGTTAAACACTATTTGTTCTTTAACACTTAGCTATTACTTAGGGACCTTAACTTTGGTCTGGTTTGTTTTCCTTATGGACATCAAGCTTACCCCGATGCCCTCACTGCCCAGCTTCTACAACGGACACACATTCGGAGTTTGACAGCATGCCGAAAACTTTCGCTTCCTAAACACGCAATCAGTGCTCTACCGCATGCCCCGTCTCAGCTGAGGTCTGCCTGCGAGCAGTTTCGAGAGGAACCAGCTATTTCCGGTCTAGATTGGTCTTTCGCCCCTATACCCAGGTCATCCAAACGATTTGCACATCAGTACTGGTTCGGGCCTCCACCCTTCTTCCGAAAGGCTTCACCCTGCCCAGGCATAGATCGACCGGCTTCGGGTATCCAACCATTGACTCCAGGCGAGCACACCTTGCCCCTCGCTTACGCTGCGGGCTATCGGTTTCCCTACGGCTTCGTACTTACGCACTTAACCTCGCCAATGATAGAAACTCCACGGATCAATTTTCGAATCGAACGGTATGACATCGGTGCGGCGGTGTAACCGCTTAATCCCTTGCATGCCATACCAGTCTGTTACCACCTGATTTCAGGATCTTATTAATCTCCCGTCAGGGATACTTTACAACTTTCGCTCACGCTACTATTGCGCTGTCGGTCTCGGTTTGTATTTAGAGTTGGAAGTTAGTACCTCCCATGTTCACGCGCAATATCCAATGCACGCTACTCTTGGGTCCTGAAAATCATCTTTCACTGCGTCTCCTACGGGGCTATCACCCTCTTTGGCGCCGGTGTTCCACACGAAATTCGGATAATAGTGTTAAGATGTAAACAGGCCACTCCACATTTCTACTGATTTTCATCAGAAGATTCGGATTGCTCTATGAGGTGTTCGATCGCCTTTACTAACCTCATCTCATTTGATTTCTTTTCCTGCTCCTACTAAGATGTTTCAATTCGGAGCGTTCCCCATCCTTTCGGATTAAACTACTAGAGTTTGGGAAGTCCCATTCGGCAATCTTCGGATCAAAGGCTCCATGCGCCTCCCCGAAGCATATCGCTGCTTGGCACGACCGTCTTCGGCAACCGAGCCTAGTCATCCACCAGGTGGCGTAGTAACTGCTTGTAGCCGTCGGCTTCAACATTCGTCCGGGTTTGCGTATGATCTGACAATCATCGGTCCGTTTATTCCCCACTGTTAGGAGGATAGGCCCTATGCCATCTTCCCCGGTCTTAATCTTCAAGATCGAGTGCACAATCTCCCTGAAATTGCTAAATATTAAGTATTAGTCAACTACAAGGATTTGTTGGGAGAAAAAGGGGGTATATAATACTGCGCAGGAATTATATTTCTTTTTGCAATATTTCCACAATTTCATTACAAGATTTTGCCTCTAATATACTTTGTTGAGTTTCGAGAGATAAGCTGCACATCGATGCCAAAGTATACAAATCCTGTACATTTGCGGAATCTAATTTTAGTCCGCTACTAACAATAAAATCAGTAAAATTTTCAAATTCAATACCCATGTTATTGGCAATTTCGATAATTCGTAGTTCTAATTTTCCCAACATAAAATTCCAGTCTTTTAAATCGACATCATCTTTCATGTTATCAAGGTAAGTTACTTCAGCCTGAAAGTAAAGGGGTTCGCCAGAGGTTTTCTTCATCATGGCTTGCATTGATGGAGTGTCCGGAGGAAAATATTCAGCAGGTTTATCAATTCCTGGCGAAATTAAATTATCTATTCTAAAGCGTTTTTTACCCAATATTTCAATATAGTAGTTGCTACCAGTTAAGTCTAAATCCTCACATTTTATGATATATACCAAAGTTCCAGTTTTAACAGGGCTGGCCCATCCCCCCTCTGTTTTTTGTCCGTCTATTATATTTATTCCAAAAACCCGGTTAGAACTCATACAATTATCTAGCATTTGTCTGTATCTAGGCTCAAAGATTTTAAGCGGAACTTTTTGATTAGGATATAAAACGACATCAATTGGGAAAATTGGAATTATTTCAGACATTATGGAGCTAACCTCTCAATTTGCCACGTCGTTCCATGGCGAGTATAAACGAAGCGGTCGTGCATTCTATCTCTTCTTCCTTGCCAGAATTCGATTTCTTTGTGCTCAAGCCGATAACCTCCCCAATAATCGGGCATTGGTATTTCTTTACTCTCGTATTCTTTTTCATATTTTTTAAAAAGGTCTTCTAGCTCGAGTCTATCCTTAACTGTGGAACTCTGTTTTGAAGCTAATACAGAGATTTGACTCAATCTAGGCCTTGAAGAGAAATATTTTTTAGATTTGTCTGAAGAAATTTTTCTAATTTTACCTCTAATTCTAATTTGCCTTTCCAATGGATGCCAGTTAAAAGTTAAAGATCCATATGGATTTGATTCAATCTGTGCTCCTTTTGTACTTTCATAATTAGTGTAGAAGATGAAACCTTTTTCATCGTATTCTTTTAGTAAAACAACACGACTGGTTGGCTTTCCTGAGGGGCTCGCAGTAGCCAAAGTCATTGCATTGGGTTCCAAAGTATCGTATTCTTGAATTTTCTCGAACCAGATTCGAAACATTTCAGTCGGAGATTCATGCAACTCACTTCGATCAAGTCCTGCAATGTCATACTGCTTACGCATTTCTTCCAAACTTACCATTTACGTGCAATTGTAGGTTGACATTTAATAAAGATGTGTTACTACTGAACATACTTAAATAAGTGCTGTGCACACTACATTTATGGAAGCTGGACAACCTTATCCCTACAAAGGGTTTTGGATTAGATTTGTAGCCGCAATTATTGATAGCATTGTTTTAACAATTATAGTAATTTTCTTAGCAGTTTTTAGTTTAGTGATCTTTGGTGCCGCATTAGGAGAAGGTGCTGGAATAGGCATGTTTTTACTCGTTCTTATCTTAGCGAGTTTGGGAACTATTCTTTACAAACCTATAATGGAAGCCTCTGACTATCAAGGTACATTTGGTAAATATGCATTAGGATTAAAAGTAGTTGACAAAAATGGACAGAAAATAAGCATGACCTCTTCATTTGTTCGTACGATTTTGTTTATCATAGGCTCTCAAGCTTTTCTGCTATGCTTAGGGTCGATTATGGTAGGTTTTACAGAGTATAAACAGGGTTTGCATGACATTCTTGCTAATACTTATGTTGTCACAGATTATTGGGAAGGTCCAGTCCCCTTAGAAGATAATTTTGGAGCATAATTATGGGAAACTCAGGTGAAGAACAAAAATGGGCTCTTGGCACTTTAGTCATATTCATAATTTTGCTAATAATTTCAGGAATATCAGATTTTGTTGAAGTTGGTATCGGGGTTTGTACATTTTTACTTAGTTGGTTGGCTGTAAGTTTTTCGATAAGGAATTTTGGAAAGGGAGGCACTTCTAAAGAAGAATTACAAAAAGAAATGCAAGTCTTTTCCATAATTCTACTGATCGTTTTGTTAATAATTACATTGGTAGGAGTCAACCAGTTTAGTGACTACGCATTTGTAACATTCGGATTCACATTAACTTGGATAATAAGGAGTTCAGCAGTTAAATATTTTAGTTAAATCAATTTACGTTTCGGCCCTCAAGTGCAGAAATTACTACAGCTATTCCAGCAATAAATTTACGATTAAAATTATTTTCAGGAGCAATATTAACTATTAATTTCTTGATTATTGGATTGAACATCTGCCTCATGGTAATTGGAATTTCATTTCCACTGGTATGAAGTGTGAACTTTTTAGGCAGGATTCCTAAGAAAACTCTTCTAGCAATTGCTTGAGCTACACTGTCTTCCAACAACATTCCAATATCATTGCCATCGGCGTCAAGAACTTGCCACTTAGTTCTAAGAATGGATTTCCAAAATTTTCTTCGTACCGTTCCCAGCAAAACTCCAGCTTTAGGATCAAATATATCGAATCCTCCCCATGCATCTACCAAATTTCTTTGCTTAATTATTAACCATTCATTGCTTTTGCTTTCATCATCATAAAGGCGAAGATCTTCCTTTATTCTAAATCTCTTTTGCTCACAAAATCCATAAATGACATTCTGATCGTCCATTATGTGAAATTTATTTCCAAATATTTTTAAAAATTTTTCACGAATTAGATATTGATTTAGTTCGGTAAGTTTCGCCATAGATTGTACAGAATATTGAATATATAAAGATATTATTATGATTGATACCTCTTATATATGGGCTTGTTTCTGTTATTGCATGGCAGATGAATTGTTTGGCAGTGAGCTAGGGCTAGCTTTTGTAATAGTCGGAGTGTTATTGTTTGTTGTAGAAGTTTTTCAACCAGGATTTTTGATTGCAGTTCCAGCTACAGTTTTCATAGCCCTAGGAGTTTTACTTTCGTTTAACGTAGTCGATGGATTACTACTTTTACCAATTGGATTAGCTGTAGGGCTAGGCTCATTGTACGGAACAATGATGCTTTACCAATCTTTAGCACCTCCAGATACTCCTAGTGAAATGAGCATTGAAGGTAAAATTGGAGAAAAAGGAGTTGTTACCAAAGAAGTCATTGCCAATGATAGAAGTGGTAAAGTCAAAATCAGTATGGAAGAAATTAGAGCTACGTCAGACCAAAACATACCTGTAGGTACTAAAGTTAAAGTCACAGATGCAGAAGGAATCACAGTTACAGTAATGCCTTTACAAGGAGAGGAATAAAATGATAGGAGAAATAATATTCTTACTGTTAATTCTTGGAGCAGTATTAGTTGTTGTATTGATGACTACTATTGTTCAAGTTGAGCAGTACGAATCAGGAGTCGCGCTACGATTGGGTAAGTTTCATACAATGCTCAATCCAGGATGGAATTTTGTTATTCCATTAATTACAAAAGTTTTCAAGGTAGACTTACGTATTCAAGTTCTTGACGTTCCGCGTCAGGAAGTTATTACTAAAGATAATTCGCCTACAATGGTAGATGCAGTTGTTTACTACAGAGTTGCAGATGCTAAAAAAGCAGTTCTTAACGTTGCAAATTACAGAGCAGCTATAGTTAATATGGCCCAAACAACTCTCAGAGGAGTAGTTGGAGACATGGAATTGGATGAAATATTCTCTAGTAGGGATAAAATAAATGCAATTCTTAGAGATAAATTAGATATTGAAACTGATCCATGGGGTGTGAAAGTAGATAATGTGGAAATTAGAGAAGTAGATCCTTCACCTAATGTTAAAGCAGCAATGGAGGAACAGACCTCAGCAGAACGTGAAAGACGTGCAGCTATTCTAAAAGCCGACGGTGAAAAGAGATCAGCCATTCTTTCAGCAGAAGGTGAAAAACAATCTCGAATTTTGACTGCAGAAGGAGATAAACAATCACGTATTTTAGAAGCTGAAGGTGTTAGACAATCTAAGGTTTTAGAAGCTCAAGGTCAGCGTTCTCAGACTATTTTAGAGAAACAGGGAGAAGCTCAAGGTTTGAAAATTACTGCTATGGGAGCATCCACGTTGGACTCCAAGGCTTTAACTGTTTTGAGTTTAGAATCTCTAAAGGACCTTGGTGCTGGAGCATCAACTAAGTTTGTTCTTCCATTTGAATTAACAAAATTATTCGAAGGTGCAGCAGATTATGTCGGTTACTCACGTAAAGCGCCAGATAGGCAATTATCAGATCTTAAGGATATTGAGAAAGCACTAGGTAAGTCTGAAGACATTCTTGGAACAATTCCTACAGCCGATGAAATGCAGGCTGAGTTGGATGCAATTAAGGAAGAAGCTGATGAAGCACTTCAACAAGTTGTTGACGAAGGAATTAAGGACCAGATGACAGCTTCTGAACCGCCTAAAGAGCTTAAAGAACCTGACGCATAATAAAAGAATCCAATATATAGGCGCCAATTTGGCAAGATATAATGGAACCTATAGGTCACGAGGGGCTAGCCAGACTTCTCAAACTTGAAGATGATCTGCAAACACCTCATGTTGTGTTCAGTCATTCAGACTTAGAAGAGTCTAAGGATTTAGAATCGGGAGGAACAATTACGATTGGTAAAAAGTTCAATTTACCTCCTAGTCCATTAGGCCTAGATTCTGAAAAGTCTCCGTACTTACAACTATCTGAAAATATTGCAGTTATTGACAACGCATATTCAATTCAACCTAAAAAACTGGTAGAGATTGCGAAAGAATTTAGATTGGAAGCAGGCTATTCAAGATTACTTTATGCGCCGGCTGTAGAGCCCTCTCAAATGCCAATTTTAGCATATTTAGGAGTAGATATTTTTGATGATTTAAATGTTGAACTACGCAGTTCAACAGGCTGGGTTTTAGAAAGTGGAGAATGGATTAAACAAAATAAACAAATTGAAGATTTATTCTCGCATAACCGTTTAGAACTTAATCGTTGGATATTAAGGATAAGAAATGCAATTTCTAATGGAAAATTGAGAGAATTGGTTGAATTGACAAGTCTTCACAATCCGCGTGTATCTCAAATTCTACACCACTCTACTCCACTATTAATTGCTAAAGGTGCAAGAGTCCATTCCATGATAAGGTCAAATGATTTAAGTTTGAATCATCCTGCAATAATCGATTTTCAAGAGAGGCTATCAAATTACGAGCCTCCAGCAAAAGATATGGTTTTGTTAATTTTACCTTGTTCAGCACGAAAGCCTTATTTCAAAAGTAGCAGTCACAAGCGATTTTTCAACGCACTGCGTGAAGTCGATAATTATTTGGCGTTGCATGTTGTTTCAGTTACTTCTCCGTTAGGACTGGTTCCTAGAGAGTTAGAGTTTTGTTATCCTGCAGCCCATTATGATATTGCCGTAACTGGTCAATGGAGCGCATCTGAGATTGAAATGCTTAGATCTCAGTTAGCCAAATTGAATCTTAAACAGAATTATACAAAGGCAATCGTTCATGCAGGTTCTTCATCAGATATAATGGCTAAATTAATCAAGGAATTAGGAATTGAAGTAGTTAATACTAGGGTTGAAAAACCCTCATCATATGAAGGACTTGAAATACTTCAAAATATTGCAAGAATGTCATTATCTGATGTCCCTTTATTGAACACTAAAGATAGAGCCAAAGGAGAAGCTAAAGGATTAGCTAAGTTCCAATATGGCGATAGCTCTAATTTTTTAGTGAAGTCAGAAATTAGTGGGCGCATGCCTTACAAATTGCGATGTGGTGATCTAGCAGCAATGTCTCCGGTAGTTGGTGGTTTTGGCCTAACTTTGAAAGGAGGGATTGAGTATTCCTTGCATGGAGGGCCTACTATCATTGCGGAGAATTTCAAATTAATAGGAGACCTATTTGCAGTAGGCGTAAAATCTTACAACGGAAGTTGGAATATAGGAGATCAAGTAGTCATCAAGCAAGACGGTACAGTAACAGGTGTAGGTATCGCAAAGATGACGCCTGAAGAAATGGTTGCAATGAAAAGAGGAATCGCAGTGGAGGTAAGACACCATGCCTGAGGCATTTGTTCCTTTGACAGATTTTGTGAATGAATCAAAATCGGTTCCCAGAGACCACCCTTTGGATAAGCCAGTAGCAAAATGGATTGAAGAAGAAGTTTTGGACGGTGAAGTAGTAGAGGCTGGCGTCGTTATTCTAAGAACAAGAGGTTGTTATTGGTCAATTAAGGAAGGTTGCTCGATGTGCGGTTACTTCAACGATACAGTTCCTGGAGGAGTTAGCGATGATATGCTAAGAGATCAATGGCAAAAGGTAAGGTCAATTTTAAAGGGTAAAAGATATGCTAAAATTTACACTTCCGGTTCTTTCATAGATCCTACAGAAGTTCCATTCGATTTTGCTGATGAAGTAATGTCAGACATGTCAGATATGGGGATTGAAAAAGTATTAATTGAGTCGCTACCGGAGTTTGTCTCTCCTAAGAATTTTGCTTATACTAACTCTCCTAAGTTGGAAATAGCAATAGGTTTGGAATCCTCAAGTCCGGTAGTTTTAGATAAAGCAGTTAACAAGCGTTTACGATGGCCTCATTTTGTCAAAGTATGTAAGCTTGCTAGGGATAACGGAGCCGAAGTTAAGGCATACATTTTGCTTAAACCGCCCTATCTTAGTGAAAAAGAAGGCATAGAGGATGCAGTACAATCAGCAATTGATGCAGCACCTCACGTTGATAAGATTTCAATTAATCCATTAAATGTACAAAAAAATACAGTTGTTGAAAAGTTATGGTTTAGGAACGAATGGGTTGCGCCTTGGCTTTGGTCTGTAGTTGATGTTTTACAAAAATGTGAGGATTTGCCAGTTCGTGTTTATTCAGATCCAACAGGAGGAGGTACACGAAGAGGAGCTCATAATTGTCATGATTGTAACAAGAAAGTGTTAGAGGCGCTGAAAAATCACCGTCTAGGTTTAGGAGACTTGAAAGGTTTACATTGTAATTGCAAGTCCCGTTGGAATGCAATAGTTAATCAATCAAAGCTGAGGAGAAATGGCTCAGAACCTCACGGTTATCGAAGCGGTTTTACAGGCGGCAGACATTTTTAATGGGTCTATTCTAGCGATTATTAATGGAAGAAATAAATTGGCTTAGAGTTTTTGCAGGCTTGTTGCTTGTTTTGTTTATTCCAGGATATACATTAATTCAAGCGATGTTCCCTAGGAAAGGGGAATTGGATGAGGAGTTTGATATGCTCTACAGAGTCACACTAGGGATGGCTATGTCAATTTGTATAGTGATTATAGTAGGTTTCATTTTGGGAAATCCTGCACTTGGTAATGCACCTGCCTGGGGAAACTCAGATGATGATAAGGGGTACTTCCAAACGTTTTTCGTCACTGTATCATTACTTTCCCTGTCCATATTATTTTTTGTTGCAGGCTGGTACAGGGGAGCTTATCCTTGGACAGCTAACATTCATCCAAGCCTTGCTAGAGCGCCTCCAGGAATTCGTATTGAATCAGAGTTAGCTGTGGCAGGAAAGTACATACCTGCAGAATTGATAGAACTTCAAGGTCTAAAGCATGATAGAGACAATGTTAAACGTAAACTAGAAGAAGTTGAAAGCCGTAAGCGTTCAGGCAGTTCAGTCATGAAAAAATATTACGAAAGAAAAGAAAAAACACTATTGGCAGATTTAGCAGATATTGATTCCAGAATGGCAGATTTAGATCAAGACTTGAACAGGCCTGGAGAGGGACAGGGTTTGTCTGGAGATGTTGTTCAAGAAGATTCATTAGAAATTTCAGATGAAGAGGAATAATCTTGGAATACAAGTTAGTGGTAGTAGTTAGAACAGACTTAGGAATATCTAAAGGTAAGATGGCTGCACAAGTATCACACGCTGCAGTTAATTGCTCACTTCAATCAAAGAAATCTGATTCGTCCAATTTTAAAAAATGGTATGCGGATGGTCAAAAAAAAGTAGTTGTTAAAACAACAAACGAGTCTTCCCTGAGGCAATTGCAACAACATGCAAGAGATGTTGGTTTGATAAATAGCCTAATAACTGACGCAGGTTTAACTGAAGTACCTCCAGGAACAGTTACCTGTCTAGGAATAGGCCCAGCCACTGAAACAAAAATTAACGAGATAACTGGAGAATTGTCTTTATTCTAAACCCAACGCTTTATTTATCACGCGTATTTGGTCAGTTATGGGTTGGTTTGGTAAAAAGAAAGAAGAAAAGAAAAAATTTGATTACTCTGAGGAAACAAAAGAACTTTTTGCAGAGCGGGACGCTTACTATGCAGAACAACGTCGCAAATTGGGTGGCGGGGACTCTAATCCTGAGCTAGCTAAGCAAAAACAAGAAGAAACCCCATCTTCAAGAAAAGAGGACTTGGAGGATCTTTTAGGAGGAGCTGGAGACTTCAATCCATACGTTGACAAAGATAAATCAACGTCGGAACCAGCAAGTATTCCATCTAAACAGTCAACTTCAATGTCATCTTCAGCATATGCGTGTACTAAATGCGGAAAAGAATTTCAAGAAAAATGGGGAAAATGTCCATCATGCGGTGGAGAAATGAAAAAGTCGGGCGGTGCTGTACCTGAATCGCCTTCTTCGACTCCAGCTGAAACATCCTCAATTCCAGTAGCCATGAATTCAAACGTTGGCGATCCTTTAGATGACCTTCTTGGAGATTTCAGTTCTTCACCGGAGAAAAGTGGAGATGAAGATTCTTCAGATGAATTGCCTAATAACGTTAGAATGGTTGGAGACGACGATAATGGCCCTTCTACCGATTTCGGTGCTCAACGCTCAAGCCATAGTAATCGCAAGAAAGTACGTAAAGTCAAGAAGATTAAAAGACCTCGTAATCCATAGTTGGAACTCAGATGTCAGATTCAGATAAAATACAAATACCTGAGGCTGCAAAAGACATAGGAATGGCAATAGGCAGTGTTCTTTTAGTTTTTCTGTTAACCTTTGCTTACAGTGGAAATTGGCCACCTATGGTAGTTATCGAATCTGGCTCTATGGAACATACAGATAATCCATTGTATGATGAGCCCGGCTTTACTCACATTGGAACAATAGATACAGGAGATTTAGTAGTAGTTAAGAAAGCTGAAAAATCAGAAATTGTTACATATCTTCAAGGTAAGAAAACAGATTACAAAAAATATGGAGACTATGGAGACGTAATAGTTTATTACAAAAATGGAATAAGAGAATTTGATGGAACTCCAGTCACACCTGTGATTCACAGGGCAATGGCTTGGGTAGATGTCTTAGAAGAACCAAGAGATATGAATGGCGATAATATTACCGATTATTATTACATTCCTGAAATAGAAACTTATTTTGGTTCCAAAATAGAATTTTCAGAAATAGGTCTCAGTGGAGGTGCGCATCTTAAAAATTTAGAGAATTCAGGTTATATCACAAAGGGAGATTCTACAGGCAACCCACATCCTGATCAATTAACTCATAGAGATATTAACAACGACCCGGTTCAGCCCGTAGATCCAGATTGGGTAATAGGGATGGCAAGAGGTGAACTACCATGGTTTGGTTTAATTAAATTGAAAATTACTCAGCCCGAAAATTATGATAATGCACCATCAGGATGCAAATCTATGCTCTTGATTTCTATCATAATTATTTTGGTAGGTCCGTACACAATAGGAAAGCTTTTAGAGGTTAGAGAGCAACGAATTCAATCAGCTGCAAAGAGGAAGAATAAACCTTAATTATAAGCAAGTAACGAGCGTTTGAGTATGTCTAAATCTCCGGCAGCAGCTAAACGCGGAATTCCATCTAAAGAAAACTTCAAAGAATGGTATCCTTTTATGGTCGAAGCTGCAGAACTGGTTGATAAAAGGTATCCGATAAAGGGAATGGACGTGTGGAGACCTTATGGTTGGAAAACCATGAGATTAATAGATAATTTAACGCATGATGAAATGGAAAGAACTGATCACGAAGAAGTCAACTTTCCACTGCTAATTCCTGAAGATTTATTAGACAAAGAGAATAAGTTAGTCTCGCTACTTAAAAAAGCCAGAGAAGCAGGCGTAGATCCTTCTGAACTAAGGCTAGAAGACGATGTGGAAGGATTTGCTAAAGAAGTTTACTGGATTAAACATGCGGGAGAAACGAAATTAGATAAACCAATGTTCTTGAGACCAACAAGTGAAACTGCAATGTATACAATGTTTCCTTTGTGGATTCGTTCTCACGCAGATTTGCCGTTAAAAACTTATCAAATTGTTAATACTTTTAGGTACGAAACTAAGCAAACACGTTCATTTATTAGAGTACGAGAAATACATTTCTTTGAGGCGCATACAGCCCATGTTGACGAAGTTGATGCAACTAGGCAAATTAATGAAGACTTAGAAATTGTAAATAATCTTATGGAGAAATTAAATTTCCCAGTAATTGTAACTAAAAGACCAGTTTGGGACACATTCCCAGGAGCTTGGTATACAATTGCTATAGATGTGATTATGCCAGACGGTAGAACCTTGCAAGTTGCTTCAGTTCACCATTACAGAGATCAGTGGGCTAAAGCATTCGACGTAAAGTATGAAGACGATTCAGGCGAACAAAAGTATGTTCACCAAACAACATACGGAATGTCTGAAAGATTACTTGGGGCTACCGTTGCAACTCACGGCGACGATAAAGGACTGATTATGCCTCCTTCAATTGCACCGATTCAAGTAGTTATTGTCCCTATTTTATCCAAGGACGGTTCAGACGAAATCATGTATGCAGCAAATGAAATGGTTAATGAGCTAAAATCAGAAAAGATAAGAGTTAAGTTAGATGATAGAGATATTAGGCCTGGCCAAAAGTACTATGATTGGGAAATTAAAGGGGTGCCATTGAGAATAGAATTAGGTCCAAGAGACCTTAAATCAAATTCATTTATGTGCGCTACAAGAACGGGAGAAAAGTCTAGTTACAATTTACAGGAATTAATTGTCTCAGTTAGGAAAGAATTAGATTTAGTCAATGCGCATATGAAGGAAAAAGCTCAATCCCATTTTAATCGGCATATCAAAGAAATGCCTAAACTAGAGATTAATGGTTCAACTATTTCGTTTGAACAAAATTTAGAGGATGGGTTTGTGTATGAAATGGCCTTTGAAGGAAATGATGCTGAAGCCGAGATGATCGAGAAAGAAACAGGATTCTCTTTATTGGGCGAGTCTACAAGGCCGTATCCTGAAAAAAGAAAATGTGCAGTTACAGGTAAGCTTACAAAGAACAAAGTTTTCTTAGCTAAAACATACTAGAACCTAATTCAATGGGCGTTAAGTTAGACTTTATATACAGTCGTGACAATGTTTATGTCCGACAGTAGAATCACTTGTGGTTCAAAACTGTCAGAAAGAGGACGCAACCATGGAACACAGAATAGAAAAAAATGATGAGGGAGTTTCCCCGGTTATTGCCGTTATTTTAATGGTGGCAATTACAGTTGTTTTGGCAGCTGTGCTGTACGTTTGGGCAGCCAGTTTCCTCGAGCAAGGAGAATCAGCCCCTATAGCCACTTTCTTCGTATCTGAAGACAGTGCAGGAGTATATCACGTAGAAGTGATTAAAGTTAGCAAACAAGAAGACTTACTAGGATTTAGTTTCTTCTTGAAAGACGGATCTGGATCGACATATGTCGGCGGCAATGGCTTCGGCGAAGTTGCTATGCAATTCCAGGGCGGCGAAGAGATGGGTATCGATATGACCTATAGCGGAGATGATGCAGCATTATCGAGCAGAGCAGGCAATGTTTCAGATGACAACGGCAGCCAGTTCCCAGTGCACTTCTCTGACAACGACCGCGATGGCAAATTGTCATCTGGTGACCAATTTTTGGTGTATGGACCTGAAGGTGGACCAGCACGAGATGGTTGGAAACTAGATATCCAATTTGATGCAACCGGAGACATTATTGGCTCCGCTAAATTACTATAAGTAGTTTAGATAGGAAATGTAGCGTTAGGTAGGGGACTTAGTTCCCCTATCTCTCGGTTACGACTTTTTTTACTTTTATCTTTTCACTAGCGAAGCCTTTATTTTTTATCCTAGTCATAATGATTAGGAGCTAGTAAAGATTAATGAAGAAAATAAGTTTGATTTTAATTACTTTTCTTCTAATTGCAGGAGCCTCAGGATCTTATGGTTACTTTGTATACATTTATGATAATGATAGTTCTAGTTCTGAAGATGCTATAGTTAAAGAAGAAATAGTAGAAGAAGAGCAATCTGAGACTTCGCAGAATCAAACAGTAAGTAATGAAACGGAAGAACCAGAAGAGGAAAACTTACCTTTCGAGAGATTGGGAATTTATAATTGCATAAATCATGATTCTGAGCAAAGATGTTGGCAAGTGCATATGCCAGACGATTTAGATGTAAGTACTCCAGTTCCTTTGATAGTAGATATTCACGGCTATTCTTCCAATTCAACAAATCAGAGAGCATTATCAGATTTTGACTCAATTGCTGATGAGTATGGAGCAATTGTACTATATCCTGATGGACTTACAAGCCAAAACCCTTGGGATACAGAGGCACAACAAGGTTGGAATGCAGGATGGTGCTGTGGCAGACCAGCAAGTGAAAATGTTGATGATCTAGGCTTCATAGAAGAAATAATTAGTATTTCCTTAGAAATTTATAATGTCGATTCAGATAGAATATATGCTTCTGGTTGGTCTAATGGTTGCGCTATGGCACAAAAGTTGGCTATGGAATCAAGCCACATATTTGCAGCAGTAGGTTGTATGTCATTTTATCTTCTTATGGCTCCAGTTAATACATACAGTCCAATACCTATAATGGAAGTGCACGGTTTTCTGGATCAAGTAGTATTGTATGAATCATCAGTCCTAAGCGTACCAACAAATCCCGGAGCATGGACAGATCCAGAAGCCGTCCAAACTGGAGCTATTGAAAATTTATATGAGTGGGCAGACTTGAATGGCTGTACAGGCCTTACTCCAGATTACAACGACCAGCAACCCCTTTATTCGGTTCAGGGTTTCTCGAATTGCGAAAATAATTCTCAAGTTCGTCTTATGACAATATTTGGAGCTCAACATAATCCATATGCTAAGGACTATCCAGGAGAAGGCCCGGGAATGTTACTACCAGGAACTCAAGGATTAGTCCAAAGTAGCTATATTGTATGGGATTTTCTAAGCCAATTTTCTAAGTAACGTTATTTTAATTTTTACGTTCTTCTAGACCTATAGCTAACGTATGCAAGTCCACCTACAAGTCCAATAACTACAACAGCTATCATTCCTAAAGAGCTGTCATCTTCATCGGATTTGGAACTAACCGAAATAGTAATAGATTCGTCATTATTTGTTGTATCTGTTTCGGTTAAAGTCATTCCGGGGTCAATTGCAACTCTTAGTGGGTGTGAGCCCTCTGTTGCAGTCCATACTGCAGTAACAGTTACTTCTTCATTATCAATGCCTTCAAAGGCAACGTTAGTCAGATTGAATGGAATATCATCTGCGTAGAATATGATAGGTACGTTATGTATTCCAGTATTATTAACTAAATTTGAGATCTTAGCAGTTAACGTAACTTCAGTACCCACTGTAGGATTTACAGGAGACCAAAGTAACTCTGTTACATCGAAATCAGGGCTCTGAGCTTCTATAGGTGTAATACCAAGTTCAAAGGTGTGAGTTATATCATCAACTTGGTTATCATTTCCATCAGTCCAAGAAACAGTCACAGTAAAAGTCTCTTTTTCATCGACAGTAACAGTTTGGTCAGGAGTTATTCTTAATTCAGAAGTTACGTTATCTTCATAATTAACTCCCCATTTGTTTGGAACAAACTCTGCAGTCCAATTACTTGGAATATTATCTATTCCTAATTCATAGATAGTATTGGTATGGCCAATTGAAGAACCATTGAAATTGAAAGTAACAGTTTGACCTAGCGCTACATTAGCTTCAGTTCTGTCAACGTTTACCTCAATTCCCCTCATCAATTTTCTTTCAATAGTTTTATTTTGAAGAATACCATCTTTATCATCAGTAATGTTTGCATTATCGTTTAGATTGAAAACATAGTCATCGGTTCCAGATAATTCCTTATATTCGCTCACTAAACTGTAAATCCCATCAGGAACGGTAATATCCATAATTCCATTTTCCATTTCGATTTCAAAGCTAAAGTTTGCACCTTCCATATCTATTTCATCAAAATCAATAGCTTCTGAATCAGCTGATGATAGGTAAGTTTGCTTGAAGTTAATTCCTCTGTTTAATGAAGCGTCTAGAGTTAACGGACCTTCTAATTCTAATTCTGCGATCTCAACGTAACTTGTTTCTTCATTTGTATAAATCCAGTATTGGTATGCCCCAGTGTAAAGATAAAGTTCGTATTCTCCATTCTCATCGGCAGTAGTATTAAATTGTACATTTGTACCTGCCATATTCCAAATTTCGACTTCAGAATTTGCTAGTAAGTCGTCAGGATTAGCTACACCGTTGAAATCACGATCGTAGAAAACAGTACCAGATAATTTAACTCTCCAGTCAGCATCTCTTTTGAAAGTCTGCTGTTCTTTTCCAGCTTTGACGTAAATATTTTGCGTGTTCAATTTGAAACGTTCTTGAGTTCCATTTTCAAAGTGAGTCATCTCTATCTCATAAGTTCTAGGAATCATGCCTGAAATGTTAATAATTCCACTTTCATCTGTAGTAAATATTTCATCGTATTCGGCAAATGTATTCGTGAATCTTACCTCAGCATTAGACACGCCTAATTTGCTTCCAGTTGCATTTGTATAGCTTACTTCCAGAGTAGCATTTACCGCAAGCGGGTCTAAAGATATAGTATACATCTCAGTGTCCCCGTTGACAGTGAAAGTATCCTCAAATAATTCATATCCTTCTAAATCAACAGTAACATCGTACACTCCATTAGGCAAGTCAATTTTACCGTAGTCTATAGTAGATCCAAATAGTCCCTCTCCAGCAATGGTTTCGGTAACAAATATCACACTATCAACAGATTCAAACTGAATTTCAATAGCATTATCTTGAATTAAATCACCATCTGATGATGAAATAATTTCACCTCTGAAATAACCTTCATCTTTCAATGTTAGGTTGTATTCTTCAGGTCCATTTAGGTTAATAGTTCCAATAAAGCTGTAGTGTTGGCTGCTGACTCCGTCCTGGAAACTTACGTAATAATTTCCTCCAGTTAAACTTCCGGAATATCCTTCGAATTTTGTAATCTCAAATGTTGTTGCATTTTCAGGATTACTTACTGGAGTGAAAGTTACCATTCCATCTTCAGGTTCTTCATTTAGACTTGCAATACCGCTGATGTCATATTTCTTCTCAGCAATAATACTTCCTAAATCCAAGCTTTCTTGTCCTATTTCGATATTAGTTTGGCCTATTGCAAAATATCTAGTTCCATTATCATTGTATGTGAAAGAATACAAATAATTATCAGGTGGTAAGGTAACATCAGATAGGTTTCCGTTTTCATCAGTAGTGAAATTTAGGAAATAAGAAGGGTCAGAAATAGGGGAGAATGAAATATCTGCACCAGATATTCCTGTACCTTCAAATGCAAAGTTTCCAGCAACATTCGTAGGAATTCTCTTCATCTCAACAATTAGCTCTTTTCCTGCATTTAATTCGAAATTCTCTCTAGCTTCCTTAGTGGAATTTGTCTGTTCAGAAACTTCATATATTCCTTCAAAAGTATATCCATATTTTTCTGCAGTCACTTCATAATTATTAATTGGTAATGTGATTACTGTACCTGGATCATCTGCCCAAACATTAAGTGCTCCAGTTGTGGCACCATCAAGGTTTACTAAACCTTCTAAAGGAATTTCACCACCTAGATGTTCTTCATACATTATGATTAAAACATCTTCACCATAATTCGAGGAGAGGTTTGAGTCTTTATCTTCATCAGTTAAAATTACGGGTTGTAAAGCAACGAGATTTTGGCCTTCTCCACCAATGTGAGCATAGGCGTTATAGATTCCAGAAGGTAAAATAACCTCATAATTTCCATCAAAAGCACTGTTAGTAGATACACTTCCTCCACTTACAGAGTCGAATATAATTTTTATTTCTTCAAATCCCTTTTCATCTTCATCTAGTGTTTTATTCCCGTCTACGTCTTCAAACAACTTACCTTCAACAATGTATCCTTGTCCCATTGAAGCATCGAGCGGTAATGAAACAGTATTACTGTCAATTCGTTCTAGGTATGCCAAAGTAACGTTTCCTTTTTGATGAGTTGTGAATAAATCGTATGTCCCCTCGGGAAGAACAGTAGCGAAGTATCCATTTTCATTTGTAAATACATTGTAACTGTCGAAGAGATTAACGTTTCTTATTGAGATTTGTTCTTCAGGTACTCCTTCGCCATTGTGAGCTAAAATTCCTTCAATTCTAAAACCATCTTTTAATTCCGCACTGTAGCCGAGTGATGTTCCCTTATCGAGTACAATATCAATACTGTTATTTTCCCAATCAGCAGGATTATCAGCTAGCAAACCATCGTTTTCTAACCTCAATGTGTAGTTACCAGGAAGTAATTTTTCGAAACAGAAAGAGACCGTACTATCATCGTTTTCATCGGGACAATCAGATGATTGTAGATAGTTTTGACTCAAGAAAGTACTTTCTAGCAGACTACCATTTGTTTCATCATATAATGAGACAGTAATTTCAGTATTTGGAATAGCTTCAGATTCAAATGTACCCCAAATTGTACTTGGCTCTAGAGATTCAGTGATCTCGATTTCTTGTCCAGCCCTAGTTGCTGATGTGCCTAGATATGTACCTAAAACAACTTCATGGTCTTCAACGGTAGAAGTTATGGTGTATTCACCAGGAGCTAAGCCTGTAAATTCATACTTTCCATTAGAATTTGTGTTTACAATAGTTACAACTTCAGATTGGATATTTGTGGCTTTTACGGGAGTTATTGCTAATGCTTCATCCTCGACACCGCTAAATGTTCCATCTTTGTCCATATCCCAGAATAGTCTTCCTGTGATGTTAGTAGGTTCAATTTCAATATCTATATCGAATGTTGAATTGACGGTAGGAACTCTCATTGCAGCTTCCTCTGAAATATTTACTTTTAGTAAATCATCCGCAGTTGTACCCGTCAAAATATTATTACTGACTTTTCTAATTTTTTCATCGTCAGAAATTTTATCTCCGTAAGATACAATCAAAGTTATATTACCGGCGACAGAGATAACAGAATAATTTCCATTTTTGTCAGTAGTTGCGCTACCATGTGGAATGCCGAATTCGTCAAGTACAGTTACATTTGCATTTGCAACAGGATCTCCACTAGGGGTTGCTACAGTCCCTTGAATAGTTGCTCCGTCATAATACTTTAACATTCTTAGCTGAGTTCCTGCGGATTTAACTAGCTTAAAGTGAGTCATATTCCATCCTGGTGCAGGGCTCTTACCTTCTTGTGCAATAGCTCCAGTTATTCCTGGAATTCCATCCTGTATCGGCCGTCCAATATCTTGTGCAGACCATCCTATGAATGCTCTGAAGAACATGGAGTTCAAGAATTTTTCTTTGTAAACAAGATTGTCCGATTCAATTGTTAAAGTTGGATTAGTTTTCACTAATTCATTAATTTCATCGACAGGCAGCGTTTGACCATTTGAAAGAGTATATTGAACTTCTACAAAATCATTAATATTGTAATCAGCTAAACTGATAGGAGCATACAAGATACCTGTTTGTCCAGGTTTTGGACCATAGGCCATCATCCTCGTATCTGCCGCAAAATAGCGAATAGACTTGCCTGTGAGTTGTTCCATTTCCCATAATAAATCTGAAACAGTAGTGATATCCATGGTCATTAAAATTGGATTTCCAGCTCTTATGGCTGCATTTCTTTTGTTAATATCTTTTTCGCTTCCATCTGAATTCTTAGGAATATAATCTTCAGGATTTGAAACAATATGTTCAAACGCAGAAACATTTTCTTCGTTCAAGTATCCGTCCAGAATTTTAGCTCTTACATCAGAATTGAATTTTCCCGTATCTCTGTTCACTTCAGTTTCGAGTATCCTATAAAGTAGAAGTGACATAGCTTCGTGTTCAGACTGAGATGCAATGAAATTACCGGCTATTTGGTAACCAAACTGGAAGTTATCAGCTACAGTAGGGTGCTCTCCAATGTCAATTGCCCAGAATCCGTAATCCCACCAAGCCATGAATCCAGGCCTATCCTCAGGAGCTTTCTCAGTATCTTGTTCGGCTAACCACTCAAGCCCTTCAATCCAGTAGTCGGAAGGGAATGAAGGTCCGGTATTACCCATGTACCACAGTTGGCTTGAGCTTAGGTTAGATGTGTACATTCCAGTAGTTCCATCAGGATACAGCGTCACGTTGTTCCTTTGGCCGTAATCAAACTCTTCAGGCCTAAAGAAGTCATAGCTTAGGAAATTGTAAATATCAGCGTCATGTTCTTTTTTGTCCTCGTAAGGAACTCCAGCGTCATATCCGTAGAATGTGTTAGGAATGAAAATAAATAATCCAATGAAGAGGGCTACTAGTGGTCTTTTTATCTCAAAAGATCTTCTCAATCCGCTTATTCTGTCTCGGAATCGGTATTGATCAATATCCTGGGCATCCATATGTCCGATGACCATGATTAATACAATTAGTATGGTTGCAGTTAACAGGCCAACAAGTACACTTATTGTAAAGAAAAACCAAAATCCTATGGCAAGTGATAGTAATGATAGTCCATAGAATAGATTTCCACGTTTTCCCCAGTAACTAGTCCATGTTTGTAATACACCTGGGAAATCAGCCCATTGAATAATCATCCAAGTCACCCAACCACTTATTAGTGAAACAACTGGAGTCGCGTTGAAAATAAAACGAACCGCAGATTGAGCCATAAACAAAGATACGAGAGCCCAAATCATGACGAACAGATAATCTTTCTTCCACATACTCTGGCTGAATAATTGGTATGCCATCCAAATGACTCCAAAAATTGCCAACCAAATAGAAACTGGACCGAATGCAAATACAAAATCTGCAAATTCAGGAGCCTGAGCTTCTGCAATAGTGTTGAAAAGTTTGGTTCTTACAAAGTAACCTTGTCCACTGAAAAGTAAGAAGCCAAGATCTGTGAAAACATATGTTAGTAGCAAATAGAAAGCAAGCGCAAGAAGTGCAGAGCTTCCGATAACTAGTAGCCACGGTAAATCTCTAGTTGTAACCATAAGCAGAGACATAATTATGTAACCAAGCAAGATGTAAGCGGGAGCTTCCCACCATGTACTGATGAATCCCATTGATTGGTAATATGGATATGATAGAAGAACAGGTAATCCAAGAGTTACTAAGCCTATCATTCCAGTAGTCAAACTGTCTACTCTTCTGAATGCATTCATTAGCATTTGGAAACCTAAGTAAATGGCAATAATAGCCATAATGTAAGGGAAACCTTTCCAGCTCATAGCAATCATGGCTATGGTCATACCAGCTAATCCTGCATAACCTAATGCAAGTTTTTCGCTCTTAACAAGATCGCTTAGACCTTGCCTAATATGGTCAAAATTAGTCCAATCTGAAACCCATTTCTTATCGCTAGAAACAGTTAAGGACCTCATAAAGAAAAAGAATGCAGTAGTACCAAACAGGATTATGTAAGAATCGTGGTCAGCCAGAGCTAAACTCGAGTGACTTACGTGACTTGCGTTCACTCCAATTAAAAAAGCACCAATCAATCCAGCTTCTTTACCAAATTGAGCTCTTCCAATTGCATAAACTGGGAAGACAATTAAAGCACCATAAATTGCAGGTAAAACTTGCATAGCCCACCAGACAGAGTCTTCAGTGGATGCGAAAAATGGAGATACTATTAAGCCAATAATTGCAATTGACCAATCAAAGAGTGGTGGACGATTATTATTTGCACCGTATGGATAATTTAACATTGGATCTCTGTTCAAATGTTCACCATTTTCAACAACATAATCCACGACATGCTTGTGGTAGTAAGGGTCACTGCCTCCCGTTAATTGATAACCATCTTCAGTTGCAGGTTCAGCAGTCCAAGCTGTTCTAATGTAAAGCGAAAATATAAAAATTAGAACTAGTAATCCTACAGTTCTCCAGTCGATTTTACTGGATTTCATAGCAGTTCCTACTTTCTCAATATCTGCAGAGGGGGCTCTGCTGATAGAAGGAGTTGGGCGATTCTTGAAGCGACTCTTTACCTTAGAGTCACGTCGACGACGTGTTTGTCTTGCCATTGATGTTGTGTCCTTGCTGCCTCTTAAAAATCAGAGACGGATTGGGCGCCACTCGGATGGTTATATAAGCTCTGCCCTAAAATCAGCCTTAAATCGTGCTTAAAGCGAAGGATGTATTTCACCAATACAGTTCCCAAATCCAATCTTGTAACCTTTACCTTTACAAAATCCTTTCAGAGTTACAATGTCGCCGTCTTCAAGGAAAGCTCTTTTTTCACCATTAGGAAGAGTAATTGGTTCCTTTCCTCCCCATGCAATTTCAAGCATTGATCCTCGACTATCTTTGTCTGGTCCAGAAATAGTTCCACTAGCTAGTAAATCTCCAGTTCGAAGATTACATCCAGTGACTGTGTGGTGAGCAATTTGTTGTGCCATATTCCAATACAAATAATTATAATTGGTTTTGGAAATTATATGTGGTTCATTCATTTTTTTAGTTTGCAAGTGTATTTCTAATTCTATATCAAAATTATGATTCTCCTTGTTTTTTAGATAATCAAACGGTTCAGGATCTTGCTTAGGGCTACTACACCTAAACGGTTCCAATGCTTCTAGTGTAATAATCCACGGAGAGATAGATGTTGCAAAATTCTTTGCTAGGAAAGGACCAAGTGGCACGTATTCCCATGTTTGTACATCTCTAGCAGACCAATCGTTGATTAGAGCTAATCCAAAGACGTGTTCTTCTGCGTCATCAACAGGCACAGGCTCACCAAGATAATTCCCAGAACCGATTAAAACACCCATTTCAAGTTCAAAATCTAATCTTTTACAGTCTCCAAAAATGGGTTCATCAGATGTAGGTGGCTTTGTTTGGCCTTTCGGCCTTACAATTTCAGTACCGCTAAGTACGACAGACGATGCTCGACCATGATAGCCTACTGGAAGATGAAGCCAATTTGGCATCAGGGCGGCATCGGGCCCTCTAAACATAGTTCCTACATTAGTTGCGTGTTCCCTAGAAGAATAGAAATCAGTGTAATCTCCAATATCAACAGGCAATTCCATATTTACATCATCTTTTGAAATTACTGCAATTTTTCTTAGTTCTTCATTATCCCTCAGGGTAGGATTATCTTTGGTTAAAATTTCACTTATTATTGACCTTGTTTCTTTCCACGCATTTCTTCCCATTGACATAAATGCGTTTAAGGTAGGTTCATGGAAAATTTCAGCTCCTTCGATTTCAGTACCTTTAAAAATTCCGGCTTCGTCCAATCGTGCTAAATCAATTACAAAGTTACCAATTGCAGTAACAACATGTAAGTCTCCTCCTTCCTTAGGGCTGCAAACTCCAAAGGGTATATTTTGTATAGGAAAATCTGAATTTTCCTCTACATCTATCCAAGATTTTAGATTTGAATCGTGTGTTTTGTCCATTACATCCATCCTAATTGTGTTAAGTCATCCATGGGCTCTTGAAAAGAGCAACTGCCGAAAGAAATAGCTGTATTTTCACGACTTTGCTCAATAGTTTCTTTAGAAATTTCAAACCTTGAATCGCGATCATCACCTACTTTCCATGTCATTTTATCATCTGTAAATTCGAAATCAGATTCATTTTGGCAATCGATCATATGAGATAGTAAGATGAACATTCTGAATTTTTCTTGTTGATTATTTGGTTTTGGAAAAGTAGAAGCAAAAGCACTAGCGCTAAACATATTGATGAATCCGTGCATTTCCGTACTATATTCACTAGAGTGATGCCTGATAGGGTGATGCAATCCTGCAGTAAATTTGAGCGGAACTTGATAAATGCTACAGTTTTGTATCATTGCTGCGACCTGTTCCACTGAAGGAAAAGCCTCTTTTACGATTCCTCCACATCTCAATTTAATTCCTGCGTTATCTAACTTAGATATCATTTCAATAGTAGGTGTGATTTTGTCATCCCAATCACCTTCATCTTCGTTTGTTGCATAGTTGATTCCTACGTAAGGTAATTCAGGAAATTCGTGGTAATGCTCTAGATTA
This sequence comes from uncultured Thermoplasmata archaeon, assembly GCA_964015055.1. GTDB lineage: Archaea > Thermoplasmatota > Poseidoniia > MGIII > CG-Epi1 > CG-Epi1. The sequence goes on from CAXHBG010000004.1 coordinate 29,805, forward strand.
TTGCTATTTAGCAATTTTACAATTTTTGCCATAACGTCTTTAGACGGCGATTGAGAGGGTAGCTTAGTTTCAATAACTTCAATCAAGATTTTTCCTTCATGTTTTTTTCTATATTCGTTAATTATAGAAATTTCTTTTTTCGTTTGTTCTAAAAATTCTTTATCGGAACTACTCTGTGCACCTAATACCGATAATTTTAATGTTCCAACATTGTCAAATTTAGTAATAAATTTCTCCAAATCAGTTAGTTGTGAAATTGGTATAATGAATCTACCAAGCATCCATTTTTTTTGATCGCTAAAATGAGAAATATATTCTGTGATTGCTTGATCTAGAGGTAATTTTGCCGGAGGAAATAGACCTGCATAGTCTATCAATCCATTCATGATTTTTTGTAGACTATTTTTCATCAAATTTATTCGCCTAGGGCGTCTTTGTAACCTTCACCGTCTAACCAAGATTTTGAATAATTTGGATCCTCAACTTTTATTGCATACTTTGCTACTTTTAAAGGATAATGAGTATCTACCATGACAGCCAATTCATCAGTCCATTTAGCGCCAATTGAAGCCTCATATTTTCCGGGATGTGGACCATGCGTCAATCCATCAGGATGTAGAGTCATTGATCCAAATTCAACACCTTTTCTAGACATAAATTCCTTTGAATCATAATAAATGACTTCATCAGACATTATGTTGGCGTGATTGTAAGGTGCAGGTATTGCATTCTTATCAAAGTCAAAAGGTCTTGGACAGAATGAACAAACCACAAATCTATCGCTAGCGAATGTTTGGTGAACAGGTGGTGGTTCATGGATTCTTCCCACAATAGGTTCAAAATCATGAATGCTGAAAGCAAAAGGATAGTAGTAACCGTCCCATCCAACAACATCACATGGGTGATGGCCTAGGGTAACTTCGGTGAATCTATTACGTTGCTTTACAATAATTTTGAATTCTCCCTTTTCATCGTGAGGAACTAATTCATCAGGCCCTCTAAAATCACGTTCAGAGTATGGACTTCTTTCGATTATTTGCCCATATTCATTTCTGTATCTTTTAGGAGTTCGTACTTCTCCAGGAGATTCGACAATTAGAAGAGAATGCTCTTCGTCATTCATTATATATCTGTGTAAAATTCCTCTCGGAATTACGATATAATCACCTGCATTATATTTCATGTTTCCAAAGGCAGTTTCTAAAGTTCCACTTCCCTGACTTACATAGATTATTTCGTCACCCTGGGCGTTACGGTAGTAATAATCATCATTTTTATCAGGATAGCACATCATCATCACAACATCATTATTGAATAAGAAAGGCTTTCTGTCCATAATTGCACTTCCACCTTTGTCTGCTCTGTTAGTGTAAAAATGTCTCATTCTAAGGCTTTTATCATCGTCTTCTTCAAGTGTAAAATTTCCTATTTCTTTTGTTGATAGAACTTCAGTAGGGGGGTAAATGTGGTAAAGAAGTGATGAAGGTCCTACAAATCCTTTATTTCCTTTCAATTCTTCATGATAAATATTTCCATTATCATCTCTAAAAACAGTGTGTCTTTTCTTCGCTACTTTTCCTAATTTATGATATCTATGCATTACAGATTACCTCTCTCGGCTTGGTGCCTTTCAATTGCCTCAAATAACGCCTTAAAGTTTCCAACTCCAAAGCCTTTCGATCCTTTTCTTTGAATAACTTCATAGAATACGGTGGGTCTGTCTTCTACAGGTTTTGTAAATAACTGTAACAAGTACCCTTCATCGTCTCTATCTACTAAAATTTTTAATTTTCTTAAAACTTCAATATCTTCATCTATAGCACCTACTCTTTCGGTTAAATCTTCGTAGTAAGTATCTGGAACTTCTAAAAAGTCCACACCATTTTCCTTTAGTTTGGCAATTGTCTTTATGATGTCGCTTGTTAAAAGTGCAAGATGTTGTACTCCAGCTCCCTCATAAAATTCCAAGTATTCATCAATTTGGGATTTTCTTTTACCTTCAGCAGGTTCGTTAATAGGGAATTTAATTCTCCCATTGTCACTTTCCATAACTTTAGACATTAGTGCAGAGTATTCAGTAGAAATATCATCATCACTAAATTCTTGAATCTGTGAGAATCCCATTGTGTCTGCATAAAAATTAACCCAATGTTCCATTTTACCTAATTCTACGTTTCCTACAATATGATCAATGAATTTTAATCCAACATTATTTCCTTCAATTTTACTCTCTACAAATCCAGGGAGGAAAGGGCCATCGTAATCATTGTGTGAAATAAAAGAATGTACCGTTTCTCCGTAGGTAAAAATGGAAGCTTTAGTAATGCTACCATTTTCATCACTAATAGTTTCAGGTTTCATAGCACTTTTTGCTCCGCGTGCTACACATGCTTCATAGCATGCAGTTGCATCATCCACATGAAATGCGATATCCTTCACGCCATCTCCGTGTTTTCGAATATGATCTGCCAATTCATTATTTCCGTTTAGTGGAGTGGAAAATACCATTCTGATTCGACCTTGTCCCAAGACGTAGCTAGCTTTTTCTCTATCTCCAGTTTCTAAACCAGAGTAAGCAACCTGATCATATCCAAATGCCTTTCTGTAATAGTAGGCAGCTTGCTTTGCATTACCAACATAAAACTCAACATGATGTACGGCTTTAAGTGGAACTGGGTCTTTACTCATTATTTTCACATCTCAGGAACAATTATCCTTTGTTAACTACTGTCAAAAAAAGTACGCATTATTAAAGTCTTGTTCAGGAATTATTTTGGAAATAAGTTACCCAATTAAATGTGTAAGAAAAGTCAGACGTTGGGTCGTTAGATTCCAAACTTATCTCCCAGTCGCCTATCATTTCACCTTGATTAGTTTTGTATTCAACATATTGAGGTTGAGCTCCCAAAAGATAGTTTTCTTCGAATACAACTCCTGAAGGTGACATAATGGTAACAGTAACATCTTCCTGCAGAGGTAATGCACTCTCACCAGTTAAATTTAAGTAAATATTAACACTCTCAACATAGGGATTTATTGAAGATAATACATTATCTTCACCTCCTCCTCCTACATCACCATCGCCATTCTCCTCATGATTAACACTTATTTCTTGAAAAGCTACGCTTTGCCGATCTTCAGCGTCACTTGCAGTTAAAACAACAAAGTAGAGCCCACCTTGAGACCAATTATGCTGTACTTTTTCTCCTACAGCCGTATTCCCGTCCCCAAAGTCCCATTGGTAAGTTACGAAAGCACCCTCAGATCCAGATGCGTCAAATTCGAAGACCTCATCACTCCAGCCTTTGGTCATTGAAGCATCAATGTCTGCATTAAGAGTCACAGGTTCAGTTCCTACTAATCTTGGACCTACTATTTGCCAGACAATTAGGAAGACAACAGTAATTGCAAGAATACTAACTAGTCTGTCAACAATTTCTTCTTTTCTTTGGGCAGTCATACTACTCTTAACTTTGCCAAGCATTCCAGTTACACCATCAGCAAAGATGAAGCCTCCATCAAGAGGAACTGCAGGAAGGGCATTCGTCAGTCCAACCATCAGGTTTAGCCAGAAAATCCAATAAAATGAATTAGCTAATATCCAGAAAGCACTATCTGGAATTGCTCCTACTATTCCAGAAGGCGAGAAAAGAGCAGTAAAGTGTTCAGGAAATGGTTGTAATTTTTGGAAGGGTAAGGTAATGTATTGTAGCATACTACCTCCAGAACTGCCAGGGTTAGCCAAACTATCAGCTATAACTTCAGGATTAACAACAGCAATGCCCATGAATCCTTTACCGGACATCCAAGTTTCGTATGAATCAGGATAATATTTCAGATAATAACTTCCCTTATCTGACAAAGTGACCTGGTATGTTTCAGGAGTTCCTTTATTCAGAACCGAAACATTGACGACTTGTCCCGCGTAAGTTTCATTCATTACGCTAGAGAAATCTGCTGAATTCAAAATGATTTGATTGTCGATTTCTGTAATTAGCATCCAAGGTTCAAGGCCTGCTTCCTCACCACCATAATCCAAAACAACACTAGCAGATAGCACACCATCACTTGAAGGCTCTAACGAAGCAACCATAACCGATGAAAACAAGAAAGAGAAAATGATTGCAATCACCATATTGCTTCCTGGGCCAGCAGCATAGAGCCTCATACGCTCCCATTTTTTCATGCCCTTCATTTCTTCTTCATCTGGCTCAACGAATGCGCCTACGGGAAAGAAAAACATTAGTAATCCCAATGCTTTAACTTTTACATTAGCTACTCTGCTTAAAATTCCATGACTAAATTCATGGACTACCATAGCAATTACTAATGCTAAAATACCATACCACAAAGGAATTACTGGATTTAATCCAGGCAAACCGATCATCATTTTGGGTGAGACCGATGCACCTTTCGGAATCTGCCAGGCTAGCGTAGCTTGCCAAAGTAACAGCAGAAACATAAAAATCATAATAAAAAATACAGTTACAACCCATACGTCACCTATTCTTCTCCATAACGGCTTATTCTGTGATATTTTCTCAATAAAATCTTTACCCCAATCAGTTCTCCACATTAAGAAAGATCGGCCCCAGACTAGTTCCATGTTATTTTTTTCCAAGTAACCTTCGTTGTCAGCCCATCTTACTCCAGTTATCCATGCAATCAGGAATAAAGCAAAAGTATACCAACCTAAAAATAAACAAAAAGTGAGAATTATCAAAAACTGACTGTGCCTACGAATATGAACTTCAATTGGCATTCCAGTTAATGTAGGCTCAATCTTTTCTTCTTCCTCAGTCACGTATTGTACTCCACACGGGGCTTTATTTAACCTCCATTATGGAGCACAATGGCCAAGAAGAAAGGTAAACGTGAAGAAGGCTTCGCATTTCCAGAATTCGATAAAGAGGAATTTCGTCAGAAAGAATTAAGAGATTCAAAGGTCATTTTGTTTGCTGTGTTTTACGCATTAGTTATCGCAGTAATATCCTACTACCTTGTTAGAATGACAAGTTTAGAAAGATCTGTAGTGCTGTTAGGATTTATTGCTCCTTTTGGTTTAATCAAAATTTTACCAATGATAGTTGATACTAGCGAATTTGAGAGGAAAAATTGGTTTGGACCTATGTTTATGTCTTTCTTGGCTTGGTTGGGTTTATTCATTTTATTTTCAAATCCACCATTTAACGACATATCAAATCCTGAGTTTGGTGTGAATGAAATATATGTACAGGATGATGGACAATGGAATTTAACAACAGAAATAGATTCTAACACTCCTTTTGTATTTGTAGTATCGGTAAAAGATAATTGGAAAATTGATAATGTTGTTATGACAGTTAACAAAGGTGGTAGTGGGTTTATGACAGCAACACCTATGAGTGAATTAGAATCAGACAATTCGTTCAATATTTCTAAGGGGCACAGATACTATTATTATTTTGAGCAAGGTTTAGATGCCGAAGCATATACTTTCACTTTTACAGCAGAAGATGAAGAAGGGAATAGCGCAATAAGAAAAACCAGCGTCTCTATAGTTTAGAGTAATTTCTGTTGTATTTCGTGTAGTTTTTCTAAAGCTTGTAATGGTGTTAAATTCATCAGATCCATTTTCTTTATTTCATCAACAACAGGGTTTTGTTTTGTTTCAGTTCTTCCTCCAAAATCAGTTGAGAATACAGATTGCACAGGCCCTGCTTTAGAAACTTCAATAGTTGAACCTTCCTCTAAATTGTTGAGTACTTTTCGTGCCCTCTCAAGCACTTCTTCAGGTACTCCAGCCATTTTTGCAACGTGAATACCAAAAGAAGCATCAGTAGGTCCCTCAGCAACACGATGCATCAGTGTTAGTTCATGACCATCTTCCTTTGCTTGCATGTGGCAATTTACAGATTTATCTAGAATCTTTGAGACGTCAGTAAGTTGGTGATAATGTGTAGCAAACAAAGTCTTCACACCTTTTCCAGCGTGTAATTGTTCAGCAACAGCCCACGCAAGTGCTAAACCATCAAAAGTAGAAGTTCCTCTACCAATTTCGTCTAGTAAAACTAAGCTGTTTGGTGTAGCATTTCGTAAAATATTAGCTAATTCTAACATTTCAACCATGAAAGTAGAATGTCCATGGACTAAATCGTCGTGAGCTCCAACTCTAGTAAATACGCGATCAACCATCCCTAATCTTGCAGACGATGCAGGAACAAAGCAACCTGATTGAGCCATTACTGAAATCAATGCAGTTTGACGCATATAGGTAGACTTACCGCCCATATTTGGCCCGGTAAGGATCATCAGTTGTCTTTGTTTATTGTCTAATTGTAAGCTGTTTGGAATATAGTTTCCTTCTCTTAGTACTTCAATAACTGGATGTCTTCCATCCGAAATTGACAGTGCTCCATCATCTGACATTTCAGGCCTTACATAATTATTAGACTGGCTGACTTCTGCCATTGAAGAAATAGAATCAATTTTGGATACAGCAATTGTAGTCGCCTGCAAAGATCCCAAGAAATCCATAATCCATTCTCTTAGTTCTTTGAATAATTCAGTTTCTAAGGCTTGAGATCTTTCGTCAGCTCTTAGAATAGAAGTTTCTTTTTCCTTTAATTCAGGTGTAATATATCTGTCACCTGCTGCAACAGTTTGTTTTCGATGGTAATGTTCGGGAACTTTTTTCGCATAGGCTTTTGGCACTTCTAGGTAATATCCGAATACACGATTGTAACCTACTTTAATTTTGGGAATCCCAGTTTTAGTCTTTTCTTCAGTTTCTAAGGCTACAACCCATTCACGACCACTACTTGCCCTAGCTCTCAAATCGTCTAATTCTTTAGAATATCCTTTTTTGAATATTCCACCATCCCTCAAAACTAAAGGTGGCTCTTCAACAAGAGCTTCTTCTAATTTCTTCGAGACTTGCTTGTGAGGATCTATTGATTTTACTAATCGTTTCATCAGTTTTGACTTTAAAGGTTCTTCACTTAGGAATTGTTTCAAATCTTTTAATGTATTCAAACTGGTTCTTAGACTATCGAGATCTCTAGGAGATATTGACCCGTGACCTAA
>CAXHBG010000005.1:0-34851 GCA_964015055.1 uncultured Thermoplasmata archaeon
TTGCTCAACCAGTGGCAGCCGAACCAGTTGTTGCTCAGCCAGTGGCAGCCGAACCAGTTGTTGCTCAACCAGTGGCAGCCGAACCCGTTGTTGCAGAAGCTGTTGTGACTACTGAAGCTGATGATGAGACTTAAACAACTTTTAAATATGGCTACTAAACTAGAGGTTTACAACTAAAGGTTGTTTACTGGAGAAACATGAACAGAAAACGAAAAGATGATTGGTTTAGCGGCGAGGATTGGAACATAGATGACATCTTCAATAATTTAGATGGAGAATTTCAAAAAATGCGTAAGCAAATGGATAATTTCATGAGAGATGCTTTAGATGGTGACAACCGAAGTAACGGCAGCAGTAGTCCATTTGTTTTTGGTTTTTCGGTTAAAACTGGTCCAGATGGTTTTCCAGTTTTTGAAGACTTTGGAAATACAAGGATGAAACCGTTTGGAAAGAAAGGAGAAAAGCCAACCGTAGATACTAGGAGAGAGCCTCTAACAGACATTAATGAAACAGACGATCAAATTGCAATTACGGTTGAACTCCCTGGTGTTAGCAAAGAAGACATAGATATTAATGTCATGGAAGATAAAGTGGAAGTCAATGTTAAGACTGAATCACGTAAATATTTCAAAAGCATTGACTTAACTTCTGCTGTAGAAACTGAATCTTCGAAAGCTACTTACAAAAATGGAATATTAGATTTAGTGCTGACCAAAAAAGAATCTAATAAACCTAAAGGAACGAAAGTAAAAGTAGATTAGTCAAAGAAGGGAGGGGGCCCGCTATGACATTTCAATTTCAGAAATTATTTTTGCTACACTTGCAGGGACATCCATTTCCCAATCGCCACCGTCCTTCATCGCCTGACGGATGGAAACCCCCTGCCAGGCCTCGCGGTTGATTAAATCAGGAACTACTACGGAATATCCAGCATTTTCAAATAATTCCTTAACTAGTTCGTTACCCGTATAAACCTTATCAAAAGGAGACACAATATTTTCTAAATGATTTACATATAGATCATTGTTATTTATATCTGGGATTTCAAAAATCTCGTAATAACAGCTATAGTTCGATAAAACAGATTCGATCATTTGTATTCTCTCTAGAGAAGTAAAAGGATTTTTCTCAGTTCTTTTTTTGTTTGATGAGCCTACACATATTAACAGCTCTTCATCGTTATCAATTACAGTTTCAAATATAGAAAGATGCCCCATATGTAGTGGCTGAAATCTTCCTAAGATTAATCCTTTTTTCATTTAGCTTCGATTATTTCCTGATTAGCCATCCATTTTCTTAGTACTTTAGGAATGATTACATCTCCCTTATCGGTTTGATTATTTTCAAGTATTGCAGCTAAAGCTCTAGTAGTAGCGATTGCGGTTGAGTTTAAAGTATGAGGGAAGTCAGTGCCTTCTGCTGTTCGGTATCTCATGTTTAACCTAACAGATTGGTATGACTTACAATTACTAGCACTTACAACCTCTTTCCATTGGTTTGTTGATGGCATCCAAGCTTCAATATCAAATTTTCTAGCTGCTACAGTACCAATATCTCCTGTACAGATATCTATTACTCTGTAAGGTATTTCTAATTTTTCAAATATATTTGTCGCATTATTAAGTATCTCTTTGTGCATATTCATTGAGTCCTCAGGCTTACAAAGGATTACTTGCTCAACCTTAGAAAATTGATGCACTCTCCAAATGCCTCTATCGCTAATTCCATGAGCTCCCACTTCTCTTCTAAAATTAGTAGAAATTCCGGCAAATTTCAGAGGTCCTTCTTTTAGCTCAATTATTTCATTTTTAAATCTTGCGGTAATCGGATGTTCTGATGTTGCAATAAGGTACAAGTCATGTTTGTCAATTTTATACATAACATCTTCAAAATCACTCAAATCAACTACTCCCTCGTAAGCTCTTTTATTCATTAAAAAAGGCGGAGTTGTTAGACTGTATCCTTTTTCACATAGCATTTCTACTGCAAAATTAATTAGAGCGAGTTCCAGTCTAGCCAAATCTCCAGTGAGGAAGTAGAATCTTCTCCCAGTTATTTTAGAAGCTCTTTTTAGATCAGCTCCATTAATTCTTTCTAGAATTTCTTGATGTGAAAGCCATTTTTTATTATCATTTGTTACACTTTTCTTTGATAATTCTACATTTCCGGTTTCGTCTTTTCCAATTGGCACTTCGCTTTCTAATAAATTTGGAACTATCATCCTTTTTGAGTCTCTAATTCTTAGCGTTTCCTCAGTATCTTTTTCATTTTGGGCTAAATCATTCTTTAGACTTGCCATTTCATTAAGTACTTCTGAAAAATCACTTCCTTTTTTTTTGAGTTCTCCAATAGTTTTTGAGATAGTATTTCTTTTAGCCCTTAACCTATTACCTTTTTCAATTAGCTTCCTCCACTGATTATCTAAATCAATAACACTTAGTGCAATTTCTTTTGGCAAATTACGTTTCTCTAAATCTTCAAAAATCTTTTCTGGCGATTCACGGAAGACTTTCATCTCTAGCATTACAGCTTCAATGAAGTAAGGTCTTTATGACCTTCCCTCTATAGCCAACAGTGTATCTTTTACGTGGAGCATCAGAGGTTGTAACGCCTAGACCTGCAGTTAAGCCTCATTTCGGAGATGCGATGGGCGTCGTCGACAGACGTGCCAATACCGATATTTTAATTGAAGGAAACAAAATAATTAAAGTTGCAAAACATATAGAAGCACCAGGGGCCGAAGTAATAGATGTTGCAGGTAAAGTTGTAGTTCCTGGCTTTGTAGATCCGCATACACATTTAGTTTGGGCAGGTTCTAGAGAGCATGAGCTCGAATGGAAGCTAAAGGGCAAAAGTTATCAAGAAATTTTGGCAGATGGTGGAGGAATTCTTCGTACAGTTAGAGAGACTCGCGCCGTTGATGAAAGTGAATTAAGAGAACAAACGTTGAAAAGGTTCAAGAAAGCTGTACAATTTGGTACTACTACAATTGAAATTAAGTCAGGTTATGGCTTAGATGAAGATACAGAATTGAAACAATTAAGAGTAGCTAATTGGCTAAAGTCTCTGAATTTAGCAGATACAGTTGTTACCTTCATGGGCGCTCATGCATTTCCAGAGGGCTTGAGTAAAGTTGAGTATGTATCAGAAGTAATTAGAATTCTTCCTTTAGTTAAAGATTTAGCAGAATATTGTGACGTATTTTGCGAAGAAGGAGCTTTTACAGTTGATGAATCAAAAGAAATTTTAAACGCTGCGAAATCTCTAGGTTTCAAGTTAAAAATACACGCTGATGAGTTTGGAGACACAGGTGGCGGACGCTTAGGTGCAGAACTAGGAGTAATAAGTGCAGATCATCTTGCAGGGAGTTCTTTAGAAACAATTAAGGAACTTAGCAATTCTGGAGTAATAGGAGTCCTTCTGCCAGGAACTCCTTTTGCTTTACTGTCGGACCATTACTCACCAGCTAGGAAAATGATAGCAAATAATCTTCCCATAGCTTTGGCAACAGATTGCAATCCTAACTGTTACACTGAATCTATGCAGTTAGTGCAACAATTAGCAGTTTTTCGAATGGGAATGACTCCAGCAGAAGCTCTTGTTTCGTCCACAATAAATGCAGCTTTTGCAATTGGAAAAAAAGACAGGGGTGTCATTTCAGAAGGTTGGCGCGCAGATTTGTTAATATGTGATGTTCCAGATTATAGACATTTAACATACCATTTTGGTATAAATCATGTTGATACAGTAATTATTGGTGGTAAAATCGTAGATGGTTAAACCTTTGAAGGATGCAGCTAAATTTCTGTGGAATGGTACGATTTACGCATTATCTTTGCCTGAGCGCTATGTACGTGGTCTTTCAGCACTTTTAGGCGGTATTTTCAAGGAAACTACAGACATATTAGTTCCTGGTGTTGTAAAAGATACAACTAGTTACAATATTTTTGTAGGCAATATTTTGAGATTTACTGTTGAAAATGTTGGTGGTGTTAAGGGAGTATACGATGATGAGGGATTGGAAGGGGAGTTTGCCACAAGGAAATTAATTGGGAATACTATTGAAGGTGTAGGCATCGCAACAATCCATTTGTCACCTTTATGGTTCTTTGCTTTCTTTGCAGATTCAGTTAAAGGAGGACAAGCCTATCTCGAAAGACTTCACAAAGAAATGGTAGATAATGGTTACATTGATCCTGAAACTTCTGCAGATTCATTCACTACTCTTTTTGAAGGTTTAGAGAGAACGACAACTAGCTTTGCTCAAAATATAGATACACCGCCTTTAACTAAAGATGAGATTTTATCAAATATTGAGGAAATAAGAGATTCAATATCAGATTTATTATCTAACTCAGGCAGCATTGCAAGTGGTACTGTTAATGAAATGTCAAATGTGCTCCAAGATTTTATGAATACTGCAACAGATGAAGGTCAGTCTTTGTTGGAATTGGGAGGGCTATTAACTTTACAAACAACTAATCGGGTAAAGCAATTAGGAGGCCTAGCAGTTAGTGCGCCTAATGTTGCTGGCAAAATGCTTTATGAAAATATACTAGGTTATTATTCAGATACTTTAACGGAAATTCATGAGAGAGGATATGCTAACGTTGCAAGTGAAACAATTGAGCCATACGGTCAAGCAATTTTAAACCAATTTAGCACTGAAAAAATAACTTGGACAGAACGACTTTTCAACAGTCCAGCAAGCGGGATTAGAAGGATTTTTGGCATGCAAAACTCCAAATAGTAGTATAGGAGAGAGGTAAAGCTGGACTTGGCCGGGGAGCTAGACGTACCCTGTGACCCTCAACCGCCTTTAGGGGGGGCGACAGCTAGTGACGGCGCACCCAGTAAGCTGTCTAATCCGCATTTCAACTGAGATATCCTGTCCCTCGGGGTCGCAGGTGATTGCAGATATTTACCGGAGGGTAAATGTCGAGTCTTCATCATGGAAACCGGGTCAGGCCCGGAAGGGAGCAGCCTTACCGTGGACTACCGACGCTCGAGTGGGTCGCGGGGTTGAGAAGAAATACGGTGTCTGACATCTTGCCAGGACGACAACGCTAGTGGTCTGGCACTTTTTTTGATATTTTCTTTAACCAGTTTTTTCCAGGCTTCCATTCGGTAAACATGGTTGCTAGCATTCCTACTATCGTCAGCAAAGATCCAATCCATACTAGAATGATTCCAGGAATATCTCTAACAGTAATTACAGCACGACTACTTTCGTTTTCATTTCCAGGTGTCGCACCGTTCAAAGTAATGTAGAGATCTCTATCAAGATCATGCCTCAGATAAATTTGAGTTGTTTCTTGATTAGTTCCACTTTCAATTTTCTTAGATATTTTATCCTCAAGAACAATTTCTCCTGAATTCTTGTTCTCTAAGGTGATATAAGCAACTAGTTCAATCTCATTTTCTAGTGGATTCATCTCAATATCTATCAATTCAATTATGTATTTACCAACGATTCTTCTATCTCCTTCTTCTAAGTTCACAGTATTTTCTTCATCTAATCCATAGGATAAACAGTAACCTACTATAATTAGCATGAATCCTAAGTGAGCAGTATATGGACCCCATGCTCGCAGCATTCCCAGCAGTTTCTTTTTTCTGTGATGGTTCATGTACTTAAAAATAGAGAATCCGCAAATTACTGCCCATGGAATCATAGCTCCGACCATCCAGGCATTTCCATCGGAAATAATAGCATAAGCTAAGCTAAATACAATTCCTAACGCAGCAACTACCAATATATTTTTCATTTCATAGAATGGTCTTAAGGTATGAATTGTAAAAATAGCTGCAAGTAGAACTACAAATGGAGCCAATCTTATTTCAAACACTTCCGGAGCCATATATCCCTTACTTCTTACAAGTAACAGCACTAGTGTCACAGTCAAAATCAGCAGTTGAGTGTAAATCGCAGCGAAAAAAACATTTTCTTCGTCAAACACATCATTTAAATTCTTGAAAGTTTTGTTTTCATTTTGTTCAAGCCTATTATATCTTTGAATTACTAAATACAATGTTAAAATGATTGACAAAATCATCATTATGAAGAATCCTCTTACTGAAATATCTTCTTCTAAAACAAACCAAAATCGTGAAAAAGTTCCTCCTGTTTCCTCGACGATGAAAGCATGAACAGATGACCATATTCCACCCCTTGTAACAAATGATTCCAAAAGAACTAATATGAAGGTTAACATTGCAAGCAAAGGACCTAAAATAACATAATCATTTCTTCTTCTTGACATAACTGAAGTATGGAGCAGAGTAGTCATAGATAACCAAGGTAAAAGCCCTGCAGTTTCAACAGGATCCCATGCCCAATATCCCCCCCATCCTAAAGTAACGTAAGCCCAATAACCGCCTAAGATTAGCGCTAAGCTCATTCCTATCCATGACGACCTCCCCCATCTTTTTACGGATTCATTCCAATTCTTTTCCCCAGTTATCAAGTGGGCCACACCTGCAGCATATAGCAGTACAATCATTCCATATGAAATGAACACTATTGGTGGATGGATTATCATGAATGGAGATAACAATAAAGGGTTTAATCCATTGCCCTCAAGGGGTACTATTTCATTTGTTCGAAAAGGGTTAATGTAAAGCTGAATTATGGAAAGGGCTAAGATTAGATAGCAACATACAATAGTTGTAAGTTCTTTTTGCCTATCTTGATGAGAATTAAACCTCCTTTCCATAATCATGAAAAGAGATGCACTCCATGTCCATATCAACAAAGTTCCGTCTCGTCCAGCCCATAAACCAGATAATTTGTAGAAGAGGCTTAGGTTTTCGGCGGAATAATCAGAGACGTACTTGTATTCCAAATTTGTGGTATAGAAAAAGTAAACCAGCATGCTAAGAGATATTGTCTGTACTCCTAGCAAAGACAGCAATGAGATGTTAAGATATTCGAGGTTTTTCCTTGTCTGAAGTATGTAAATCGATGTAATTGCCAGCGGAGGGGCACAATAAATTAACAATTCACCTATATTCATCTTTTTAATGCAAAATATATGAAACCTAAAGTCATTACTACAGCATAAGTCCAGTATTCTCTGAATAATCCTTCACCCGCACTATTAGGTTCTTCTTCAATCTTCATATTTACTTTGAAATAATAAGAATCCCCCATGTTTTCTACTTCCAGTCCTTCGTAGTAGCCATACTCACTTGCCGGTATTTTTTCTGTCGAATTATCTTGTTTTTCTAATTCATACTTGTACCCTGGAAAATCATTAGATTTTACTTGGTAATCAAATTGGAATCTACCGTTCAGGCTTTCATTTCGAGTCATTTTTTGAGGTTTATAACAAGTGTGTGGTTCCTCAAGAGTGCAAACATAAAAAGTAACACTTTCAACGTCTTCATCAACGTCAATCCAAGCTGTAAATGTAGTTCCTTCACTTACCTCTTGGGGCGTGTGTGCCATTTCAGCAGCCGTGCTTGGAATCAAAAGGGCGAATAAAATCATTAATAATTTCATACTAGATATCTCCTTTGTTATGTTATATTTTAAGTTTTTTCATCTTTTTTGCTGTATCTGATCCAACCTATTGAGAAACATGCAATTGAAAAAAGAAGAAATAAAGGGTACATTGCATCCATCCATATCCCAGTTCTTTCAACACCGCCTACGATTGTTATTATTGCACACAGAAAGCATATACTTCCAAAAATAAAATAAGATTTATAATCTTTCTCAAAATCCATACCGTAATTACATTAAAGGGTTATATTATACTTGACTTGTGAAAAAATATAGTAAAGTGTGTTTGGGAGGAACTTTCGACAAGATGCACTTAGGACATGAATCTCTGCTCAGGACTGCATTTAGCCTATCAGATGAAATAATAATTGGTTTAACTTCAGATAGTAGAGCGAAAATTAACAGAAGCGGAGAGCATATTAGTCCTTATTCAGAACGTTTCGAATCATTAAATTATTTTACATCAAATAATTTCAAAGGCAATTATTCTATTGTTGAATTAAATGATAACTGGGGTCCCGGAGTTTTTGATGAAAGCTTGAATGCGATAATTGTATCAGAAGAAACTGAGAAAGTAGCAATAGATTTGAATGTTAACCGTAAGCTGAAAGGTTTGAAAGAATTAGAAATAGTAGTTATTCCTTTAGTTTTAGCAAATGATGGGAGAAGAATTAGTAGCACTCGTATTCGTAATAAAGAAATTAATACCGAAGGTAGCAAGGCTTAATTTTATAGGCAGTCTCTAAATGCCACGCCATCTAAATATTTGTTAGAGGTAAATATGGTAGAGGAACTCATTTCAACACTGTCCAAGGAGATTAGAACTAGCATAACTGAAGATACATCAGTTCCAAGAAATGTTAGAACTAATGTAGTAACAGGTCTGGAGACTTACTTATTAAACGAAAAAGATGATCTTGATTTACGAATTTACTCTACAATATCTGTACTCGAGGAACAAATTAATGACAGTAATATACCTCAGCATGCTAGAACTAGGCTTTTTGAATTTATTAGAGACCTTGAGGAAATAGTTAGTAAGTGGCAAAATAAAGCGTAATATTATATTAATTAAAATTTTTTGTGAGGGGATACCTATTTATTACCTAACATCAGTCAATAAAATGTGAATGTAAGACAATTTGCTTCCGTTGCCTTGGTATTTTTGTTTTTTGGGACTGTTTTATTTTGGAATCCTGTTGTTGCTGAAGAAGTAACTGGACAAGAGAAAGATATCAACCTTTACCTTTACAGTGAAAATGGAGTAGGTAAACTTCACACGAGAGAATCTGGAGGCCATGGAGATGCAGACTCTGTCAATATTCCTGTAGGAAGTAGTTATTTTTTTGCACTAAATTTTAGTCTTCAGTCAAGTTTAGAATCTAAATCTTACAGGACGGATGTAGGTTTTCACATATACCTTTACGCTAATTCAGCCAATTTCAACACAGGCCACTTGAATATTTATGTTAGAGACGGTACCACCATGACTGGCGGTGAATTATTAGCAACTGGAGGTATGGATATTCCTTCAGTACTACAAGGCAACAATGAGGGACATGTCGATGTATTTTGGGAAGATGACTACGGTCCAACTCATCAGTTTGATATTGAGCATTTCATAGTACTTGAGCTAGAAAATGATGGAGATAATGCGATAAATTTAGAATTAGACACAGGTAAGGATGGAGATTCGCCTTCAAGGCTTATAACAACTACAAATCCAGTTACAGATATTGAAATAGTTACTGAATCTTATAATTTGGAAACCTCAGACCTTGATGATTTAATGTCTTCCGATAATTTTCAACCAAACCTTCCAGTTGATTTTTCAAAAGTTTTTGTTTCAGCACAAGCGTTAAATGCTTTTGGAACTTATGACATTACAGAATTTAGAGTGACTGTTTTTGATTCGGACGATAATGAACTATTTGTTGATACTGCAGATATAGATGAACCTGAAGATAATAGTGGAACTAATGAGTTCGAGGAACTGGTATGGAATTATAACGATCCTGCAGAGCCTTCTGAAAATCATAATGGTAAGGGAATTTATGCAGTAAGGGTTGCGGCTGTAGATCAGCAAGGTAATGAATTTTACGTTGACAAATCAATTCAAATGGATGCATATGGTGTTTACTTGAACACGCCGGAAACTCAACAGAGTGTGGCAGTTGGTGGAGACGTTTCCTACCAGATATTAGTTAGAAATTCAGGTGATGAAAATGATAAATTTACAATCGAACCAAGTGAAACTTCAGATAATTGGGTTGTTAGTCCTCAAAGTTGGACAAGCAATACATTATCTCCAGGGGAAGAACAATCTATTACATTTACAGTATCTGCAGCTGATTCTACAGAAATGGTAGGCAAAAATACAGTTGTTGTTTTTACAGGCCGTTCAGAGAATTCTGTTACACCAGTTAATTTTGATTTGGAAACAAAAACTTCAGTTGGTGCAGCATATGAAATATCTATGTATTTTTATGATCCAAATTCAGGGCAAGCTGTAACAAGCTTGAGTACGAATGGAGTTGCAGGAGATTGGAATCAGTATCAATTAAGTATAGCAAATCAAGGTCAAGCTACAGACTCAGTTCAATTAATTTCACAGGAAGTACCAGCAGATTGGGAGATTAAATTTGAATATAATGATTTGAATGATGGTACCATAATAGTCTCTGACATTCCAAGGCTTGGTGATGGATACAATGTAGCAAATGTTACCGTTTGGGCCAAACCAGCACAAGGTGGCGACATAGATACAGCCTCAATTAAATTAATAGGAATTTCACAGGGTAACACTACAAAGAGCGATACAGCAACCTTGGTTTTAACACGTTCGTTCGGCTTATCCTTGTCATTAGTTCCACAAAGTAGTTCAGGTATATTCATTAACAAGGAAGCAGGGCAGCAATTTGAAGTAGATTTATTACTTGAATCTGCAGTAGAAGGAGACCATACAATTCAGCTTTACATGGGAGATAATTTTCCAGACGGTTGGAGCCATTCCTTTAAGGAAAATGGGGCAACCGTTACCGAGGTTTCAATAAGCGGTGGAGATAGTAAATCTTTAGATTTGTTTATAACTGTCGGTAGCCAGGCAGTTTACAAAGAAGATGGGGATGTTTTCGATGTTTATGCCCAGGACATTTCCGATTCCAGTGTGGTAGCAAAAAAGCAGTTAACTGTAATTTTGGCATATAGCGGTGGTTTTGAATTATCTTCCTTAAAATTTAGAGAAACTATAGGTCCTGAAGACAGCTATACTTTCCAATTAACTATCGAAAATAAGGCAAATGCTAATGATAAGTTTACCCTTTCAGCAACTTCAGTTCCATCTGGATGGAGAGTCCTTTTCATTAACGGTAATGTTTTTGAAGTGGAAGCAGGAAGGACTCTATCGGTTCCAATAAAGGTTGAAGTTAGTGATGAAGCTAGAGATGGCGATCAGGAAAGTATTACAATTTCAATTTTCAGTGATATTTCTAATCAAGAAAAACAGCAATCATTTGTAATAGATGTCGAACAGGGATTTACCGCGAGACTAACTACAGCAATTTCAGATTTATGGTATATTTTTGTTTTCTTTGCTCTAATAATAGTGGTAGGTGCAATTTCGTACAACCAACAAGACGATGAAGATTGGGACGATGAAGAAGAATATGAATCTCCCTCCTCGCCTCAAAGTCCAGCCCCAGCCGAAACTGAAGCTTCTTCAGATGATGACTGGGATGACTGGGATTAGGCAGCCTAATGCCTTCAAATCTCAGATTCTTAGGTGGAGCCTCGGAAGTAGGAAGAATTGGTGCAGTTCTGGAAGGAGATAACGGTCGTTTACTACTAGATTACGGTTTACAGCCAGACGATCCTCCTAAATCGCCACTTCCAGCACCTGAAGTCGATGCATTATTGCTTACACATGCTCATTTAGATCATTGCGGACTTGTGCCAAAGATTGCGAACAGAGGCACTCCAATTGTTTCCACACCAGTAACAGGAGATTTAGCTGAGAGAATGGCCCAAGATACGTTAAGGGTTGCTGAAATAGAGAATTTCCCTTTACCTTTTCATAAATCAGCAATTTCGGATTTAGTGCAAAACCATCATAGTATTCTTCCAGGTAACGTAGAATATAGAGGAGGATTTGAGTTCAATGTTTACAACGCAGGCCACATCCCAGGCGCTGTAATGTATAATTTCCCGCAAGAGGATTTTTTGTTTACAGGAGACATACACACAGTGAACACCCAACTCACTCGTGCTGCTAAACCTCACCAATGTAAAACATTGGCAATTGAGTCTACATACGGTGGACGTGAGCATCCTGATAGAGTTGATACTGAAAAAGAGTTAATAGACTCTGTAGAAGATGTAGTCAATAGAGGTGGCCAAGTTGTGCTTCCTTCTTTTGGTTTAGGTCGCTCTCAAGAGCTACTGATGCTTGTTGAAAAGCTAGGTGTGGAGGTTTGGCTTGACGGCATGGGTAGAGATATAGCTAGAATTTTACAAAAATATCCCGGTTCAATTAGAGATTTTGGAGGAATGAACAAAGCTTTCAGAAGTACTAACTTTGTCAGATATGCAAGGCAAAGAAAGGCAGCCATGAAAGGAGACGTCATAGTAACAACTTCAGGGATGCTAAATGGCGGCCCCGTTCTGCATTACCTGTCAGAAATACGTAAAGATTCTTCATCTGCCGTATTTTTGACCGGTTTTCAAGTCCCTGGAACAAATGGCCATTTATTGAAAGAAACTGGAAAATTAAGATTAGAAAGGGGCGATACTTCTCCTCCTATGGATATTAATTGCCAGTTAAAATCTTTTGATCTTAGTGGCCATGCAGGTCATAGCCAAATAGTTGATTTTATCAATAAATGTAATCCTGAAAAAGTCATACTTTATCACGGAGACAATAGAGAAGCCTTTAGCGAAGATTTGAAAGACTATGAGCTGATTTTACCATTAGAAAACGAAACTATAGAAATAAATTAAGCATCTTCCATTTTGTTGTCAGGACCTATGAACATCCGAATAATTCCTAATAGTAGGAAGAATAGTAGAGAAGTAAAAACAATGCCATAAGGTCCTTGTAATTCTATTGAATCTTGTATTTGTCCATTGCTTGTAGATAGATATTCATTGATGTTTATTACAATCTCTGCAATAATAAATGTAATAAATAGTATAACTGCCAGATTAATTAAGTAACTAACGAATAAAGTTCTTAGTGTCTTTGAAACACTTTTTCTTTGAGCCTTACTTAATAGAGAGATATCTAAACCTGCTGGTTTGAATTGTTCGGCATAATTCTCATATTTTATTGCGGCATACGATAGTTCGATGTAAATCACAAATCCTAACCCGATGAAAATTCCACTTGAAAGATATTCGCTCCAGCTTTTTTCGTCTTGTTTCGTATCATAACCACAAAAGGCTTCGTCGAAATTTTCAAGACATAAATTAGGAGTATATAGAAATCCAATAATAATTGCCAATGCTATGGATGCTCCAATTGCCCAGCCCTTTCTTTTCCATATTCCGTAAGCTCCTAAAAATGGCATAGAACCAAATATGACGTTAGTTAGCCTTACTGAAGCATCATCTATTCTATCATTTGTACCTTCAACATCATCATACACCAATTTTACTGGTTTCCATCTCCATTGAGTCGCATTAGTTTCACTGTTTTCAACATCTGTGTTTGTGGGAATTACATATTCTCCTTGTTGTACGTCTATAGCCGGGTCTGCAATGTAGCCTCCAAGGCTTCCAGCAATTATTAAGAATAAAAAGAATTTGTATCTTCCTTTGAATATAGTAAAAATGTAAAAAAGGAAACCAGCTGCAAATCCCCATGGGACAAATACCTCTGGATTTGGATCAAATCCTTTTAATGAATCTCCAAGATATTTAGTTAGAAGGGAGTCTTTTGGATTATGGTAAACGTAAAATTCACTAATTACATAGATAAGAGATAAGCTAGAAATTATCTTAATTGCAAATATTATAGGATATTCTCCGAAGAAGTCCTTGTAATTTATAATTTTATCTATTTTTGGTATTCTTGATGCCTTTATTTCAGTAGCTCCTTCTTCCATTTAAATCTCCTGAAGAGCAGTATTTACATTGTCACCATATTTCCAATCGCCTACTTGTAGACCAAAGCTTCTGAGTTCAGAAATCATATTGTCTCTTTCAATTTTCGCAATAAGTAATGGTTCCATAGGAATTCTTTTCATTCTTTCTTCGAAGTCCAAGCTTGATGGAGAAATAGTTGTAATTGTAAATCCTCTGCTGATTGTGCTTGTAAAAGCCTCAGAAATAGTATGGTCATCATCTAATGAACTAAAGAGGATAATTGGGGAACCACTTGGGAGATGAGGTAGTAAGTCTTTCATTACTATCTCTAGTTTTAAGTTTCCTTGAGGTTTAGCACTAGATAGTCCTGTAAGAATCTTGAAAAGGTGATGTTCTCCTCTGTCCAAATCTATTCTATCAATCGCGTCGCCGTATACCATTAAAGCTACATTATTTCTTTCATCTAGAAGTTGTTTAGCATACGTGGCTGCAGCTCTACAAGACATTTCCAGAGGCGTATCCCTTCCACCCCCTACTGCAGATACCTCTCTTGCATCTACCAGTAAAATAACATCCATTACATCTTCACGGACTGTTTCATTGACCATCATTTTGCCTTTTTTAGCTAAAGCTTTCCAATTTACAGATCTAAGTGAATCCCCAGGAACGAATTCCCTCAAAGAATAAAACTCCGTACCTGTACCAATTACGTTCAAAGGCATGGCTCCAGAAAGCAATTTAGGTGCTCGAGATGTAATGACTTGCTCTTCTAGGATTTCAATTTGTGGAAATACTGAAAAGCTGTGAATTGATTCTTCTATTCGTTCGTTATAAAATAAATCAAATGCATCTTTAACACGCATTTTAACGGGTCCTAAGTGATAGTGTCCTCTTAGTGGTAATTTTAAGGAATATTCAAATGAAACCTCTTGCCAAGGTTTCATGTAAAGTAAAGTGTAATTTGATCCTTTGATTATTCTAGCTTGAGGTGGTAAACTATCGTATATTTCCACGAATCCAATTCCTAACCCTGTATTTTTGATTATGAATTTAACAGACATTGTTCCATCTTCAAAAATGTTATCTGAGGTTGTTTCTCTTCTAATTTTTACATTAGGCATCCATACATCTAAGAAACTAGATATAACTACAAATGTCAGCATAACTAATCCTGCACTTATGAAAAGATAATTCAATCTAATCAAACCTGCTAGTGTCAAGAAAATAGCACCGCCTGCGACAGCTGCAGCCTTCTTACTCCACATTTAGTTTTCTAGTTGTCCTTGAGTTGTTGGTACTTCTACTTGTTCAAGAATTTCAGATACAATTTCTTCAGTTTTGACGCCCTTAATTCTTGGTTCAGGTTTTAGAATGATACGGTGTCTTAGGGTGTAGATACTTAGTCTCTTTATATCATCAGGTATTACGTAATCTCTTCCACTTAGAACCGCTAATGCCCTAGAAAGTTTGAATAGAGATTGTGCACCTCTAGGAGAAGAACCTACTTTTACACGCGGATCTTCACGTGTACGATAGATAATTTCAACAATATACTCTATAATTGAATCGTCGATTCGTACTTTTTCGAGACTTAATTGCATTTCACGAAGCTTTTCAGGAGTGGTAATTGCTTGAAGCGTATGATCGTCTTTTCCTCTTTGTTTTCTCTTTACGAGAATAGCCCTTTCGATTGGTCTTCCAGGATAACCCATTGATAATTTCATCATAAAACGGTCCAACTGAGCATCAGGTAAAGGATAGGTCCCCTCAGACTCAATCGGGTTTTGAGTTGCTAATGTCACAAAAGGCTCTGGTAAAACATGCGTTTCACCTTCAATAGTAACTTGATGTTCTTGCATTGCTTCTAACAATGCGGCCTGTGTTTTTGGTGGAGCTCTGTTTATTTCATCAGCTAGCAGTAAATTACAAAATAAAGGTCCTTTTCTAAATTCAAATTTTTGATCTTTTTGGTTCCATATGTAAATCCCAGTAATATCAGCAGGTAGTAAATCAGGTGTAAATTGTACACGTTTAAAGTTGATACCTAATGCCTGTGCGAATGTATTAGCTAATAGCGTTTTTGCCAGTCCAGGATTATCTTCAAAGAGAATATTCCCTCCAGCAAGTATTCCTACAGCAGTCAAGTCAAGTATAGGTCTTTTACCCATGACAACTTGCTCAGCTTCAGCTAAAACAGCTTGCATTAAATCGTGCGTTTCTTGTAATGAAGGTTCCATCATGTAGGTTTGTAAACCTTCATTCTGGTCTTCAGTCCCAACTTCTGGAGTCGGTTCTTGCTCTTCTTTTTTCTTTTTATTTCCAAATAGGCCCATTATTTTTTCCATCCTTTTATTGCTTCTTCAACCTCTTTCAAAGTCATACTTCTATCGTCATTTATCATGAATTTAACTAATAGAGGATCATCTAATAAATCTTCAATCTTTGTTTGTGATAACATTCCAAATTCTTCTCTTGTGTATCCATTCTCAATTCTTACTTTTTCTATGAATATTTCTTTAATTGTTTCAGGGTGAGTGTAATGTGCATGAGGTACTCTAAATCTTGACAATCTCCCCTCGTATATATTGAATAGATGTCTCCAAGGTTTTGGATTTTCTACTCTCATCATCACTAGCTGTAAAATTAAGATAATGGAACCTAAGAAAAGAATTCCTAGCGTTTCGCTATTACTAACATATCCTAGAATTCCAAATAGTTGAACATAAACAAGTGAAAGAATATCAGATTGTATATGACGACTTTCGTCAAATATAACGGTGTGTTTTTCTCCATTTGTTACATAGTTTACCATTGCTAATATGAATTCACGATTGTCTAGTTCATCATAGTATTCGTTTGTAAAAATACTTGTATCTGATATGAATATTACAGTTCCATCTCCTACATTTGCTTCGGCGACTACTTCAACTCCGTTAGTAGAATCTTCTCTGTATGTCCCTTCGCCTTTTCCTCCAACTTCATCTTGATTGTAATCAATAAATGCTTTCTGACTTGACCAAACAAGTCCTTCTGCAGGCCCCCCTGTCTGAATTGTAAGTGCAGCGGGGGAACTCATCATCAATTGTCCGTTAAAGTCCATCCTTGGAACGTCTGCATCAATAATGGCAATTGAATTATTTTTAGGATGTATTGCTTCTTCCCAATGGTTCGAGTCGTATAATAGTGCAGGTTTACACTTTGGGCTGGTACTTCCACTGCCATCGTAACCTAATGCATCGATTGCACCGGCCACCAGTCCAGTAGCTTGTGTTGGCTGGCATCCCTCCTGGACGATATTTGTTCTTAATTTAACGCCTATTTCTAAAGTCCCCATTTCTCCGTAAAAGGCGGAATTGCCATACCCCGAGTCATCTGCAATAATAACTTTTCCACCAGATTTGACGAAATTATATATTGCATTGGAATCAAATTCAGAATAACTTCTTTCTACTCCGATAATCACAAGAACTGTGGAATTAACCTCAATAGTCTTTTCAGTGGAATTTCTTTCAATATCCGAAATCTTGTTAATTATAGCAGGTCTTGAAACTATAGTTTTCATTACGTGATTTCCATTTTGGTCTTCATCAATATCAGAAGCAAATGTTGAAATATCATTCCAATCATCATCATACGCTGAAAGTTGTGAAGGGTTCTTCGCGTTTGTTATTAGAGTAGGATAAACTACTGTAATCATCATAATTATAATCGCAAGAGCGAATAACTTTGAGCCGTATTTCTCACGGAAGGCCTTTCTCATTTAGATGACCTCATTCCAAATATATTAGTAAATCTAGATACTTTTCCTTCCTTAAGTCCCTTATTTAATTCCATTTCCACCTCATGAAGATTATTAATTGCTTCTACACACCAGATGTTGTAAGATCCATCGATCATTTCCATTCCAAACTCATCGACAACTTTAGGTTTAATTCCGCTATATCTTGCGATTTCGAATAACGAGGTTAATAGCTTTACACTTTGGGTAGGTATTGGTAAAGCAGTACGCATTACATCCGTAAATTCACGGACCGTTTGAGTTTTAGTTTTAATGAATCCATATCTATCAAGAATATTTAATAATTGATGATAAGACTTGATTATAATTTGTCTGTAGTCTTCATCTTTGTTTAATTCTTTTTGCATTTGTTTAATTAGATTTCTAACTTCATATTTGTGTTTTTGTGTCCAATACAAATAATAGGCAGTTACCAAAAGGGCAGCAGGAATTCCAATGAATAATGGTAAGTATTTATTAATGTCAAAGGGTTCTTTTGCTTCAGGTGACTTAGTAATACTTATTGCAACATTTGCAATAGTTAGCTCAGTTTCTTGAGGAGTGTCGTCGTATGCTCTGATATACCCTCCTAAAAAAGTAGCTTGAATACTTGCACTACTTGCATCTTCAGGAAATTCGAAATTAAATTTAGCAAATCCTGATAAATCTGAAGTTAGATTATATTCTAATTTAGTGTCCATTTCTATCTTTTTATCGTAAAATAGATTTACAGATACAGATATTTCAGATTCCGGAATTGGGCTACCATCATCTTCTTCTAGCCAAATAGAAACGTTAACTTTGTCACCAGGGAATACATTTTGAGGTTCAAAGTCAAACCTTATTTTACTTTCTACTAATATTGAATGCTTACTTTTGTATTGTGTTCCATCCAAATACTCGCTCCCTAAATACGTAAGTTTGACAGTATGGTTATTCCTGTAGTCATCAGGAATAGCACCAATTGAACTAAAGGTGGACTCATTAGTGAATGAAGTGACTAGTTCAGCGTTTCCAATAGTAATCGAAATATTTTCATTAACTCTGTTTCCTAAATCATCTACCAAAATTCCGTAAACATTTATGGCACCTCCTCGTCTCAACTCGTTGTTGAACCAGTCGCCCTCCACAATTACATTCTCAAAAGTCGTGGTTCCTGCTACAATAAAAGAATTATTTTTAGTAGAACCTAAGTACCAATCAGTTTCGTCAAAAGTTGCAGTAATATTAAATTCGCCTATGTCATTATTATCAAGTAATGAGTAAGTACCGTTATATTGTCCAGAATCGCTAACGTTTAGGTACATAATCATTTCAGAACCTAGCCATATACTTACTTTATGTGAAATTCCATTTTCATTATCAAGAGTTCCTCCAACTGCAACTTCAAGACTTCCTGATACTTCTAATGCTCCTCCTCTGTATGCTTTGTTACCTTCATTATCCACACTCACCGTTAGAGATACCTCGGATTGTGGTATTATGCTAATTTCAAAATCAGTCTCTACAAGATAGGGTTGCTCTGGGTTATCTTCTATTTTTATATCAATAGTAAAAATTTCAGTTTGTCCTTCATCTACAAAAAGATTGTACTCAAATCGTCCATCTACACTTGTCTTAAAAGGAGGTGCAAATCCATCGTTCTCGCTGAAAAATTCAATAGTAGTATTAACCATTGGGTTTCCTAATTCATCTACAATAATACCTGACAAGTTATATTCAAATCCTCTAGCAGATTTACATATTTTTTCATAATAAACTTCAGTATTTCCACATTTTGTTGACAGATCAAAAAGTATGTTTGGAGAAGCTAATAGAGTTAGGTTGTTATGTGCTTCATCAGATGTTAATGTAGGGCTGCCGTACAATGTCGCCTTAATTTGATGTAGGCCTGAGTTTTCACTGGATAAATTAATTGAAAAGCCATAACTTCCATCACTTACGGTTTCAATAGATCCAAGTGCTTTTTCACCTAAAAATAGTGTAATTAACTTATCCCCTATGGCTTGACCATTGTGATCAGTTAAGTTTCCTTTCAACGTTATTTGATCAGATCTTACTGATGATAGTTGATCTAATGTTAGGTTACTTTCTCCTTTAATGATGATTTCTTCAACAACTATGTCTTCAGGATAAATTTCATTTCCAGAGAACCTTGCAGCTAGTATTGAATTTCCCCAAGACGAATTATCGGGTACTGTAAAAGTTATACTCCAAGCTTCATTGCCACTAATTTCAACTTCGCCTATGTATGTATCTCCATACGTAAGTTCAATAATTCCGGTAGGTTGTTCGCCTTCATCCCCATATATGGTTCCATTAATTTGATACTCATGTTCTAATTCGAAAGAATCAACGTTTGATTCATCAAATCTTAAGTCAACAGATGCGTTGATAATTCGAATTTGCTCAGTTCTGCTTTGTCCTGTTAAATTTTCATTACCACTGAAGTCGAACTCTAAGTCATAGTTCTCGTCTTCTACTTCAGGAGTATTTATCTCAATTGTAAATATTCCATTTTCATTTGTTAAGCCATTGTAAGTTACACCATTGAACTCAAGAGAAACAATACTATCCTCTATGGGTATATTTTCGTCTTCAAATAAATTACCTGTGATTAACGTAGTTCCATCACTTGCAGCAGTTGTTGGTACATTTACATCGATTGTTACATTTCCAGTAATGTTAATCGGCAACGGAGAGCTATCTCTCCATTCAGCGGGAATTCTTGTAGGCACACCTTCATGAGTTATAAATTGTTCTTCACGGTATAGCTGTAAAAACCAGTTCCCTGCCTTTATGGTAGAGCTCAGTGAACTCCCATTACAAATTAAAACCATAAATCCATCAGAATCAGTTGTTCCGTTGCCAATTTTATATGAAACACTATCGGACTCTTGTGTCTCATTAATGTATGCATCAATTTGTAATCCAACATATGCTTCACCAGATTCAGGATTTACTAAAGGCCCAAAAGACCAATTAAATTCTTGATCTTTAAAGACTTCTTCTGGAGGCAAATTTGGAGTTCCGGCCCTTGCTGGGGGGCTTCCCCAAGGAGGGTCTTCTTCTTCAAAATACCCATAGACTGGATTTTCTTCATCGATATCTCCATCATCCCATGTGTCTCCGTCAGTATTTTCTTCTCTAGGATCGGATGTATTCCATCCCTGTTCATCATAGTAAGAGCGAGCTGTATTGTTGTCTCCAGTTATGTTCCAGTACCATCTGATTTCATCATAATCACTCAAGCCATCTCCGTCAGTATCTGAATCTTCCGGATCTGTTCGAGAATCATAAGTATCATTTGAAGGAGTAACTTCCTCATAGTCACTTAAACCATCTCCATCTGAGTCAAGGGTGTTAGGGTTAGATGGATAATTGTATTGATTATTTATTCCGTCCTTATCAATTTCCCATGGTTTAACTTCATCTCCGTCCCATAGAGTGTCTCCGTCTGAGTCTTCATCCATTGGACTTGTTTCATAAGTATTGATTTCTTCAAGATTTGTTAATCCATCAGTATCCAAGTCTTCATCCCCATCCTGCACTCCATCTCCGTCAGTATCATTATTTCCAGGGTTGTAATTATATCCCTGTGAGGTTCGAGTATATTCCCAAGTGTCGTTCAATCCATCAGAATCACTATCAATAGCTAAAGGATTAATTCCAATTGTAATTTCAAGGCCATCATTTAATCCATCTTCATCAGTATCTGGCAATAGAGGGTCAGTTCCGTGAGTAAATATTTCACCATAATCAGTTAATCCATCATCATCGGTATCGCTGTCAGTAGGATTTGTTGAATATGTGAAAATTTCATCATAATCTTCTATTTCGTCATCGTCCGTATCTGATTTTATTGGGTTAGTGCCGTAGGTTTCAACTTCCACTCCATCGATTAATCCATCGTCATCAGTATCGTTATCATTTGGGTTAGATATATAGATGTTAATTTCTTGCCCGTCATTGATTCCGTCTTCATCAGTATCTTCATCATTTGGGTCTGTAAAATGAGTAAATATTTCAGCATAATCACTCAACATGTCGCCGTCAGAGTCCCAATTATTTGGATTAGTAGAATGAGTATTATTTTCAGCTCCATCACTAAGTCCGTCGCTGTCAGAATCAGGATTGTTAGGTTGTGTATTTGTTAAGTTCCATTCCACAATATCATCGAGACCATCACTGTCAGTATCATTTAGCAATGGATTTGACTCAACAACATTAACTTCATATCCGTCAGGTAATCCATCTCCGTCAGAATCAGGGTCATCCTTATCGGTACCATACACCTGTTCCTCACCATTTGTTAAGCCATCTTCGTCGTCGTCGTTAGCAGCAACATTATCATCGCTAGGATTATCGACAGGGTTGGTTCCATCGGACTCCCATTCAACTCCATCGCCGACACCTCCGCCATCTGTATCCCAATTATTTGGATTAGTTCCAATATCAATTTCATCGCCGTCATCAAGGCCATCATTGTCACTGTCTGGGTCTTTTGGTTCAGTAGAATATTCATTTATTTCTTCACCGTCAGCAAGTCCATCATCATCAGTATCGTCGTTTGTAGGATTAGTCGTATAAGTGTTAATTTCTACAAAATCATTGAGCTCATCACCGTCTGTATCAGTACTAGTAGGGCTTGTATTGTGTACAGCAGTTTCGTTGTAGTCTTCGAGTCCATCTCCATCAGTATCCTTGTCTAAAGGATCAGATCCAAAAATGTGAACTTCGTTGCCATCGTTTAACCCATCATCGTCGCTATCAGTATCATTTGGATTTGCCCCTATTCCAATTTCATCGCCGTCTTCTAATCCATCACCATCAGTATCGTTATTTCCAGGTTCGGTACCATAATTGTTAACTTCAATTCCGTCCCCTAAACCATCGTCGTCTGAGTCTAATGAGGTTGGGTCAGAATTGTAATCATTAACTTCCTCTCCGTCATCTAACCCATCACCATCAGTATCCTGAACGTTAGGATTCGAACCGTGAATGTCTACTTCATCTCCATCACTCAACCCGTCCCCGTCACTATCGACATTTAGAGGTTCAGTTAGATATTCGTTTATTTCTTCGCCATCACTAAGTCCATCTCCATCAGTATCCTCTAATGTAGGATTAGTTAGGTAATTATTGACTTCTTCTCCGTCATTTAATCCATCGCCATCTGTATCATTGTTAGTAGGACTTGTATCATATGAATTTACTTCAATTCCGTCATTAAGTCCATCACCATCACTATCCTCAAGAGTAAGATTTGAAAAGTAAACGTTCACTTCATCACCATCCTCGAGACCATCCCCATCACTATCATTGCTCAAGGGATTACTAGTTAGATTATTGACTTCGTGCCCATCTTCCAATCCATCTCCATCGGTATCAGGATTTAGTTCATCAGTTCCTAGGACAAATTCTTGCCCATCAGTTAGTCCATCACCGTCTTGATCTAGGTCACTGGTATCATCGTCGTCAGTATCAAGAGGGTTACTTTCATCTACATAAATTTCTACACCGTCGCCTACGGCACCTCCGTCGCTATCAGCAGATAAAGGACTGGTACCATCATTTTCGTCAACTAGTCCATCTCCATTAAAGTCACAAACAATTCCCGTAGTTGGGTTTTCCCATGTACAATTTGGAAAAATACCTTCCAGTTCCCATAAATCTAGCAGTCCATCAGTATCTGTATCGTTACTATTTGGGTTAGTTCCATATGTAAATAATTCTTCACCGTCATTTATTCCATCATTATCACTATCGCTATTAGTAGCGTTTGTGAAATAATCATTAATTTCATCACCGTCTTCAACTCCGTCATCGTCAGTGTCATTGTTTCCAGGTTCAGTGCCATAATTGTTGACTTCACTGCCGTCAGTTAATCCATCACCGTCTGTATCAGTCAAGATTGGATTGGAATCGTAATCCTGAACCTCTTCTCCATCTGTTAAGCCATCCCCATCACTATCTACTACGTTAGGATTTGATTCATAATCATTAATTTCCTCACTATCTTGAAGCCCATCGTCATCAGAGTCTATGAGTAAAGGATTTGTTAAGTGCGTAATTATTTCATCATAATCACTTAATCCATCCCCATCAGTATCTTTTCTGTCAGGATTTGTCCCATGATTATTCACTTCATCACCATCTAAAAGCCCATCATCATCAGTATCATTGTCGTTCATATCGGTATTATAGATTGTATTTTCTTCAAGGTCAGTTAAGCCGTCACCATCAGTATCTCTCTCATCTGCAGGAATATCATCAGTATCGTTATTTAGTGGATTTGTACTATCTAAATCGACTTCCCATCCATCGAGAGTGCCTCCTCCATCAGTGTCCCCTACTAGAGGGTCAGTGGCATCATTTTCATCTCTAACTCCGTCTTCATTATAGTCACATAGAACTCCAGTTTTTGGGGAGAACCAGTTACAGAAGCCAATTCCAGTTATTTCTCTGAAATCCGTTAAACCATCACTGTCCGTATCTTCAGCTAGAGGATCAGTAAAATAAATAGTAACTTCATCACCATCATTTATTCCATCGCCATCAGTATCAGCTAAATCAGGATCAGTTCCGAGTTCTTCCTCTCTATGGTCGAACAGTCCGTCGCCATCACTATCTCCAATATCATCATCGGGATTTCGTGGGTCTGTAGAATCTGTAAAAATTTCTTCGAAATCACTTCTACCGCCTTCGTCAGTATCAAACAAATCTGCAGCAGTTTCGCCTTCATCTAGTTTACCGTTTTTATTTGCGTCTTCATCACCATCATCAATGCCATCGCTGTCACTATCTGCTTCTTTTGGATTTGTTGTAGATAAATCATCTTCATCAGGCTGCCAAGTTTCAAAACATCCTGTAAGCGGGTTATTTCCATCTTTTGTATTACATGAAACGGAGTTGTATTCTTCATCAAATATATCACCTGTGACTCCTAGTTCTAATCCGTCAGTCAAACCGTCATTGTCACTGTCATGGTCTATTGGATTTGTTCCAATAATATATTCATTTCCGTCACTTATTCCATCATTATCAGAATCTGAATCTAAAGGGTGCGAACAAAACTTTCCATAATCTGAGAATAATCGGCACAATATCTCATCGTCGTCTTCAAGTCCATCTCCATCTGTATCTGCAGAAAGAGGATCGGTACCTGTATTTTCGGTGTTCACATAAATACCAGTATTTGTTTCGGCTCCATCGGGTAGTGTGTCGAAGTCACTGTCGGGGTTATTTGGGTCAGTCCCAATCCCAATCTCATATTCATCACTTAATCCATCATCGTCCGCATCGCTAATCACATAATCAGTTCCGGGCTGAGTTCCATTTCCAACCACGGAGTCATCGTCTCCTGTTGTTGTACCTCCGTTAGCATCACAAGTTGGGCAAGTAGTCGACGATGTTGGTTCAAAAGTAAGCCATCCTATTTCATCAAACAAAACTTCTGCATATGCATGCCCATTCAGCATTGTAACTATTCTAGTATCTTCTTGAATTTGATATCCCGTACTTTCTCCGTATCCACTGTCTTGCCATGCTTGAGGAGTAATAACCTCACCAGGGCCATTACCCTCAACATATCTTGTAGGGATTCCGCTAATTCTTGATAGTATAGTGAAAGCAGATGCGAAATTAGTACACTTTCCGTCATTACCTTCATTTCCGAAAAGGAAAAAATCTACGAAATCCTCACCATCTGGGGTTAAAGTGCCATTAATGTTGTAGAAATAATTGCTTCTTAGATAATACATTATAGCTTCGGCTTTTTCGTAATCAGTTTCTCTTCCTTCAGTAATAGAAGCAGCTAGATCATAGACGTCATTATTTGGTCCATCTCTGATAGGGAATTGCGGTACTTCTGTAAATTGTGACGGAAAATTATTTGGAGCGTTTGCAGCCCGTTTTACACTTTCAGGAATGTTATATTCAGTCATAGTAAAAGTGTAGGTTTGGGCGTATCCGTCAACCTTTAAATTAAAAGAACTGTCCATTGTGACACTATTTCCTATGAAGACATTGTTGGTGTACAACGATGTGGATAAGTATCCTTGAACTGGCATAATCCAAGTAATTGTGTATTGATGCTGTTCACTTGTAATATCAGGATGAGTAACCAAATAATCATAGCTGTAAGGGTTTGAGCCAGTTGTCCAATAACCAGGATTATTTACAACGCCTGTCTCTATGTCGTATTGCTCACATCCAGGAGCCGGACACCACTGGCTCCTATCGTATGTATTTGTGTTTGGATTATATCCATTATCGTAGATTGTTTTTGCGACAGTTCTCCAGTACTGGGGATTTGATGTAGGATCATCACAGGTATCGCATGTAACTGTAAATTTTACCGCAGCCAGCATGGCTAGGGGGTAAAAGCCTTCCAAGCCCCCCATTCCATTAGAATCAGGCTGAGGTGTCCAGTCATTTTTATTTGACATTTCTTCAGCCCAGTCTGGGAGTGGAGGATCTTGGTCTTCCTTATCAGGTATCCCATCACCGTCACTATCAGGATTATTTGGATCTAGATGGTCTATCATATTCTCGTACATGTCTGGAATTCCGTCACCATCGGAATCCATCATTTCTTCTTGATCTGAAAAGCCATCACCGTCTGCATCAGGATCCATACAATTTGTAATTCCATCCCCATCTAAATCTCCCTCACAATCATACAAGTCTTCCATGCTGTCAGGAATCTCGTCTAAATTTTTCAAGTCATCCCACATTTGTTCTTCCATCAGATCAGATATTCCGTCGTCATCCATGTCAAAATCGTTGGGATCGAACCCTAGTGCGATCTCATAGTCATCAGATAATCCATCACCATCACTATCTCTCATCGGTGGATCCGGTATTCCGTCACCATCAATATCCTGTTCTGCTAAGGGATCTTTATCAATGCTAGCAGCTCTAGATAAAAATGGAGAATACGGTAGCGCAGTAAGTAACAAAATAACAACAATCAATGCCTGATACTTTTGTCCGCGCATAATTAACTCATGACCACAGAAGTAGGCATCATTAAAT
Source organism: uncultured Thermoplasmata archaeon (assembly GCA_964015055.1). Classification (GTDB taxonomy): domain Archaea; phylum Thermoplasmatota; class Poseidoniia; order MGIII; family CG-Epi1; genus CG-Epi1. Next base: position 26,406 of record CAXHBG010000005.1, read on the forward strand.
CGTTTGGTCTAAAATAATGGCGCCCGCGCCGGGATTTGAACCCGGGTCCTCAGCTCGACAGGCTGAGATGATAGGCCAGGCTACACCACGCGAGCACGAAGATGTACCGTAGCACTTTCTATTTAGAGTTTAAGGTAATTTTTACATTCCCATATTAAGCCTGAATGGTGGATTTCCAGCTTCGGTATTTCCAAAGAAATCTTCAGATTCACCCTCTTCCATCATAGCCCCAACCAACACACCAACAGTCTCTTGTAGAAATTTAAGTTCAGTCTGTAATTCATCAATAGTTTGTTGTAATTTTTTAATTTCTTCAGCTTCTTTTGACACTTATCACCTACCCTAATGTACCTTATAATGTTATGTATCTAAAATTAAAATTTAGATTTCAATATAGGCAATATCTCGAACAAATCACCTACAATTCCATAATCCGCTACTTTGAATATGGGGGCGTCAGGATCTTTGTTTATTGCAGCGATACATTTAGATCCACTCATTCCTCCTAAGTGTTGAATTGCACCTGATATTCCAATTGCAAGGTATAACTCAGGAGCAACAGTTTTTCCAGTTTGTCCCACTTGGTGCGAGTGAGGCACCCATCCAGCATCAACAATAGCTCTACTAGCTCCTGCCGCAGCTCCCATGCTTTCAGCGAGTGGTCTTATCATAGAATCATAATTTTCTGCATTCTCGAGTCCTCTTCCGCCGCTCACAACTATTGCTGCTTCAGTCAATTCAACAGTTCCTGAGCCTACATTTTCAACGCCGGTTGTGTTTAGTGTAGAATCAGCTATTTCTCCGGAATAGTTTTCTACACTACCTGACCATGCTTCTCCAGCGGGGTAAGCATTATTTCGAATTGTAGCTACAATAGTTCCAGTTGGATTTGATTTTGCAAGTACCTTACCAGCAAAATTTGGCCTTACAAAACCCTCGCTTCCGGCTTCTAAACAATCACCTAAATATCCGCAATCTAATTCAGCAGCCAATCTTGGCCCTAAATCCTTACCCATTGATGTTGCCCCCATAAGTACGGTTTCAATGTTATGTTCTTTTACTACATGGCTTGCTACAGACGCATATTTTACAGGATCATAATTTTCTAAGCTTGCATCATCGGCCATTATAATTTTACCGACGGATAACTTCATTCCAGCTTCGGAGATTCCACTTCCTATAACTAAACCAGTAACTTCACCCATGCCTGCCGCTACGGCAGCGACCTGTTGCGAAATATTTTTAATTTCAGAACCGTCAGCTTCCCCAATAACTAAAACATTGCTCATATTACTTTAGCCTCCATTTTTAGCTTTTCAATCAACTTATTGATTTTCTCCTCAGCATCCTCACCCTCAATCATTTCTCCACCATCTCTGGCGGGAGGTAAACTGGATTCTGAAGTCAAAGCATCATTACTATCAATCGAATCAACATTTTTGTTTTCAAAAGGTTTCCTCTTTGACATCATAATGTCTTTTAGTGCAGGGAACCGAACTTTAGTCATATCTTTTTGGCAAGTAATGACTGCAGGCGTTGAAGTTTCAACAGTTTGTAATCCGCCTTCAATTTGCCTCTTTGCTTTCAAAGTTCCTGAATTATACTCTAGGCTAGTGACACCAGATATATTTGGCATTCCTAGCATTTGTGCAACCATAGTACCTGTTGCAGCTTGGTAATAGTCAATTCCCTGAATACCACATAAAACTAAATCGACGTTCAATTCTTTTATTGCGTCAGATAAAGCCTTGGCGTTTGCTAGAGGTTTGTCTCCTCTATATCCTTGTTGTCTCAGAACCACAATTTCATCAGCTCCAATTGCGAGCATTTTTCTCAAATCGGTATCGATGCTATTATCTTCAGAAAATAAGCTTAGTAGTGTAACTTTACCGCCCTCAGCCTCTTTAAATTGAACTGCTTGTTCAACAGCAAATTCATCGTATGGATTTACCATATATTTGAAATTCTGGTCATTAAGTGCCCCATCATTTACTTCTAGTTTTGATTCGGTATCCGGTACCATTTTGATTAATACAGCTATGTTCATTTTATTCCTCTAGATTTTCTAACATTATCTCGGAAATATCTTTCACAGTTTTTTGTTCCTCGCCTAATGTTTTCAAGCCGTCACTCATCATCGTCATACAGAATGGACAGCCTACTGCTACACAGTCTGCACCGGTATTTACAGCTTCCTTTGCCCTTATTTCATTCACTCTCTTGTCAGCATCTTCTTCCATCCAGATACGGGCACCTCCTCCTCCGCAACAAAACGATTTTTCTCTTGATCTTTCCATTTCAATAAGATTGCCACCAATAGCCTCCCTTGGTGCTTCAGTTTCTCCTCCAATCCTTCCAAGATAGCATGGATCATGGAATGTAACTTTATCTCCGTAATCTTTAATTTTTAGTTTATCTTTCTGTTTTAATTCGTTGAGTATTTGGGAGTGATGGTATACTTCGTATTTACCTCCATATTTTTCATATTCTTTTCCGATTGTATGGAAACAGTGAGGACAAGCAGTAATAACTTTCAATGTTCCTAGGGAATTCATATTATCAACATTCATTTCAGCCATCATTTGGAACATGAACTCATTACCCGCTCTCCTTGCTGGATCCCCATTGCACATTTCCATTTCGCCCATAATTGAGAAATCAACACCTGCTTCTTTCAGAAGTTTTGCAGTAGCTCTCGAAACATTCTTGTTTCTTTCATCAAATGATCCTGCGCATCCAACATAGAATAAGTATTCTGCAGGTTCACCTATTTTCAAATCTAATCCTTCGGCCCAATCAGCTCTTGTATGTGCACCTAATCCCCAAGGATTTGAATTTCTTTCCAGATTGTTAAATAAATTTTGTAATTCTTCAGGGAATTCTGAAGCTTCCATTACTAGGTGGCGTCTTGTATCCGTTAATTTAGGTACATGCTCTATGTGTACAGGACAAGCATTTACACATGCGTAGCAGGTAGTACATGCCCAAATAGCTTCGGGACTGAACCTATCAACAATCGTTTCGTCTGGAGATTCACCGGCCAAAAGTAAACTTCCATGTTCTTTTCCATAATTCTTTACATCCATTATAATTTGCATCGGGTTTAATTCTTTACCACTATTATATGCAGGACAAACGTCTTGGCATCTTGCACATGCAGTGCATGCCCAGCCGTCAGATAACTGTCTCCATGTAAAATCTTCAAATTTATTAACTCCAAGAGTTAAATTATCAAAGTCTAAATCATCAGTTTTTACTGCTACATTGTCTTCATCAACTTGTAATGGAAGCATCGTACCCATTTTCTCATGGTCTTGGAACATTACATTTGGGATAGTTCCGATAAGATGTGAATGTTTTGTTTGAGGAATTTCTACTAAAAATCCTCCTATTAATATCATATGTAACCAATAGCTAATATCAACAATAATTTGAAGTGTGTCAGGTTCTATATCTTGCATTAATTTGGCGAATAAAACTCCTATTGGCTCCCAATAGTTATAGTGAGGTTCATCTCCTAGCATGAAAATAGCCTCTACTATGAACGCTGTAATTACAATTCCCAAAATGGCGAATAGTATCAGTACCCCTTCAAGACTTGAATCCTTTAATTTCTCAGGTCTTACAATCAGTCTTCTGTATAAAGCGAAAAGAATTCCAATCCCTGCCATTAGATAGCCGATATCTACAATCAGATTCCACAAGTTTGCAAGATAGATTAATCCCAGAAATTTTGCAAAATAGCCTCCAGTACATAAGTCAATAACGTCACTTACAAGCATTAAAAACCCCCAAAAGATTAATGCATGAGCGTAACCTGCGAGCTTATCTTCTACTACCTTTCTTTGTCCAAGCCAGTCAGTCAAAAATTCTTTAGTTCTTTGTTTCCAAGAATTAAATCTATCATCATGTTTCCCAAGCCTTATTAGCTTGACTACAAAACCTACTTGATATACATGAGAGCCTAATGCTATTAATCCCCACACCAAGAGGAAAAAATACCATTCTACTCCGTAGTAGCTATGATATGCGTCCATGCTGCGTCCGGACAAACTATCTGGCTATTCTATTTAAGAATCATAGTTCTACATCAACTTCAAATGAATCACCGTCGTTTGCATTTAATTTTTCTCTAATAAAATGGGGTGATATTAGTTCAACTACGTTTTTGTAATGAGTTCTTTTTGGAGCAATGATTGCAGCTTTTTCTATTAAATTTCCATTTCCTTTCAACGTACACTTGAAAATCCATGCTTTTCCAAAAGATCTACCTTCTTGCTCAAAACCTTCAATTAGAATACCTTCCGCGGCTTTAATTGCCTCTACTTTAGGAACTTGACTTTCATCTAGTCGAATATTGAATGTTCCTTTGTATGGAGTCCAACTCAAGATTTTTTTAAATTGTTTCATATATCCTTCTTTAGAAATGTAGTATCCGCCTTCTCCTAGACCTTTTTCTAAAATTCCATTAATTTTAACTTTATCAAGGTTGCCAAATATTAGTTGGTATTCAGTAAGTTCTTTCTTAAGAGCAGTAATACCGGAGCTTTTTATTCCCACAATTTGCCCACCTTGCGCGAGCTTCCTATCTATGTAATTCGAATTCTCAAGTTCTATTAGCTTTCTAGAGGCAGATTGTTGACTTATGTCAAGCATTTCAGCCAATGCTGTAGATGAGATGTGAACTGAGTGTCTGGTTCCACCCTGAAGTGCGATGAACTTCAAGGCAGAAAGAAGACTTGGCTTCATAGCAATTGATTAAATTATGCTATAATAAGTATACCTAATGTCTTCGCGTAGTCGATTCTATTGTTTTAATGTCTAATCGAAGGCAGAAATCCCGGTAATCCATCTCCCGAGTATTAAATTGTGAATATCATGTGTACCTTGGAGAGAGACACTTTCTAAATTAGCCATGTGCCTCATTACTGGGTATTCGTTTAAAATTCCATTTGCGCCATGAATATCTCTAGCCGTTCTAGCTACTTTACAAGCCATGTCCACATTATTCATTTTTCCAAGAGATATCATCTCAGGAGAAGCACTTTCAGAATCAACAGCTCTTCCAAGGTGATAAGCTAGGAGTTGGGCTTTGGTAATTTCACGTAGCATCCAAGACAATTTATTCTGGACTAATTGAAAGCTAGCTATTGGTTTTTTGAACATAATTCTGGATTTAGCGTACTTGACAGAAGCATCATAGCAGCACATTGCAGATCCTATTGCACCCCATACGATTCCAAATCTAGCCTGAGACAAGCATTTGAGAGGTCCTTTAATTCCTTTTATGTTTGGGAGAAGTCTGTCTACAGGAATTTTACAGTCTTGAAATACTAACTCGCTTGTTACAGAAGATTTGAAGGAATGTTTCCCCTTCATTTCTGGAGCAGAAAATCCATTATCATCTTTTTCAACAATAAATCCTCTAATTTCGCCGTCTAGCTTTGCCCAAACAATAGCCATATCTGCTATAGTTCCGTTAGTTATCCACATTTTAGCACCGTTCAAAATAAAAGAATCTCCATTTCTTACAGCTTTTGTAGCCATATTTGTCGGATCCGAACCATGGTCTGGCTCAGTTAAGCCAAAACAACTTATCAGTTCCCCCTTAATCATTCTAGGTAAATATTTTTCTTTCTGGGTTTCACTACCATACAAAAATATAGGTAGTATGGACAAAGAGCCTTGAATTGATAAGCAACTTCTCAAAGCAGAGTCGGCTCTTTCAAGTTCCTGGCATATTAAACCGTATGCAGTGTGACTTAGTCCAGCGCCACCGTAATCATTCAAATAACACCCAAAGAGACCCATTTCACCCATGTCTCTAATAATTTTTATCGGGAAAATACCCTTTTCGTTGTACTCTTCGATATTTGGAATAATCGTCTCATCAACCCATGACCGAACTAGTTCTCTCACCATTTTTTCCTCTTCGCTAAAATGTTGGTCTACATTGTAAAAGTCGACGGGCTTGTATTTTTCCATGGCTGAACCTGGGTAACGGCTATAAAATAGTTTTTAGGGTTCCCTAAATTCGGCATTTGTTGTATCAATTAGCTTTTAATACTATCATTCCTACGAAGGGGAAGGTGTAAATTGACATGAACACAAACAAACTACAAGTTTTTGTTTTTGCCATGCTCTTCGTTGTCGGTGCTTTCACTGGCTGTGTTGAGGATGACGATGACGAAAGCTCAACAACGACAACAACAACGACAGACGACGGATCTGGAAACGAAACAGTTGTAACAACAACTACAATCAAGATTGGTTTCTTGAATCCGATAACAGGACCACTAGAGCCTGACGCAGCCGGTTTCAAATGGGGTGTAGATCAAGCAATCGGTGACCTAAATGCTCACTTTGCAAGTGAGAACACAGTATTCGAAGCTATAGAATTAGATTCAGGATGCAGTGGAGATGTAGCAGGACCTGCCGCACAAACACTAGTTGACTCTGGTGTGGTAGCAGTAGTCGGTGCAGCATGTTCCGGAGCTTCCATGGGTGCTAACGCTATTTTGTCTGCAGCAGGAATTCCAATGATTTCCTACGCTAGTACAAACCCAGGTCTAAGTGACGAAGCTGTATACCCACATTTCTATCGTGTAGTTCCAAGTGACGCTATCCAGGGTCCAGCAGGAGCAGCTATGATGGCAGATGCAGGCGTAACTAACGAAAGTTTAGCTATTCTACACATGACCAATGATTATGGATCTGGATTAGCAGATTCTATCAAAACAGCTTGGGAAGCAGATGGTAGCTTATGTTCAGCAGGAATGCAAGGATATGAAGAAACCACAACCAATTTTGATGCAATGGTAGCAAATATAACTGATGCAACAGACTGTAATGCAGTATATCTTTCCTCATACATCACAGATGGTGCAGGAATTTTGGAAGCATTGGCTCAAGCAGGTTTCACTGGACATGTTTTCGGTGGTGACGGACCAGCTGGTATCGGTCTTTTCGATAAATTGACTGACAATGCCACAGCAGTAAACTTCACTGTATCAGCACCTCGTGCAGGTACAACCTTTGGAGATTTCGAGGCTAGGTACGATGCTAACGCAACGGAAGTAGGAAGTATCAAAACATATGTTTTGACAGCTTACGATGCAACTATGATTATTGGAAAGGCAGCAATGGCTGAAGGCACAATAGTCGAAGGTATCGAATCTGTTGGAACAGGATACGAAGGAGCATCCGGAGTAATCAATTTCCTCGCTAATGGAGATATTGGTGGAAACGGATACGATTTCTGTACCTACGGTGGAGATGATACGGCAGGAACATACACCTGCAGTAAATTCTGGACCGCAGAGAACGGAGTCGAGTCAGCATAGATAAGATCCAAACTTAGTTTGGAAAACGTAAGAGCGCTGCAGTGGGTCTTCGGACCTACTGTGGTGTCATACACGTTCCCGTGAAGATTTAATTTTTTTAAGTCGGCTTTTGTACTGGGAACGTGTTATTAGGTTTAAAATGATAAAAGCTGACTTAATCAATCTCTGGAACTCGCTTTCAATCGTAAGGCAAAGAGTAATACTGGGGTTTATTTTTTTTTCTGATTCCTATATAGGCTTAACTTACGGAAAAGGTTCTCTTAATTTTGTAGACTTACTCTTAGGTGGGAATCTACCTTCTGATTTTGTTTGGTTACTCCAAACATTTCAGATGATTTGTGTTGGTTTTTATTTCGTAAAGATATTGTTTGAAAATGTTCCACCGTCTAGGACACGCACAGCTATGATGTGTTTATCTCCATTCTTACTCATTCTACATGTACTTTTATCACTTAATATTTTACTATCTGGCCAAGGACTTGTAGCTAATTTATCATTTAATCTTGGAACAATAGGAATTTCAACATTAACCTGGTCATCAACATACCTTGCAATTGCAGTGGGATGTACTTTGACCTATAGCGTTCAGAGGTATGGTAACTTTGCCCAGAGCGAATTTTTCATGTTAGGAATGTATGTGGGAATTGCTTTTATGTGGACAGATTGGCTTTTCCCAATTAGCGAAGCTCCAGCAGATGATACATTGGTATGGTCTCTTTTTGCATATGTTGTAGTGGGAGCTTTTATTCTAACAGGAATTGCAGGAATAATTATCGATCGTTTAGTCTTCAAGGGTTTCAGAGATAGCAAATCATCCCCAGATGTGATGATGATAGCCTCATTAGGAGTAGCTATGATTTTACGATCTCTCGTATATCTTCGATTTGGTTCTAATACAAAGCGTTTGGTCCCAGATAAAGATTGGATGTCTGGAGAGCAGCGTTGGGAAATTCCAACCTACATTGTAAAATTGAATCTAGGTAACTTAAGTTGGCCAGTAATAGATTCAGGAACTGCAAATTATCCCTACGACAACGCCTTCCTACCTATTATTATTTTCATCAGCGTATTTTTATTAGTTTTACTTCTAAATTATACACGTT
>CAXHBG010000006.1:0-34060 GCA_964015055.1 uncultured Thermoplasmata archaeon
CTGCATTGCTACAAATATGCCTCCTAAAACGAACATTGTATTTGAAGGGAAAGCTGGAGACAATTTTGGAGGATTGAATCAAGGAAGCAAGATTATTTTGAATGGAGATGCGGGAAGATTTGTAGGAAATGGAATGTTTGACGGTGAAATTATCATCAATGGGAACTGCGGTGACGGAGTTGGACATTCAATGTCTAACGGAAGAATAGTGGTCCAAGGTACGGTAGACGGAGATGCAGGATCTTCAATGCACGGGGGGAATTTGCTAGTCTCAGGTAGTGTAAGAGGTGATTTAGCTACATGTATGAGTCAAGGCGACATCATAATTTGTGGAGATGTGCTGGGTGACATTGGAAAAATGATGGAAAATGGAAAGATATTCATTGCAGGAGAATTTGACGAAAATGAAAATATTGAAACCAAAAATATTTCTCCAAGTGACTGGAAAAAAGTAAAACTTGAACTCAAGGAAAATGGAATTGATTCAAGAAATTTAAATTTCAAATCCCTGTCCTCAAAGAATTTAATAAAAAAAGAAAAAAACTATCAACCGGATTATGCTAACCTTAATGATGATATAATTTTAGTTCCTGCCAGCCTTACTAGAAGACCTCGAACTCCAGGATTAGATGAAGTAAATCTATCTTTGACGATTGGTTCTAAAAAGGAAGAACCTCTCAATCTTACAATTCCACTCTTATGGCAAGGAAGTAATGCTCCTTCGTATTTCAATTGGAAGATTAATGAAAAAATAACTGACAATATAAGTAATTCAAATGTAGCTATCATTGATTTAACTGCAACTAACATAAATCGTAGATTAGATATGAAAAGACCAACTGATTTGTCTGTAATCGTTAATCTATTGAATCAAGGTTCTGCAAACAAAGTACCAATTATTGTCCGAATTTATGCTGGTGATGTAGATAATGATTTAGGAGTTATTGTGAAATCTAGAGCTGATGGTGTAATCTTAGTTGGCGATAAATTACCAATTGAAGCTGCACTTGTTTCATCCAGAAATTATAAGGATAAAATTACAATCCTAGCCGAGACAAATCAATTGGATTACAAAGGTTCATTGAAACTATTAGCATTAGGAGCTTCCGGAATCTTTTTACAGAATAAGTGCAGCAGTAATGAGTTAAAGGATTTTGGGATGAAATTATCGAAAGCTATAGGCTCATTGGGTGTAGGAAACATTTCTGATTTAAATCCAGAGCATCTCAGAACCACAAGCCAAAAAGTAGCATCTATGACTGGAGTCATTATTGCTGGATACAACTCGGTTTTACCAATGTGGCGTCACTAACCAATTAGATGAAAAACGGTGCAATCTCAGCCAAGTCGTTGACCAAGAATTATGGTGAATTTTGTGCAGTTAACGATGTTTCTTTAGAAATCCCAAAAGGAATCTGCTTTGGGTTACTCGGCCCAAATGGTGCTGGAAAAACAACAATGATTCAGATGATTCAAGCTTCATCCCCAATTACAAATGGTAAATTGGAGGTCTTAGGAATGGACACGATTAGCAATAGTAGAGAGATTAGAAAAAAAATTGGAGTCATACCTCAAGAAGATAATTTAGATCCTGATTTTTCAGTTAGATATAATCTTCTTGTTTATGCCAGATATTTTGGAATAGAATTAGATAAAGCGAAAGAAAAGGCTGAAGAACTTCTTGAAAAAGTCGAACTAACAGATAAGGCTGAACAGGAAATTAATAATCTTTCTGGGGGAATGAAAAGGCGTCTTATAGTGGCACGAGGGATGATAAATGAGCCTGAACTATTAATTTTAGATGAACCAACTACAGGTTTAGACCCACAAGCAAGACATAGCGTTTGGGACCAAATTAGAATTTTTAAAAACAAAGGAAGGACAGTTCTTCTTACTACGCATTACATGGATGAAGCTGAAATATTATGCGATCAACTAGCTATTATGGACTCTGGTAAAATTTTGATCCAAGGAAATCCAAAAGAATTAATTAAAAAAACCATCGGAAATGATGCCGCCGAATTAGTAGCATTATCATTCGGAAAAGATGAAAAAATTTTAAACTTAATTGAAAGAAAATGTAAGTTAATGAAAGTAAGTTTCAGCCGAGTTACTGATAGAATTATCTTATATGGAAAAGAAATTGAAAATATCATATCTGAATTCAATGATGAGGAAAATCTAACTGACGTCATTAGACGAAGAGCTACGCTGGAAGACGTTTTTTTAAATTTAACAGGGAGACAACTTAGAGATTAAGGATGCAAGAAATTCAAGGAATTTCTCCTCAAATGGTATACGCCGTATGGAGAAGACATGCCGATGTCTGGGTAAGAACTTGGAAAACAAATCTATTGCCGCCTCTTATTGAGCCTATTCTGTACCTTTTAGGATTTGGTTTTGGAGTAGGTGCGTATATTAACGAAATGGGAGGTGTTAGTTATGTAGAGTATATAGCTCCATCAATTCTTGCAATATCTATGATGTTTGGAGCTTTCTTTGAGGCTACGTATTCTGCTTTTGTAAGAATGTATTACCAAAAAACGTGGCAAGCAATAGCTGCAACTCCTGCTTCAGCATCTGATGTACTAGTAGCTGAATTATTATGGGCCACCACGAAATCAGTTACTAATGCAATTCTAATGACTACTGCAATCTTGTCAGTTGGATACGTAGTTAATCAGCCTTTGATTTCAATAAAAGGAGCCATTTTAATGCCATTTATTGCAATCCCAATTGGACTGATGTTTGCTGGAATGGGACTCATTTTAACTTCGTATACTCCCTCTATAGACTGGTTTAACATACCTTTTTTTCTGTTTGTAAATCCAATGTTTATCTTAGCTGGAACCTTTTTTCCTTTGAGTGAATTTCCACCAATCGCACAAAATATTGCGATGTGTTTACCTTTGACTCATGCAGCAATAGTCACACGTACCTTAGCATATGGGGATGGAATAGAAAATATAATTTTTTCCATGACATACATAACTACCATGACTGCAATCATGACTTACATGGGAGTGAAACTGTGTCTACGAAGAATTGTAACTTGAAAAAATAAAAAAATTATGCCTTCATTTCAGACGAACTGATATAATACAAAGTTGAAACTGCGGTTAAAATTGCTGAGATAATCATTTCTCTTTGATGTTCTTCCCAACTGATTGCTATTATTACTAAGGAGGCTAAGCCAATTATTCCGGCGTAAAATTTAGCTTTATCAGGATCTTCAGTGAAAAATGAATGGTTTTTTCCGGACATAAAAAACCATATTGTTACATAAACCATTCCTGAAATCAGAACTGCAGTTGATAATGCGCCTGAGGTATCTGAGACTTCGGAACCAGAACTAAGCAAAGGTATGTTCATACCTTGCCGAATAACTAAAATTAAGTAAACAACAAGAGTTCCGTAACCTGCACCAGCGATAAGATACAACCAACCCCTTAATGATTCTGCTTTTTCGGCATCTGTTGGGTGATCGTTCAGTGACAATCCTGATGACTTAACCGTGGAAGATAAATCTGTCTCTCTTCGTATAACTTCTTCTTTGACATCTTCTTCAATTTCTTGACCTGGTAATGTTTCATCAATCTCTAAATCGTTCACTATTCTTCCTCTTTCAATGGGACTATGTTATGCCCCTTAAAATCAAATTTTACCGAACGCCTAACTAAACCTTTCAAAGTGAGTGAACTAACATCTATGTCTCTTCCGACATCGTTAGCAAATGTTCCATTTTCTCCTATTAACTCAACAATTTTAGATTCATATTTGACAAACTCTTTATCTGGCATCAAAACAACGGTAAGAAGCTCTTGCGTCTCGTCAAATGTTAATGATGTGGAAATTTGGAAAGCATTGTAGAATGTTCTGTAACTCTTCTCGGGCCTTCCCGTTTCTTTATTCACTTCCCATCTAGATTCAATCAACTTAAATTTTTCATAATATACAATTATATCATTAGCTTCATCACCAAATTTTTCATTCAACTCACTAATCATTGTCCAACCCTCTGCTAAAGTGCTCAATACATTTCTTCTAACTTCTGAATCTACAGCTCTAAAAAGAGCTACTAACTCGGCTGGGTCATTAATTAACTTTACGCGCTTCATCTCTACAAGTTGACCAGTACAAGAACCCTATAAAATATAACTAGACACTATCTAGATGTCAATTTCTCCTTCTAAACCACAATCTGGACACTTAAGTGCATGTGAACCGGATATCTTAGGAATTTCAATTTGTGAGGAACATTCCGGACATTCAACGGTCATAGTTTCAGGAATTTCTTTAGTAATAACTCGTTTTCGCACGATCTTCTTTTTTGCAGGCTTTTTTGCTTCCTCATCATAAGATTCAGAATTTAGGGGTGAATTATCGGACAACTGTTTAGGAGAAGATTGAGAAATAGGTGGTGAGTATGTGTCAAAGCTATCTCTGTTAAAATAAAAAACGAGCCCTCCAATACCAATGAGAAGTATTGCAATACCAAGTAGACCCGTTGTGGTTGTCAACTGAGAGCTTAAGCCAGCTTCTTCTTTTGTTGATGCAGAAGTCGCTGAAGTTTCTTCCTCAACAATAGGAATTTGACAATAATTCGTAGCAATTAGTCCATCATTATCTGTAACTTTAATTACAACTAAATATCCTTCTTCATCGTCTGGAGCCGAATTATAAGAATGTGTTGCAAAATTAAAACCTATAAAATCAACAGAATCAGGCGATACTCTACTTGGGCTATCAAAATCCCACTCATATTTAACAATTGAACCTTGGGGCTTGAAAGCTGATGCAGTGAAGAAAGCCTCCTCATTCAAAGCGATTTCTGGATCACAAATTAATTCAACAGAAGGCTGTGAAATAATAGATATAGTCAAATTAAGAACATTACTCTTTGCACCCTTGGAGTCTTGAACATAAACTGAAACTATATGTTCGCCTTGGTCCGTTATCTCAGAAGAAAATAATGCTTGATTATTGTCATTAAAAAGGGTTACAGTTTCAGTATACCAATAATAAGTTAGGATATCCTCTGTGTCAGCATCTAAACCCAATACTGTAATTTGAGCTTCTTCTCCGGCAATGAGAGGATTTGGGTTAATTGAATCTATAACTATTGTCGGAACTGCATTAACTGTAATGGTTACGCTAACATTTGCGGACCAAAAACCAACACTGTTTTTAGCTCTGAAGGTTATTGTATGCTTACCTAGACTTAATTCTGTAGAAGTCAAGTTTAAAGTATTTGATACTTCACCATCTAAGTTAGACATCCATTCAAATGTTTCAATATCTATTTCTTCTGAAGTTGTAGATGAAGCTGTAGCCGAAATTACTATCATATCTCCTAAACTTATCAAGCAATTGTCTAACGTTGGACAGTTTGAAATTGATAATATTGAAACTTCGGGAAAATCTCCTACACCTATTTCCTTAGTGACTGGAGAACTCCATCTTCCCTCGTCATCTTGTGCCATAAAAGTGATTATGTGCAGACCCATCGTCAGGTTAGAAATCGTAAATGTCTCTGATGAGGAAAGATTACCATCTATTGAAGAAGACCAATGATAATTGGAAACTGTGCCATCTAGATCTACTGCTGATCCTGTAAAATTGATTGTTTCGCCAGGAAGAGCAATACTTGGGTTAATTGAATCTATGTTAGCTACTGGAGCTTGATTGTCTAATAATTGCTCATAATACACAGATAGACCTGATTCACTTCCAACGACAAGATTTTCGCCTCGGTAAGACACCGATACTGCAGTCACTGCATCTACGGCATTTACTCGCCAGACTTCATCCCCTGATGTCACGTTAGCTAAGACTATTTTTTTATTATCTGAACCTGCAAAAACATAAGTTCCTTTTCCGTTGAAAACACAGTCACTAACATCACCACCTATATTTTTCTGCCAGATATCTGCCCCAATTGTACCATCAAAAAGGGTTAACATTCCTCCTTCAGTCCCATAAATATAATATTTTGAATTAGCTCCAGCTGAAACACATGATACTGTGTCAGGTTGAAACATCGTAACTGGATCGCCTCCTAAAGAAGAATATACATGCACTCTGCCTGAATCAGTTCCAATTATCAAATGTGAACTATCACCTGAAAACTCTAAATCGGTAATTTTACCATCTAGCGCATCAGAATGAAACCACACATTATCCTCATCGGAAGTTAAAAAAACATAAACATTTCCGTCAAAGGTACCTGCCGCAACATACCTACCGTCTGGTGAAATAGTAGCCGTAGCCATTTCTTGAGTTGCAAAATTCTTGTTCCAAACTTCAGTGCTACTGCTCTTGTCGAAAAAATAAACATTTCTGCGATCAACTGCCGTAATGTTTGAACCATCTGCAGAGATGTCTATTCCATATAATCCTGCAAGAAAACCTCCCTTATCCCATACCTTTGTACCTTCTTCCCACAATGTCAGTTTATTTGTTTCCTCGCCGGTTAAAACATATTTACCATCATCCGACATTTCCATGTATCTAATACCATCACCTAACGTCTTAGTATTGTAAGGATTGTGTGGAAAAGAGGTGTCATTTTTCCATAAAGAAACTGATTGTGCATAAGTTGCTGAAATATTCTTTGAGTCCGAAGATATGGCAACATTAGTAATTGAACTTGAGGAGGACCATGTCCAAACTGGGTCTTTTTCAGCTTCAGCATTAAAAGATGAAGAAACTAATAGTACAAGAAAAGCAAATGCGACAAAAATTCTAACTAAATTCAAGATATGCCTCGTAGGTAATTGGTAAGGGGGATTTATTACAGTGAGCCTACCCTCTCATCAAATTATATCGTCCGCGTAACTCTAATACTTCGAGGGCCTTAAGAACTTCTCCGGAAGATTTCCAGTCAGAGTAAGCATCTAAGAATATTTCTCTTCCCTTTATTTCAGAATGATGAGCTTCTAAGGATTCTAAAAAAACGCGAAGATCAGAAGCTCTAGATTCGGCATCGTCATCAAAACTCGATAAACCGAAATCAATTGCATATAATTGTCCTGAAATCATAAAATTACTAGTTGTTGGATCTCCATGAACTATTCCAGAAGAATGAATTTGTGATATGAGAATTGCTGTGGAAGTTAAGTAGTCTCTAAACTTGTTTGTTCTAAGACCTTCTTCAAGAGTCATTCCATCAATAAACTCCATTATTATCTGAGATTTCTCAGAATTAACTTCATACAAAGATGGAACTGAGACTCCTTTTGATAAAAGATATTCAATAACTCGTGACTCACTTCTCAATCTCTCAACAACAAGTTTCCTTTCTAAATCAGGGTGCCTGTATGAACGTTTATTCCTTACTTTAGACACTGCTGTAAAATCATGCCATTTAATCTTCTCAACTACGGCTTCCGCACCTCTAAATATCATCTCCAAGTTACCTCAACCATATCTGTTCTATATTTTTGGTGAACTTTATTATCTTCTTCAGTAATTTTATAGTTTCCTTTAACCATCTGATAACCTAACCAGCCTATCATTACTCCATTATCAACACACAGGTCCTTTGAGGGGATAAAACACTTGACGCCTCTTTCTTCAGTCATTATAGTTGCCATTTGTCTTAGCCTTTCGTTACAAGCAACTCCTCCTCCCAAAACTAACTCAGTTTTTCCTGTATGGGCTAATGCCCTTTCTGCAACTTCACAAGACATTGCAAATGCGTTTTCTTGTAATGAATAAGTAACCGTTTCAATTGAATGTCCTGAATCTAATTTAGATTTAGCTGCAGTCATTAAGCCAGAGAATGCCATATCCATTCCTTTAACTGAATAAGGTAAATCCAAAAGTTTAGGCCCTTTAGCCAACTTTTCAATCTTAGGGCCACCTGGGAAACCCATACCTGCCTCTCTAGCAAATTTATCCAGACCATTACCAATTCCAATATCAATTGTTTCCCCAAAAACTCTGTACTTTTCAGATGCGTAAGCTATCACTTGTGTGTTAGCTCCTGACAAATACAACAAAACAGGATCGGTTGCTCCTTCAAGCAAGCCTATCTCTAAATGAGCTACGCAGTGATTAACTCCAATAAGGGGAATATCGTGCGAATAAGCAAATGCTCTTGCAGCTGTTGCTCCTGTCCTTAAACAAGGACCTAATCCGGGACCTCGAGCATACGAAACTAAAGAAATCTTTGAAGGCTTCAAATTCGCTTCTTTGAAAGCTTTATCAAAAAGAACTGGAAAAGTATCTGAATGATGTCTCGCAGCCTCTCGGGGGTGAATACCACCTTCTTCGGGAATATACATTGATCTTTGATTAGACAATATTTTTCCTTCTGAGGTAATTATTCCAACACCTGCTGTATGGGCTGTCGACTCAATACCTAGAATTATACTATTCAAATGATTACTCTTCCTCTGAAGTTTCATCGGGAATTGCCAATTCTCTCTCATAATCATCTTCATTTGTCTTTTCACTGGAATCAGAGTCGACATCGGATAACTCTGAGTCTGGATCTTGATTTTCCATTCCGCTGTAAATAACATAGGAGCATATCGTTAGTATGATGAATACAGCAAATAACGTAAGCATATTCCCTGAATCTGTGGTATCTTCGCTTGAATCTCCTATTTCAACAAACTTTGACATCGAAAGAGTAAGGTTACCTGAGGAACTTAAGTCCAAAAACGTAGTTATTTTGAGAGATAGTGGCCCTTCCAAAGAAGCCCTCCATGAAATATTGCCTATGGTTTCTCCCTTTGGAGAGAGTGAAATACTTTCTCTTGCAAAACCTTTGTTATTACTAATATCCATATCTAGAAATAAGTTAGAGAAATTATAATCTGTTGGGTTATTTATGGTAACATAAACATTAATCTCAGACCATTTAGAAACAACTTGTCCTGACTTCCAAAGATTTCCTGAGGCATAGACTTCTGCAGACTTATATTCTATTCCAGATAAATCAAGATTGAAAGAGCGATTAAAATTTGTGTTTGAACTTACTACTTGAGACCACTGATCATCTACGCGAGCGAAACCGAAATTTGCAAATGCTGAAAAATTAGCTACATGATCTTTTCGCTGGCCTGTGGAATCGATTTCATACTCTTTTGCCCAATTCCAAGTTCCTAGCATAGAACCATCAGAATCCCATTGACGAATTTGAAAACCTGAAACCGGCAAATTTGTTGAAGTATCAGTTGCGGTGAAGGTCACCCACCACTCTTGTGTCATCCATGTTAAACAATTAGAAAAAGTAACTTGGTTTTGTAAAGGTATTGACCCTATTGAACGAAGACCTAAGGTATAATTCGAAATTAAAACGTTATCCATAGTTAAAATTGTATCTTCAGAAAATACGCCATAGTTTACAATATTGTGGCCATCCAACGAGGTATTTTCAATGCTTGCATCGCCGCCCACAAGCCAAACCATTGAGTAATCGATACTAGTTTCAGAAATAATCAAGGAACCTGCGTCAGAAACAATTGTGAACATGCTGTAAGAAAGTGTGTCATTACTGTAAGCACTAATTGTTGAATTCAAAATTCGTAATTCTCCCGTTGAATTAATTCTAATTTCAGAAATTGTTAAGTCATTTGATCTATTCACATTGACATGAGAATTTTCAATAGATAGATTGCCGTCAACAAGTATGTCGCCATTTAACCATATATCTGAATTTGAAATTATAACATCCTCCCCTAAATCTACCTTTAAGACATCATATTCTAGTGACTCAGAAGAAACCTCCGTCGTTACCAAAAATAGAGAAAAAATAAAAAAAACACCGATGATATGCCCCAAATTCATAGCATATCAAAGACTATCCCTTATAAATTCTATCTATCTAGGTAGTGAAACTCGTTTTAAAGGGAGCTTTATCTGACATACAATGAGAAAGGTCCTAGGCATTATCATCATCATAATGATGTTGCCTATTGCGCAATCTGAAATTGATGATTATACAAGTCACCCTGGCAATATACCTAATTTTCACAATTTTAATACACCACAACTAGAACCTGGAGAAGGGGGTATTTTTTCACTTGAAATACAAAATAGATACATCGGAAACATTACTGATGTCAATATTTATGCTGAAATATATCATAGAGCTGACATTTATGATTCAGAAACTTTGGTTGAAATTAACAGCGCAAACAGACCAACAATCACAGAAAATTGTTGGAACTACAAAAACAATGAAGAAAATTGTTCAGACAGCCCTAATCTTGAATCTGCAGAATTTAACATTGAACAACTATTGGTTAATCAAACTGTGCAACTTAGATTTGATGTAAACACTAGGGAGGATACTAAAGAAGGAACTTACTTTGTTAGATTTTCCATGAGTTATGAATTTAATGAAACTGATAGAAAGCTACAGTCAAGAGGTTTCTGGGATATGGAACAGTGGACTAATGCCACTACAAACCTAACTGAAGACTATCCTGGAAATATTAATCTTAACTCACTAAATGTTGATGGTATAATTCCAGATTCTTCTTTTGGAGTCAAAAAACCCATACCAAAATGGCCTCTTTACTTGCTAATTATACTCACAGTAGTATTTGCAGGACTTTCTGTAATTTTTTATCTGGAAGAAGAAGAAACTTATCCTGAATTAAATAAATGGCTTCAGAAGATGAGGGGCAAATTTAATCAATTTTGGTTGAGTTTTAAGTACCGAAAAGGCAGCTAAAGAAGCATAATCTAGGTCTCCCGTCCTCTCGATTGTTTTCTTTACCTTTGGTTCACCAAGAATCGATATTATTTCAGCTAATTGATCATCATTCAAACTCAAAAAGGCTTTCCTGAGATAACTGCCTTTAGTTAATTCACCTCCAATCCGAGTTGAAATTAGAGATTGGTATTCGCTTAAATTAGTTGCACTCAAATTATTAGAATCCAGAGCCTTTGAAGCAACTTCAAAGGCTGCATCTGCAGAAATTAAGCCAGAATAAATTCCACCGCCTGAAGTAGGCTTTGCCATACCTGCTGCGTCACCTGTTAAAATGACATTATCGGTATAACTTGGATTTGCAGTTCCAAAAGGGATTAAACCACTAATTAGATTAATTATCTTAGCACCTCCAAGTAATTTTGAAGGTGCTCCTTTCAAAAAATAATCTCTAAAAAAATGTCTTGGCTTGTGTGGTAAAGTGGTAGCTATGCCAATTCGACCTTCATCGGGACCTGTAGGTATTCCCCAACCAAAAAAACGGGGAGCTAATTCAGAACCGACGAAGAGGTCTACATGAGTGTCTCGGCCTTTGTATCCTTTTACATCAGCCCCAAATGCGGTCAATATTTCCCTCTTTCCGCTGATTCCTGCATTTTTCGCAACCCTAGACAGAGGGCCGTCTGCGCCAACCAGTAACTTAGCTTCAATGCTAAACTTTTTGTCCTTATTTTTTACGCTTGCCTTGATGCCATCGTCAATCTTCTCATGACCTAAATATGTATGACCATGAAGAAGCTCAGCTCCGGCATTTGAAGCCTTTTCTGCAATAGAACGATCAAGATCCGGCCTATCAATTACTAACGCTTTAGTTTCAGATGCCTGAAAATCTAAAAACGAATCCTTTGGACCCCAAAGTCTAGCTCCATCCATCTCTTGCAGAATAGGACGTTCATATCCAAGATATTCGAAAGTTCTAGGTGTTACTAAGCCAGCACATTGGCATGGTTCACCAATAATTTCGGCTCTATCAAGCAATACAACACTGTACCCTTTTTTTGAAAAGTTCCAGGCTGTACGGGAACCACTCGGTCCAGCTCCTACGACTAAAACGTCAAGCATTGCTTGATATCTACTCTAATGGAACTAAATCGACCTGACACTTATCAGTTAATCCGGCGTCTGCAAGTGTTAAATTGTTATCAACTGCAACACCGTTCAACATTACTGCAAAGTTTGCATGTGGTAATGGGAATTTTCCTACACAATTTTGCAACAATTTGTTAACTGGCATATTAGATGGAACTTTTACATTTGCTGTCTTTCCATCAATTGTTGATACTATTGCTACACTAATCTTCGATGGCGGTGCTGCCACAGGTTCTTCGCCTGGACTTTCTTCACCATCTGACTCTTCTTCTGAATCTGAAGACGAGGATGAGCTACCAGATCTTCTGCGTAGTACTGCAAGAGGTATTGCTAAAGCAATTAGTGCAACTAATGCTAATACGGGCATTAACAGAGGAACTCCCTTGATCAATTCCCTCTCAGTTAAAGTATTGATAAATTCAATCTCACCAAGAACGGCTTGCAACTGAAGCTCGAAGTCTTCCATAACAAATTCATCATTGTCGGTTCCGTCTCCGCTGTTCAATGGGTCACAAGTGTTACATTGTTGTATCTCAAAAGATCCTGTACCTGCATCTATTGTCCATGTCAAAGTTAAGAAATCTTTGTTATCCTTATCCGGAACTGTCCAACTGAAACTTAACTCTGTCGTATCATCTTTGTTTATTGATTCACTTACTTGTTGTGAAATTTCAGTACCTGTGCTGTCTTCGAACTTAACTTGCAAAGGCTTAGATGAAATTTGCCAATCTGCATTACCAATATTTTGAAGAGTTACAGTTATATCAACTTCTTCTCCAACTTGAGGTGAAGTCGGATCCATAACTACTTTCTTAATTTTGAAATCTGGCAATACTGAGAATTCAACTGGAACTTCACTTTGTTCAAACACTCCAGTTCTTGGCCATACATTGTCTGAATACCTACCTAATTCATCAAACATTCTACCTGTTTCTTCAGAGAAACCATCTCCTTCAGATTCACAAGTAAAATCTGGAATATCTACGTCATCACATACTGGATTGACTTCTGCAATAAACGCAGTCCACTCCTCTAGCTGGGCTTTCCACCTGAAGCGTACTTCTTGAGTCTCACCTGCATCTAAATCGAATAGTACATATTCTTGATTTGTACGGTCCTTAAGTCTAACATTTTCACTGCTTGTATCTGCAGTAATATACAAACGACTGTTATCTACATCAGCAGCTCCTGCATTAGTAATTGTAACTGTAAAAGTTACAGTATCGTCAACATTTGGAGTTCCTGCGTTGCTACCTGCGTACTTGCTGTCAACGCGCATTGCAGTTATTTGTAAATCTGGCTTTACTCTTAGTAATTCGGAATATCTTGCGTCGTTGTTATTCTCATTCTCTTCTAGAATTTCACCGTTGTCATTGTCCTCATCATAATCTGCCCTGGCTTCAACGTACCATTCACCACCTTTAATGAGCCAATCATCTGATACTAACTCTTTGGAATTACCTTCTTTGATGTTAGTTGATCTGCCACTGCTACCATACAGCTGATAAATGTAAGTGTTTTTAGCATCATCAAGCTCAAATCCTGCAATTAACAACTCATCGATTTCTTGTTGGGTTGTTGGTGATTTCTTAGGATAGTAGTAAATTTCAACGTTAACATCGTCTGCATCAGCTGAACCTGTATTTTCAACATCAACGTATACAACTACTGTATCTCCGTCTTTAACTTGCGTAGCATTACCAAATACTCCATCAATTTCTATTCGAATATTGCTTTGCCTAATTACGATTTCAGGCCTTTGAATTACAACTGTTAGATCAATTTCTTGACGTGCATTAGGGTCATCTTCTTCATTTCTTACTGAAATTTTAACCGTTTCATTTCCAACTTCAGATTCATCGTTAACTGAAATAAATACCCAAAGGTCATCAAGCTCGCCTTCTTGTATTGTAACTCCAGCATTTGGCCAGCTCTGTGTTTTAGAACTATCTTGGTAGAAACTAACTTCCCAACCATCTTCAAGCGTTGATTCAACTTCAGGAATGAAAATATCATCATTAGAACCTGTGTTATCCAATTTCACCTTAAATTTTACACTGTTCTGTGTAGTAGAGCCTTCATATTCGGGGTATATCTCCTTCACACTATCAATTGCTGTTGCAGATAATTCTCTTCTCGGAGAAGCAACTTCAAGATTTACTGAGACTTGAACAGCAGGGTCAATACCATTATTTGGTGAAAACTCGGTTAGAACACTGTAATTTCCAATGTCTGAATCTTGATCAGGTTCTACACACAAGTAAAGGTACTTGGATTGACCGGCACCTATGGAACCAGAGAAAGAACTTGTACAGGAAGAACTTTGGAATATTTCAACACTCCATTCATCTGGATATGTTGTTGCAATTGTTTCAACATTAACTGAATCTTGTCCATTTCCTGTATTTGTAAGCTTAAAGGTGAATTTCTCAGTTCGTTCAGATGCTTGGGTTTCAGTTGAAGGATACGAAGTTATAGTAGTTGCACCTACAATCTCTACACTAGCACCATAAATCTGACCTATATCAACTTGTAGTGATGCAGTATCACTAACTGATAAATCGCCACCAGACTTAACTTTCACTGTTATAGAATAACTGTTAGCTTGTAATGCTGTTCGCTCTTGATTGGATAGACTGTCTAAAACATACTCAGGTAGAGTTACATTTACAGTAACTGAACCAGTTTGATCCTTGTCTAGAGTGAGTGATGTGGTGTTAGATGAAGCCCATCCCAAATCATCGTCTAAAATGGAGACTATCAGATTATCTGCTCCATCTCCAGTATTTTTAACGTCAATCGTAAAGGTTGCGGTAGAACCTGGCAACTTTTCAATTTGTGTAACATCTGTACTAACTTGAACGCCTCTACTCAGATCAACCTTAACTGTTAAAGTAATAGAATCGGTTGATTTGGTTCCATTTTCACAACCGTCACAATCTGAAACTCCTTTGACGATTAGCTCATAATCTCCCTTCGAAGTACTTTCTGGGACTGTAATTGTCAAAGTTACTTCTTCTTGACCATTTTCTGCTACGTTAATGAAAGGATTACTGAAATCAACACCTGTCCAGCCCTCTGGAGGCGTATTAGTCATTGCAATAATATCGTCGCCAGTTCCTAGGTTATCCACATCTATCTTTACAGATACCGGAACTCCTACTGTAGCTTCAACTGTTCGATCTGCATCAGCAACTGACAAATCAATCCAATACTCTTGGTTGACAATTGTGATTATACTGACCGTTTTATTGGCATACTTCGGAGGATTTTCTTTCTGTGCTTCGTCCGATGATGCAGTCAAATTAATCGTAAATGCCTTATTATCTTCACCAGACCTAATTGAAACGTTTAATGATACTAATTTTTCGCCGCCAGCTTCGACATCCTCAACCTGGAAAGATACAGGGTCAACAGACCAACCTGTCGGATAATCATCTATGTTAACTGTGAATGTATCAACACCAGTACCTTCGTTCTGGATTCTAACGTCGTACTGAACTGTTGAACCGGGATCACCACTCTTAGATGAAACCACTACATCAACCTTAAATTGTTTGTTAACAGAAACTTTCACAGTTCCTGTGTCGTATGCTAAGGGATTGTCTTCCGAGGTACCATTTACTATAATATCGTTATCGCCTACGGTAGCGTCATCATCAATATTTACAGTCAAATTGACCGTTTTTGTTTCACCACTAGTTAATTCAACTTCATCGATAATTGAAGCCCATGATGCCTTTTCGCCCTCTAATGATAGTGAAACTGTGTCTTCTCCATTGCCTTTGTTCTTAATAGTCATTTCGAAGATTAATTCATCCCCTGGATCACCTTTCTTAGAACTGTCGCCGGACACTTGAACTGAAACTTCGTAAATTTGAAGCACATTAACAAAAATGTTTCTGGTAGTTATCGTGGAATCGTCTTCGGATGTTGCCCTAATAACTAGGTTATAACCGTTCTTTGCTTCGGTATCTTTAGGCGGTGTTACCCTCAAAGTAGTAGTATCATTTGCTCCTGCAGCTAGTGTAAAAGCAGAATCTCCCAACTGACCCCAACTAGCATTGCCTCCGATCAGTGATAGAGAAATATCGTCTTCACCGTTACCATCATTTGTGATTTTAATTGTAAAATTCACTTGCTCTTCTGGTTTAGCTGATTGTGTGTCTTCGCCCTGTATTGCTAATTTTGGCTCATAATTTTGAAGAACTGTGGTTCTTGAAGTGTAAGTAGAGTTAATTGATGCATTATAATCTGAAGATATGGTGACTATTATTTGTGTTTCAACATCAGCAGCAGCATCTTCTGGTGCTTTAACAACTAAAACATCGGTCAAAGTAATATTATCATCAACCCCGAGGTTGCTTATCTTGTCTTGATCTAGTGATGCGTCCCAACCAGAAGGTAAACTAGAAGTGTCAACTGCCAAATTAAATGTATCTACTGCGTTACCTTTGTTTGTAACTTCGAAGGAATAGTAAACACGCTTACCTGCTTCTACATCTTTAGAACTGGAACCAACTTTGTCCACTTGAAGTGCAGGAAGTTGATTTACCTTAACTGTGACAGAAGTTGAAGAGACCGTCTGGCCATCTTCAGAAGTTGAAACAATCGAAATACTTTTCAATCCAGCTATAGCCTCAATATCTGGAGTTACTGAAAGATTGAAGAAACCAACTTCATTAATATCAAGTGTCAAAGTTGAAGGTTGAGGTGTTATATCCCATGAATCTACGCCATTTGCAGTAAAGGAAATCGTAACACTATCCTCTGTATTACCTCCTGAATTTTTAACACTAACCATGAACTTAACATTTTCATTTGGATCTACAGTCTTTTCACCCTCTGATGGAGTTAAAGTTGTTCCGTATACGTTATTGACTGTCAACGAGGCTGTTTGAGTTTTAGTCTTACCACCGCTGTCACTATTTTGTGACTTAGATTTGAAACTAACTTGAGCTGTATCTCCACCCTCTGCTGTATTTGTTGTTCTGTTAGCTATCTTAATGAAGAGCGTAGCGGTACCGGATTCATCCTCTTCTACAGACAATGTAGATGGAAGAATAAATGCCGTGTAACCTGTTGGTATGGTTGAATTTGTGACACTCATATCATAAGTATCATCATTATCTCCTGTATTTTCAATTGTTATTGTATATTGTAATTGCTCTTCTGGGTCGCCAAATTGGGAACTAGGACTTACAGTCATTTTGTGATCGTAAGCATCAGCTGAAGCGACTCCTGTAATCAAGAGCAATCCAAAGCACATTAGCGCAAGCGCTAGCGTATTAGCAAACCAATTTTTTAGGTTGAGGCTCATAACGTATCAATATTTTCACCAGAAAGTAGCATATAAAGCTTAGTGAATAATTATTAATAATAGTTGATAATAGTTATTACATGAGCAACTCATACTCACTACCTCCGATATTAGTCATGCAGATAGAGGCTCTCGTCGATTCTGGTCACTTCAGTAGCAGATCTGATGTAGTAAAAGAATCACTCAGATTCATGATAGAAAAGAAGAATCATCTAAGATATGCATCTGCAGTTGAAATATATAAGAAAGGAAAGGCAACTTTGACCAAAGGAGCTGAAATAGCCGGGGTTTCACCTGATAACTTTAGAGGTATTTTAAACGATCAAGGTATAGTAACTCCAGACACCGTTGAATGGGAATCTATTGAGTAATGCCAAACATTAATCTATACAAAAAATCGCTAAAGTGGCTTGAGGATTTAAACCAAAACAAAATTGTACCTGGCTTAGAGCGCATCCAAAAGATTATGAAGCTACTAGGAAATCCCCAAGATAAGCTAAGAGTCATATCAATTGGTGGAACAAACGCTAAGGGAAGTACTAGTCACAATCTTAGTATGACTTTAATGCAAACTGGAAAAAAAATTGGATGTTTTACTTCCCCGCACTTACATAGTGTTAGAGAGAGAATCAAAATAAATAACGAAAATATAAATGAAGAAGAATTTGCACAAAATTTATTTGATTTAAGAGATTTAGCTAAAAAAAATAACCTTGAAATGACTTATTTTGAGATATTAACTGCGCTAGCTTATAAATATTTTCTAAATAAAAGAGTAGATTTTGCAATTATGGAAATAGGATTAGGTGGTGAATGGGACGCCGTCAATGTAGCTGACGCAGAAATTGCAATATTAACTACTCTAGGACTAGACCATACTGAATATTTAGGAAATAGTTTAGATGAAATTGCAAAAACCAAAGCCAAAATTGTTAGGAAAGAGACAATTGTCATAACTGGTTGGGAAAAAAATTACCACAAGTACATCCCAAGATGCAAAAATATATTTCATGCTGAAGCTATTGGAGACTGGATTAAAATCTGTGTAAAATGCTTAGATTTATCAATCATGCCAATTATCGATACGATTCCTGGAAGACAGGAAACTTATTTGAATTTTACACTTGATACAGCTCATAATCAGCAAGCCATAAACTTTCTTTTGAGTAATAATAGAAAATATCAGATAATCATCCTTGGAATGCTTAATGACAAGGACATTGAAAAATTTATTTGTGAATTGCCAAATGACTGTGTAGTTTTGGCTTGTAATTTGGACAGTGAAAGAAGTGCCACGTCTAGAGAAATAGCAAATATTTGTAAAAAGAAAAACATTATGTGCAAGCAATATGAAAGCGTAAGAAAGGCAATTGAGTCTGTAAATAGAGAGAAGACATTAATTACTGGATCATTTTATACCGTTTCCGAAGCAAGAGAATATTTTAAGCTTGATGGCTATAGTGAATTATAATTATGAGTCTTGCTATGAAGCATACAGTGAAACAACCATTATCTGTAATTACAATTTTAATTATGGTCAGTACAATAAGTGCCGGATGCTTAGATAATGGGCTCTTTGGGAATGATAAAGAGAACTTATCTTTAGAGTCTCCAGATTGGGAAAAAGGTGATTTTTGGGAATACTCAATCACTGTAGACGATAAACAATTTTCAACTACTATGGTTGTCTCTGTAGATGATGATGATTCAGACTATTATATTGGTGCTGGAAACCTTGACGATGCTAAGAGACATGCTGTCTTAAACTATAATCCTGCACTTGGTAGAGTCCAGATGTCAGATTATGCAATCTATGAGAACAACATTCCACAGAAGATAGCTGATTTCCCTTTAAAACAAGATAATAGTTGGGAATTTTCTCTCTATGGTGAAAATTTCAAAGCAAGTGTTATTGACATTACAGAGACTGTTGCTGAAGTAAGTGCGAATTCAAACAGTGGAGCATTCATCAAATATACTTTTGATAATAATGCTAGATGGTTGAGTAATTTTGAATATACTAATTCAAACGGTGAGATCGAATTAATTATGAATTTAGCAAATTACGGTAGCGGATACACTGGAAATTCTTACTTTTGTAGAGGCGGAGATCTCTTCGACGAAGAATTTATCGGACCTGACTTTGGAGTTTACGACACTGTGTTTGCAAATGAGGGACACGAAAGATATGGTCCTTGGAACTACATAGTCTATTACTTAGAAGCTGACATCGGAAGCTCAGGCAGTGGAGAACTAGTCTTACGTGATCATGAAGGAACTGAAGTCTTGCTTGAAACATTTAGTCCAGGAACTAATCAACATATTATGGGCACCGTGGCTGGTAGCAGTGGAAACTGGACACTAGAAATTTCACTTTCAGGTAATGCCGACGTAAGAGCTAGAATTGCTGGAGCAATTCAGTATACATATTCAGTATAATTATTTGACAAATAATCTGTATTTCTGATCTGTCTCTCGAATTTCATTCTCTATTCTTTGAGATAAATATTTTTCAGGGTTTCGAAAACTAGAAATTTTCTCTTCCATTTCCTTGAAAGTTTTGTAAGGCCTGTTTCTAACAATAAGATTCATAGTTTTTTTACCCAATCCAGGAATTAATTCTAGAGAGTGATATCTACGTGAAATTGGACCTGCATGATTGTAAAATTGAATAAACTTTTCCTCGTTATCCTTTACAATTTCATCCAAAACAAAACTCAGTTCGCTCTGAGCTGTATGAGTTAAATCAGAATAATTAACTCGTGCTCTGACGTGATCTATCTGCGTTCGTTCTTCAGTCTCTTTCCCAATGTAACACTTATCACCAATATTTATGGCTGCACCAGCTACTGGCTGCATGTCAAAAATCTTGAATTCCTCGATTCCCAATCCGTAAACTAAAGGCTCTCTTCTAAATCGTCTTTTACTATCGGGTCTTCCCTCTGGCAATACATCAAGAACGTAGGCGTAATCTTCCATAAATCATACCCCCATTGTCTCCTTGACGGTAGAAATAATGGTATCAATTTCATCATGACCAAGAGAGAAACGCTCTCTAGCGAAGATGGAGCGAACGTCATCTGCGTGCATAGGTAAAACATCAACTATTTTAGCTGCATAGTAATCATTAACATGTTCTAGTTCAATTACTTTTTCCATAATCTGATTTCCCTGTTCTGGGGTTGCCTGTGTAATTAGACGGACATGGTCTAAAGCCAATTTATGCTCATATTGTATTTGTTCAATTAAAATTAATCTTTGTGAATCACATTTTTCACATGTTGGGCCTGAATATTCTTCAGACTCTTCTTCTTCTTCAGATTTTTCAGCTTCGGGCTCTACTTCAGGAACTGCCTGAAAATGACCACAATCTACACATCTTAGACGATTCTCTCTGATACTTAGCTCTTTTTCCAGCAATTCTTTTGCTACGCCTAAAGGTACTGGTTCTGGTTGTTTTTCTACGTCCATTTGTATTCCTACTTAGCTTTCCTAAGATGCTCTGGTCTTATGATCAGTTCTTTGAGCATTTTCCCGACACGTGTTGAGACCACATAAGCCTTACCTTGGTTACCTGTCACTTTACCAGTCAATCCATGAAACCTGTGATGTGGTTGCCCTTTTTGATATGAAGAATCGATAACTACGTTGACTGTGTCTCCTAATTCAAATGTTTGCAACGAGCGTGTAATTGGAGAAAGCCCTTTCTCTTTGAAAGAACGTGAAAGTTTGTGGCGTGAGCCGCTCCTTAATCCTTGTGATCTTTTGGTCATTTTTTTTCCTCTTCATGTTCAAGGTGAAGGTTAAGGACATCCAAAACCTCTACCTTGCATGCTCCATCAACCAGCGAGGAAAAACTAGGAACTGTTCGCCCCATGTCTCCGCTGACAAGCTCACGAATATAGGTTCCGTGTTGAGCTCTGATTTCTAACTCGACCATTCCTCGCTCAAATGATAATATATTTACCGATTCAACAAGGCGTGGGCGTATCAAATCTGCTCTACGGTGCGCTACACGTGTTGGTGTCCGCTGCTTGACAAGCTTCTCCTTCAACGTCTGCGCCCCGTTCTTAAGGCTTTCTATTGTTAAATCTTCAGGAATAGATACGTCTACTCTGTATGATTTATCACAAACAGTATTCTTAAGTTCGGCCACTCTCTTACGAGGAACAAACTCTAAGCTGTTTACTTGAACACGATTAATATTGCTTCTATTAATTTTTTCTTCCATTTCATTTAGGTCAACATCTCGGTTCCTAGGCATCCGCAGTTCTAGAACAAAAGGTCTACCGGAACCTAACATTGCCGCATCTATGTCTTCTCGTCCCATCCCGTGAAAAAGATTTTCAGTTGCCTTCGTAACTTTCATGAATGGTTCAGCTACGACAGACTGTACTGAATCTGGATATAGTTGACCTGTTTTATTGCAACTTTTACAACCCTTTCCTTTACAATTCCTACAAGGCCAATAAGTCTGAGGTATGGTTCTATCATATTTGTTATATTTGCCCTCTACAAATATAGACTTAATTTCTAAGTTAATTGTATCATACCTAGTATCAATAATTATTGTTGAATCGGGATTATCTAATCTTGCTAAAATCTTATTTTTTTGAAAAACACCTATACCTATCTCTCTGTTTAATTGAGATTTAACACTCTCTGACAAATTCACACCAAAAATACTTGCAAATTCAGACTCTAAGTTTAGGATGTCCTTGTCAACAATAGTTCCAATTTTAAAAGTTTCAACCGAATAATCTGAAATTGATTCACAAGCCAAATCGATAAAATTGCCAATTTCTCCAATCAGTCCATCACAAATCTTACAATCTTCTGGGGAGCAAATGATCTCTTCAACAATATTCATATTCTCAGACAATTCAATAATATTAATCATTTCAATCCCCCTCTCTCGATTGTCAAGGCCAAAACCGACTAGTCCTACTGAGCGACCTAAACAAGAAAGACAGAAAGGCGAGTACTCCTTTATTTCTTCTAAATCAAACATTTCTTAAGTTTTATTTTCCCAAAATCTGGCTTGGAACATCCGTTACTACAGAATGAATGTCACTGTTTATTAAATCTTTCAAAAGCTTTAGTTCATTCACAGTCCAAAGTTGTATTGGGACTCCGTTTTTTTGAAAATTATACATTAAACCCATTTCGTATATTTTGTAATAAGGAGATATGAAATCTGCTTTAGAATAGTAAAAATCGTTCATAGATATAGCTTCCTTAACTATTCGGTAGAAAACTTGGTAACTCATAGCGTCCCCTAGTAATAATCCAGATACAATTTTCGAATCTTGAGCCTTAACACTTCGAATAACAGAAGGTATGAAAGATGTAACAAATATATCATCGTAACTAAAATCAGCAACCAACAAATCAACTGCTTTAGTCTCAAACCCTTCTTCTTTAATCTCAAGATTTACTCCAATTTTACCTTTGCATAAGGACAACACTTCATCTAATTTACATAACCGTTCATTAGAATTTTTTAATGAGTTATATGTAATATTAGAAACTGAAACGCCATTTACTTTGGCATCATGATGACATACTAATACTTCATCAGATGTTTTTCTAACATCAAACTCAACCATGTCGACTCCCAGATTAATCGCTTCTTGAATTCCTATTAAATCATTCTCAGAACTGCTTAAATCAATCTTACCTCTGTGAGAAATGATTCGCGGGGACATATACCTTCATACAGATGTTTAAATATTAAATACTGTAAGTGGATAACGGATTGATTAAAATGGAAAGTGATTCTAATTATGGCGGCAGTTCATCAAGCAGAATTCAGAATCTTGTTGAAGATTTAGGAGATGAAAGCTTTGAAACACGTAATGAAGCATTAATGACTTTGAAAGCAATGTTACCGCACAGCGAAGTTTCTATCTCTAACAATCTTGTGGAAACAATAGCTGAACACAGCGAAGACGAAGCTGGAAGTAGTACCTCATTTATTAACAAAGGAGCTATTGAATTATTCCAAAACATGAGTGAACTTGGTCTAGAGCCACTCGTCAACGATTTACTAAGAAACGGCGATGAATACGCAAGAAGAGTAGCTACTGATGCATTGGGAAGAACTGGGAGAATGGCTGTTTTACCTTACTTAATAGAATGTATGAATGATGATGACATGTACGTAAGATGGCAAGCTGCTAAAGGTTTAGGTCGATTTGGCGGATCTAGTGATGCACGCGACGCTCTTGTTGGCTCTATGGATGATCCAAAACCATACGTGAGGAAAAGAGTCGCTCGATCTTTAGAAGTATTTGGAGGTGCTGGACCTGTTGATGAAAAAGTTAAAGGACCTATGGAAAAAGACGGAAAGGGTGACATTGATGGGGATGGAATACCTGACTCCAAAGATGAAGAACCAAGAAAAGCCACAAAGAAGAAAGGTAATAGCAAAGAAGATGATTTAGCTAGAATTGCGGACAAAAAAGAAAGTATTGATTTTAAAACTCTCGGGACAGCTAGTGAAGACGAGAGAGACGATTTAAAAAATATAAAGGGTATTGGACCTTTCTTGGAGCAAAAGCTTAACGCATTAGGAATTTACACTTACAAACAAATTTCAAATATGACTCCCGAACTTGAAGACCAAGTTAATGAAGCCATAGAATTTTTCCCAGGTAGAATTAAAAGAGATAATTGGGTTAAGCAAGCAAAAGATTTGAAATGACTAAGGCGTAGTTCTGCGCATTGTGCGGGGGAAAGGAATTACGTGCTTAATGTGGTCTGAACCACATATCCAGCTAACAGTTCTGTCTATACCCAGGCCAAAACCGGAGTGAGGAACACTGCCATATTTACGAATGTCTAAGTACCAGCCGTAAGATTCTGGTTCTAGGCCTTCTTCACGAATTCTCTCGGTTAACTCATCTGGGGACCAAACTCTTTCTCCACCGCCAATAATCTCTCCATATCCTTCTGGAGCTAATAAATCATGACAAACAAGGGACTTAGGGTCATTTGGATCTGGCCTATGATAGAAACCTTTCTCTCTAGGAAAATTAGTTATATACATTGGAGAAGTTAAGTCTTGAGTTAGTGCTTTTTCTTCTTTATAACCAAAATCATCACCCCACGATAAATCAAAACCCATTGAATTTAACTTGTCAAGAACCTCCTCATATGTAAATCTTTCAAATGGGACTTTAATGCTCTCAAGAACTGAAATATCTCTACCAAGCATTTCTAATTCTTTTCTGTTGGATGATAACACTGATTCGATAATGTGCATAATCATACCTTCTTCTAATTCCATCATTTGATGATTATGCATCCAAGCAGATTCTACTTCAGCATGCCAAAATTCAGTCAAATGCCTTCGAGTTCGAGATTTCTCTGCACGGAATGAAGGGGCCAGGGTAAATATATTTTCTAAGCCAAACATTGTAGCTTCCGCATATAATTGCCAAGATTGGCTTAAATGAGCATAAAACTTTTGACCTGTTTTTTCTTTTTCATCATCGTAAAAAACATTGAATAAAGTTGAACCACCCTCACATGCCGATGTTGTAAAACTTGGTGATTGGATTTCTGTGAATTTATTATCGGACCAATAATCTCTAAATGCCTTAAAAACAGTTGAACGAATCTTAAGAGAGGCAACCATGCTCTGACTGCGCAACCATAAATGCCTGTTATTCAGCAAATGTTCATCGCTCTGATCTTTGGTAATTGGAAAAGTTTCTGCAAAGTGAACAACTTCGAAATTACTAGCTCTTATTTCCCATCCGCCTGGCGCCCTGTCGTCTTTAGCTGGAATTCCTTTAACAATTACTGAAGATTCAATAAGTGCTTTACGAGCATCATTAAATGAGGACTCTGTAACATTTTTTTTAGATACTGTACTTTGAATACTTCCGGTTGAGTCTCTAATAACTATGAATGCCAATTTTCCTGATGAACGAGTACGATAAATCCAACCTCTAACTGTTATTTCTCCTTGACATTCTCCTGCAAGAACTTTACTTATTGCTGTAAAATCGTCATGATTCGGGAATTCAGGGTATGCCATTATTCGTCAAATAGATATGTCCAAATAATACTTCCCACAAAATTTAATTAGCGACAATTTTTTGATATAACAATATGTATGGAGTTATATGTTGTCCAAAGTGCAGATTTGTTACAGCAGTTGACTTGAAATTTAAAACGAAAAAATGTATTAAATGTAATTATAATATCAACCTTAAAAAAGTGCGTATAATTTTCAAAACCGAAGATTATAATGAGCTTGGAAATCTAATTAAAGATACTAGAAAAAGAGTTGAAAATGGAAATTTATTTGTGGAACCTTAGTAGGTCGCATTTTAAATACAGTGGGCGAGTGCGAACATCCTAATAGCATGAAGAGAAGTTCTCGAGTCTGGAAAAAAGCCGGAAAACAACGTTGGAAATGGCGTAAGAAGAAAATGCGCCGTCGAAAACGTGAAAGAAGGCGTAACAAGTAGTTTTGAAGAAGGTTTAGACACATTTCCTTATAACACCTTCACAATAGGAATCTAGGATGCCAGTCATTAACATAGCACTAGAAGATTTAAATCGTATGCTTAAAGATAAGTTATCTGCCGCAGATTTCGCCAGTATTATACCAAAAATCGGCGCAGATCCTGACGAAATAAATGATTCTGAAGCTATAGTTGAATTTTTTCCTGATAGACCGGACCTTCTGTCAACTGAGGGGGTTGCTAGAGCCCTAAGAGCTTTTACTGAACAAAATTTAGGTTTAATTGAATATGAAGTTAGTCCTCCAACAACCCAAATTTTTGTATCTCAAGAAGTAATGGAAATTAGACCATCCATCTCGGGAGGTATTGTTAGGGGTGTTACTCTTGATGATATTTCAATAAGGTGTATAATGGAGCTTCAAGAAAAGTTACACGTAACACTTGGTAGAAAACGGAAGAAAGTATCCATTGGAATTCATGATTTATCAAAATTGGAAGGACCATTTAATTACGATACTTGTTCACCACATGAACCTGCATTCGTTCCTTTGCAAAAAAATTATGAAATGACCCCTCAAGAAATACTTGAAGAACATCCAAAAGGTATTGAATATGCTCATCTTCTATCTGAATTTAACAGATACCCTATTATCAAAGATTCAAATGATGAAGTTGCATCTATGCCTCCTATTATTAACGGAGCTTTGACTACAATTACTGAAGATACTACTGACATATTAATAGATGTCACAGGACTTGATGGTAATGCCGTAGACTCTTGTGTAAACATAGTGGCTGCAGCCCTAGTTGAAAGAGGAGGAGAAATCGAGCAGCTAGAGATAAAATTCCCTTCAGAGAATAAGATTGTCCCATCAATGGAACCTAAAGTACATGAAATTGAAAATGGTTACCTAGTCAAATTGTTAGGATTTGATCCCGGACAGTTTGTAATTTTTAAAGCATTTAGAAAATGTGGTATGGAGCCTGAGTTAAAAGGTGACAAATGGTCTGTAAAAGTACCTGCGTACAGAGCTGACATATTACATCCAATAGATCTACTTGAAGAGGTTTCAATAGGAATAGGTTATGATGAATTTCCTGAATCATTGCCAACGGAAACTCTGTTTGGTGAGTCACTTAAATCTAGAAAGCTAGAAAGTAATTGCAGAGAAATTATGCTAGGTTTAGGATTTCAAGAAGTTGTCACACTTACACTAACATCAAAGAAAATGCTACATGATTATACGCAAAGAGAAAGTGATAATGAAACTGAAGTGGCAAACCCTGTAACTGAGGATTACCATTTACTCCGATCAAGTATTCTTCCTAATTTACTTGAGTTGTTAAAAAATAATAAGCATCGTGAATTACCACAGCAGGTTTTCGAAATCGGTCAAATTGTAAAAATGCATACTAACGTGCAGTCGCTTGCTTGGATGCAAATAGCGAGTAAGAATACGTTTTCCCAAGCTAGAACGATTGCTGATAGTATTGCACTGAGGCTTAGAATCAAAGGAGAACCAAGAGAATGTGAAGATCCTATTTTTATACCCGGAAGAAGTATAGAAATAAGCGACGGCAACACCTTGTTAAAATATGGAGAGATTCATCCATTTACACTTGAAAAATTTGAACTAGGATATCCTGTAATCGGTGGAGAAATTCATTGGTAAGATTGCCTGTATGTTTTGAACCAAGAACAACTGCCGCTTCTTTCAGAAAACTTTTAGACAAAAATGAATATAAATATCGGAGGTTGACTGACAGTCGAACTTACACTAAAGTTTCGTTTGTGATTGCTCATGAAAAAACGGCAATGGTATACAGATACATCATAGAGGACTCAAAAATAAAGGCCGATATTTGGGAAGAGAACCCTAGTTCAGGTAATGTAACATACATTGAACTTGAGGGTGAGGATAAAAATAAGATAAATGTTCTCTTGAAAGAGTTCGCACTATCATTACCTAGAAAACCATGGGAATATACCTTGTTTCAAAAACTAAGGAATGGATGGTTTAGCCAAGGAATATTTCGTGCAAAATTAAAATGGGAGGACTATGTTAGATGAGTTTACTTCAAGAGATAGAGCCAATCAAAACTAGAGATTTTTTACAGCATAAATTTAGAGAATATTATGGCTCTGCAAAAATTACTTTACCTCCAAGGTTTACTGCTAGAGAATGGGGATTTTTAAATTGGGGTGGAGGTATCATGAACAGGCATGTAAAATTTAGTACAACTAGTGAAATTAATAATTATTTGAAAAAAACTGCACCTGCACATTCGTACCATTCTGTCGCTTATTACGAAGAACCTGGAAGCAAGTTAATGGTAGAGAAAAAATGGCAAGGTGCAGATTTAATATTTGATTTAGACGCAGATCATCTTCCCGAAATGGAAGAAGTTAAAGAGGGAAAGATTACTTTTTCAAAATTAATGGATTACATTCGTGAGCAAACATACAGACTTGTACATGATGTTTTACTGGGAGACTTTGGTTTGGATGAAAAAGATATGCTAATTACCTTTAGTGGAGGAAGAGGATATCATGTTCACGTTAGAACTCCGTCCGTTCTATCTCTACCTTCTGGAGCTAGAAGAGAATTATCAGATTATATGACCGGCAAAGGATTAAATTTGGACAATATTTTAATTGATGCAGGATACACCAAAGAATTTGCAATAAGGGGGAAAGGAATTGAAAGAAAACATCTTGATGTAAAAAAATTACCACCTTCATATTCCAAGGGATGGAGTGGGATAGTATCAAGAAAAATAAGCTCAATATTTGATAATCTTAGGCTGCGACAAGGCGAAGACTTAATTAATAAACTAAAAGAATTACGACTGGAAAAAATTAATATTAATTACAAAAATAGTAACGAAGAGATCTTTAATAATTTAGCAAAAAAACATCAGAAAAATTTGGTTCGGATTGCAGTTAAAGAGGCTGCTATATTTCCAGACGAGCCTGTTACTGGAGACGTACATAGGCTAATACGCTTACCCGGTTCGCTTCATGGAGGTTCTGGACTTAGAGTTACTACTATGACATCTAAAGAACTAGAAGATTTTGATCCCATGACAAAAGCTATAGCATTTGGAGATGAACCCGTTAAAATTAGATCTATTGCCAATCATCCTGTTTCAATGGGCAATATCGCAAAATTAATGCCTAAAACAGTTGTTGAGGTCCCTGAAAAAGCAGCCATATACTTTATGGCCAGAAAATGGGCGAATTTGGTACTTGAAACATGATTTGTGGAGTTGATGAGGCAGGCAAAGGTCCAGTAATCGGGCCTATGGTTGTTGCTGCGGTTTTAGTAGATAATGCCAAGCAGATTGAAGATGCAGGATTCAAGGATTCAAAATTACTAACCATACAGAAAAGAAGAGAATTATTTGATTTAATAAAAAAAAATTATAGATATGCAGTCGAAATAATCAAACCCGAAGAAATAGATAAATATAGAAGAAAAAATCAGCTCAACTTATTGAATAGGAAAGCTTTTGAAAAAGTAATTAGTAGACTGAATCCAAAAGTAGCATATGTAGATGCTGCTGATGTCAACGAAGAAAGATTTGGTAGAGAAATCAAAGTAAATTTGACAAATCCTAATGACACAGACGTTATTTCTATGCATAAAGCAGATAGTACGATTCCTGTAGTAGCTGCTGCATCAATAATTGCTAAGCAAACAAGAGAGCTAGAAATCAAAAAACTTAAAAAAGAAATAGGAGACTTTGGAAGTGGATATCCGTCTGATGAAAGAACAATTAAGTTTTTGAAGAGCTACTTTCATTATAATTCAAGGTGGCCTCCAGGTACTCGCAAAAGTTGGAAAACGATTGAACGGATTAGACCTGTAGTAAAACTTAGTGATTTCGGTGACTAAATGAGTAATATAAAAAAAATATTGGAAGAAAAAGTATCTGAATTTAACCGTCGAATAAAAGATGAACCAAAATTTTCTGGTATAATAGAGGGGAAGGAAAGAAGTATTTGTATTTCAGTTTCAGATGGTGAAAATTACATTTCAAATTTGAAAGATATGCAATTGGACCCTTTTGTTGAATCTGAAGACACAAGTAAAGACCTGGTTGTAACTGCAACATCTGATGTTTTAATTGCTTTAATTAACAAGGAAATGTCACCAATTAAAGCATACATGACAGGTGATTTGAAAGTAAAAGCTAGTTTAACTGATATGCTATTATTAAAAAAATTATTTTAAGTTGAGTCGAAAGATTGAATTTGATAACTCTGCAATTTCAGAAGGCATAAGAATCTCAGCCCTTAAATCCATATAATTTAAGTTATCAACATCGAGATTTGGAAAAGTCAACTTTATACAATTACGTATTTTCTTCCTTCTGTGTGTAAATATTGATTTAACTACTTTTTCAAATGTGTCAAAATCATCTAAAGTATAATCTGGCTCTCTGCGAATTAATTTTACGACTTGTGAATGAATCTTAGGTTGAGGTTGAAATGCTGTTTTAGAAACCTTAAATAATTTTTTCGTAGATACAAAGTGATTCGCCATAACAGACAACCGACCATAAATCTTAGAACCAGGTTTTGCAACTAAACGATTCGCGAACTCTTCTTGGAACATCAAAACTGCGCGAGACCATTCATAATTAAATAGTCTAAACAAAATTGGTGAGGAAATTGAATATGGCAAGTTAGCAACGATAACGTCTATTGGAGGTACCTCCCACTTTAGAATATCTCCTTCAATTATCTCTACATTTTCCTTAAATTTTTGTTTTAATACAACGGCTAGCCATTTATCTTTCTCAATAGCAATCAAACTTCCTTTTGATGATAATAATCCTGTAAGAGCTCCTCTTCCAGGTCCAATTTCTAATACTTTTTCTCCTTCTCGCACTTCAGCCGAATCTACTATTCTCTTAGAAATATTAGAATCTGTTAAAAAATTTTGACCTAGCATTTTTTGCTTGCGCCGAGAATGGTGGGCCGGGGCGGAATCGAACCGCCGATCTTCGCCTTGTAAGGGCGACGTCATAACCCCTAGACCACCGGCCCAGATGAGGTCTTTTTCACATGAGGTTTAACGCTACAAACCATTTTCTACTTAACTGCTATTAGAAAGGTCCAAATAAGACTTAAAGTCAATTTTTATGTGAAAATGACATTCTTTATAAGAATTTTGAGGCTCTAATAGCTCCCCTCAATTATAAATACGATATCGCGTGCGAAGTGGTATGCTTCACCAGTTAGAATTGATGGGCATAAAACCCTCATCAGTCAAATCCAACCTTACACAAGATGAATGGAGAAACGAAGAATTAAACCGAAAAGAAGGTAGACTATCCTCAAACGGCACTGTAATTGTAAACACTGGAATATACACTGGTAGATCGCCTAATGATAGATTTATTGTTAAAAATAAAGAAACTGAGAAATTAATTGATTGGGGTGACGTAAATCTTCCATTAAGTGAAGAATCTTTTGAAGTTTTAGAAAGTGCTGTCAAAAAGGAAATGGAGCAAAAGGATTTATTTGTTTTTGATGGATACGCTGGGGCTGATGAAAGATACCGGTTACCATTGAGAGTTGTAACTATGATGGCATGGCAAGGTCATTTCTCACACAATATGTTCATTCGACCTACTAAAAATGAATTGGAAGGATTTGAACCTGAATTTACTATACTTAATGCATCATCTACAAATATTGATAACTGGAAAGAATTAGGATTAAACTCAAAAGTTTTCATCGTACTTAATCTTAAGAAAAAAATGGCTGTAATAGGAGGTACAGAGTATGGAGGTGAAATAAAAAAATCGATATTCTCAGCTTTAAATTTTTATCTTCCACTTAAAGGCGTAATGCCAATGCATTGCTCTGCCAACATTGGTAAAGATGAAGATTCGGCTTTATTTTTTGGACTCAGCGGAACAGGTAAAACTACTCTTTCTACAGATCCTAATCGCAGACTAATTGGAGATGATGAGCACGGTTGGTCTGATGAGGGAATTTTTAATTTTGAAGGTGGATGTTATGCAAAAACTATTAAATTAAATCCATCTAAAGAACCTGATATTTTTAAAGCAATAAAGCCTGGGGCTTTACTTGAAAATGTCATCACTGATGAGGACGGCGTGGTTGATTTTGATGATGGAACAATAACTGAGAATACACGTGTGTCATATCCTATTAATCATATTGAAAATATAGAACCTTCGGAAAAAGGAGGACATCCACGTAATGTAATTTTTCTCACGTGCGATGCATTTGGAGTTTTACCACCTATTTCTAAGCTAACTCCAGAAATGGCAATGTATCATTTTTTAAGTGGATATACTGCAAAAGTGGCAGGTACCGAACGTGGAATTACTGAACCTGTAGCTACTTTTTCAACTTGTTTCGGCGCTCCATTTATGCCGCAATACCCTACTACATATGCTAAGCTTTTAGGTGAAAAGTTAAAGAAACATAATGCACAGGCTTGGTTAGTGAATACCGGATGGAGTGGTGGTGCATATGGAACTGGAGAAAGAATTGACTTGCCTGTTACTAGAAGGATGCTAACTTCAATTCTAGATGGGGAATTAGAAAATACTGATTTTATACCTGATCCTAACTTTAAGATTTTAGTACCTGCCAGAGTGCCTGGAGTTGATTCTAATATTCTAAATCCTAGGAATACTTGGAATGATAGAGACGCATATGATGCTAAAGCTAATGAATTAATAACTCTTTTCAAAAATAATTTCGTTAAATATGAAAGCTTTGGTGACTATTCAAAAGCCGGCCCTGATTAAAGATACTCAGAAACTAAATCTCTTTCAGATACTAGTTCGTCATTAGTAGTGACTAGTGCTTTTTTTGCAAAATCATCATGCTGGTAATTATCAACTACCTCATATGTACCTGGTGAAACTGTTCGTACAGGCATACCCGCCCACACCCCTTTTGCAAATCCGTATTGCCCTTCACTGCAAACTACAATTGAATGTATTTCATCACTTACTGTGTAAAGACTTTGAACATGATTAATCAAGGCATTCGCTGCTGAAGCTGCGCTTGAAAGTCCTCTGGCCTTAATTATTGCTGCACCTCTCTTACCTACGGCTGGTATGTATTCGCTTTTCAGCCAGTTTTCATCGCCAATACTATTTACCGCAGGTTCGCCCGAAATTAAGGTGTTTGAATAATCTGGAAACATTGTGGGACTGTGGTTTCCAAATATTGCAAGGCCTCTTACTTTCTCAATAAGCACACCTGCTTTTTTGGCTAACATGGATACTGCTCTATTTTGATCTAATCTAGTCATTGCTGTGAATCTACTATTATCAAAGCGATCTGATTGTGAGGCTGCAATCATGCAATTTGTATTACAGGGATTTCCAACTACTACTACTCTACAATCATCTGCGGCATTTTCAGCAATTGCCTTACCTTGTCCAACAAAAATCTTTCCATTGTCTTTCAACAAATCTGAACGCTCCATACCTGGACCTCTAGGTTTACTACCAACTAAAAGACAAAGATTTGCATCTTTGAAAGCTTCTTCAGGATTAGAAGTCACGACAACCTCATCCAATAAAGGGAAAGCACAATCATCTAACTCCATCGCAACTCCTCTTAGTGCTTCTAACGCAGGTGGGATTTCCAAAAGTTGTAATGTAACTTTGGCATCTGAGCCAAACATTTCTCCCGCTGCAATTCTAGGAAGTAAACTATAGCCTATTTGCCCTGCAGCTCCTGTTACTGCAATACGTATAGTATTCATGATTATACATTACTAAATGGGGATGATAAAGCTAACACCTTAATAGCCTAAATGTCCAAAACCCTTTTAGAGTGGCAACTTCGTGTAAAAATATGAGTATGCCAATAACTGACGTGAAGAAATATGACATAAACAGAAGGATATATTTGCCTAAATGGGTTGAAGAAGATTTAGATCTTGTTCCAGGTGAGTGCTATGTAACTTTCATTCAAAGAGGAGAAAACATAGTAATTAAGAAAGTCAGCATTAGTATAGACTAAAGAGTTTCTTTCAGCCACTTTAAGTCACTTTGATACAACATCCTAATATCTTTAATTTCCAAATGTAACATAGCTAGTCTTTCTAAACCTAAACCCCATGCAAGAACTGGACAATCAATTCCAAATGGAGCAGTTACTTCAGGTCTAAATATTCCAGCCCCACCCAATTCAAGCCACTTATCTCCAAACTTAACTTCTACCTCCAGAGAAGGCTCAGTATACGGGAAATAAGCTGGACGAACTCTGACATTATTGAAGCCCATTCTCCTGTAAAACTCTTTCAATACTCCAATTAACATCCCAAAATTAGCGTCAGGTTCTACAATTATTCCTTCAACTTGTGTAAATTCAGGTAGATGAGTTGAATCTAAAGCCTCTCTTCTAAAAACTCTACCTACACTGAAAACTCTAGC
>CAXHBG010000007.1:0-33353 GCA_964015055.1 uncultured Thermoplasmata archaeon
TTATTTTCGGTTGTTAAATTCTCAACATTCAACTCTTCTGCTATAATCGAATGAAATTCTCTGAGGTCAGGACCTCCGACAATCCAACCTTCCTTACAAGGCAATCTTTGCCTACGTTTTGCTTCAACGCGAATTTTACGACCTGTTTCAGCAAGCATTCTAACAATCGACATTTCCTTTTCTAATTCTAAATCTTGAGGTGGCAGATTTTTATCAACTAAGTCTGAGCCAAGAGGCCAATCTGCAGTATGAACTGAAGTCCCTGTTACATCAAACTGGAGCTTATCTGGCATAAACCGAGCTATAGGAGCCATGAGTTTACTAACAGTCAGTAAAATTTCATGAAGTGTAAATTGACATGCCCTTTTATCATGGCTCTCGGCCTCGTCCCATAACCTTCTTCTCGAACGGCGAACATACCAATTTGAAAGATCATTAATTACAAAATTTTCTAATTCCCTTGCAGCTTTATGGAATTCCCATGTGAGATATTGGCCATGATAGTTTTCAGCAACAGAAGAAACTCTAGATAGAATCCATCTATCTAACGCACTTCTTTTACTAACCGGAATAAAATCTTTACTGTAATCAAAATTATCGAGGATTGCATAATCTAAATGGAATTTGTGGACATTCCATAAAGTTAAAAACATTTTAGCATAAGTTTCTCGTACCCCATTTGGATCAAAATTCATTGGGTTCCAAGGTGCGCTTTGTGAAGTCATATACCATCTGATGGCATCAGTACCTTCTTTGTTGAAATGATCCCAAGGATTGACTACGTTTCCTCGAGACTTACTCATTTTCTTGCCTTCATTATCTAAAATGTGACCTAAGGATAAGCATCTTCTGTATGATATGTCATCGAAAACTGTAGTAGATACTGCGAGTAAGGAATAAAACCAACCTCTTGTTTGGTCTACAGCTTCACAAATGTAATCTACAGGGAAACTATTTTCAAATTTTTCTTTATTTTCAAAAGGATAATGCC
Organism: uncultured Thermoplasmata archaeon; assembly: GCA_964015055.1. Lineage (GTDB taxonomy): Archaea > Thermoplasmatota > Poseidoniia > MGIII > CG-Epi1 > CG-Epi1. Next base: position 992 of record CAXHBG010000007.1, read on the forward strand.
ACTGTGCAAATGAAGCACAACCTGAATCAAACCAACAATCCATAACATAAGGTTCACGAACCATTTTCCCATTGCAACCTTCAGCTGTGCAACATAATTTTACATCATCTACATACGGCCTGTGAAGCTCTTTAGGAGTTGGTGAATCCTCTGTTTTTAATGTGTTCATTTCATCAATGCTTCCTATACAATGCTGATGTCCACATGATTCACAAATCCAAACAGGCAACGGTGTTCCCCAATATCTTTCTCGACTTATGGCCCAATCCTTAATATTTCTAAGCCATTCACCAACGCGACCAGTACCTGTCCATTCTGGAGCCCATTCAACTTGTGAATTGTAATCGATAATTTTATCTTTAACTGCTGTCATTCTTACAAACCAACTATCCATTGCATAGTACAGTAATGGATGATCTGTTCTCCAACAATGCGGATAATCGTGAGTGTAAATATGCTCTCTGTAGAGCTTATTATCTGCATCTAATAAATCAATAATTTTAGAATCGCAATCCTTTACATAATTTCCATCCAATATTTCATGGGTTCCTTTGATAAATTTTCCATCCATACCTACAGTATGTTGAGCTGGAAAACCCACTTCCATACCCAATTGATAGTCGTCCTCTCCATACATTACAGCCGTATGAACTATACCTGTTCCATCTGTAGTTGTAACAAAATCAGCTGCAACAACTGTCCAAGCTGTATCTGAATCACCCCTATCTATTGCTCCTGGAAAAAGAGGTTCATAGGATTGGCCTACTAATTTACTACCTGGAAATTCATCGATGACTTCTGCGTGATGACGTAGTACTTCAGGCATCAAATCCTTAGCTAGGATTAATTCTTCACCTACTTCTGCGCCGCCTCTACCCTCCCAACCATCAGAAGGCTTTGAGGTTACTTTCACTCTACAATATGTAACATCTGGACCAACTGCGAGACCAACATTTCCTGGCAATGTCCAAGGTGTCGTCGTCCAAGCAACTATTGATCCTTGGGAATTTTTTAGCTTAAATTTAACATAAACTGCAGGCTCAGCCACTTCTTTGTAACCAAGTGAAACTTCGTGTGTAGAATAGCTTGTTCCGGTTTGTGGACAATATGGTAATACTTTATGACCTCTAAATAGAAGATCTTTGTCATGCATTTGCTTAAGAGACCACCAAGCTGATTCAATGTATTCATCGTGGAGTGTAACATACGGATTATCCATATCAACCCAGAAAGCCATCCTCTCGCTCATTTCACGCCAAGCCTCTTCATAGGTCCAAACACTTTCTTTACATTTTTGATTAAAAGCTTCCATTCCGTAAGCTTCTATCTCTTCATTTGACATTAAATTCAATTGCTTTTGAACTTCTATCTCAACTGGTAGGCCATGAGTATCCCAGCCACCTTTTCTTTCTACTAAATGACCTTCCATAGTCTTCCATCTACAAACCATATCTTTGAATAATCTAGAAAGAACATGATGGATTCCAGGCTTACCGTTTGCAGTGGGAGGACCCTCGAGAAAGGTAAATGGTTTCGATGAGCGTCTGTTCTCTATACTGCTCTCAAATGTTTTATCTTTTTTCCACCTGTCTGCTACTTCTTTCTCTAGCTCAACTGGATTATAATTCCCTGTTTTTGCTTGACTTTTACTAGAATCAGTAACACTCATCCTTTATCATGATTAAGGGCTTGATATAAAGAATCACCGAACTTAAACTTAAAAGCCCTAGTGATTCAACATTCCCGGAGCCGGGGTGGCTCAGCCTGGTAGAGCGTCGGACTCATAGGGTAAAAATAGTTCCGGCTATGCCTGGGACATCCGAAGGCCGCGGGTTCGAACCCCGCCCCCGGCACCATAATTTAAGACCGAAAATTACTAGACGTGTCTCCACTAATTTTTGCGAGGGATTCAAGGCATTTCTCATTTTGAGTGCAAATTTGAAAATAACATTCCAGACTACTTTCAGTCTTAAATTTTTGCTTACACACTTTACACTTACTTGATGAATTAAACAGAACAATAAAGGAATCTTTGCGGAATCTATAATCGTAACTTCCATCTTTTGTCTTAACTAAAATAGCAGTTTCATGAGATTCACGGCGGCCCCGGTCTCCCCAACTTTCATTACGTCTAAATATTGCTCTGTAAATATATATTGAAGGGATGGCTAAAGGTATCAACACAGCCACTACAGGTTCTCCTGAAACAAAAATTATGATTAAAAAAATAAAAAGTGCAATGCCTATTCCATAAACCTTTTGAAAGAAAACAGACTTAGCTTGGTCTCCTTTTTTGAACTTATATTCTGTTTCTAATTTATATTGACGATCGGATAACAAATACAAACTTCATTCCCATTCAATAGTGCCGGGAGGCTTATCAGTAATATCATAAACAACTCTGTTAACTTGGGACTTTAATTCACGAGTTATTCGCTCAGAAATCTTTTTGAGAACTGAGTATGGGATTTCTGCTGCTTTTGCAGTCATAGCATCATAACTGTGAACTGCCCTTACTGCAATTGTATTTCCATATGCCCTTACATCTCCCTGAACTCCAACTGTCTTAACTGGTAAAACTACTGCAAAATATTGCCATGGTAAATCCATAAGCCCGTCTTTAGCTGCTAATTCTATTTCCTCTTCAGCAATATGACATGCTTGTCTGACTACTTCTGTCCTCTCTGGAGTAGCCTCTCCCATAACTCTAACTGCCAAACCTGGGCCTGGAAACGGTTGTCTTTGAGATACTGAAACTTTTAGATATTCAGCGAGACTTCTTACCTCATCTTTGTATAATTCTCTTATAGGCTCACAAAGAACCATGTCCATATCTTCAGGTAAACCTCCAACATTATGGTGAGATTTGATTGTATCTCTTAGACCCCCGCCAGATTCTATCCAATCTGGAGCTATAGTTCCTTGGACCAAGAACTTACCTCCATAATCCTCAGCTTCTTTTTCAAAAACTCGGATGAATAATTCACCTATAATCTTTCTTTTCTCTTCAGGATCGGTTACCCCTTTTAGCCCTGCGTAAAATTTCTCTGATGCGTCAACAACTTTGTGCTTAACTCCGAGAGTACTTAGCATTGAAGATACATATTCAGATTCTCCGAGTCGCATGTAGCCAGTATCGACATAAACTGCGAGAAGATTATCTTTGACAGCCTTCGCAGCTAAGACTGCTGCAACTGTAGAATCTACACCACCCGATGCTGCAATAATTGCTTTATCTGATAGCTCAGTCTTCAGTTTTTCCACAGCTTCATTCGTAAACTTTTCAGGATTAAAAAATGCCATCGTTTTTACCATTAGAAAGGGCTATAGTACTTTATCGCTACAAATCCTATTTATCAGGCCTCTAATCGGGAGATATGGCAAAAGAATTAGTTTGGATTGATTTAGAAATGACAGGACTAAATCCACAAATTCATAAAATAATTGAAATTGCTACAATCATAACTGATTCTGAACTAAATATTATTGCCAAGGGACCTGATTTAGTAATTAACGCAACTGATGATGAGTTGAATAAAATGAACACCTATGTTAGGGATATGCATACCAAATCGGGGCTAATTGATGAAGTTAAGAAAAGCTCACTAACAATAAGAGATGCCGAAATTGAAACTTTAGAATTTATAAATAAACATATAAAAGCCAAAAATAAACCTCCAGTTTGTGGTAACTCAATTGGAACTGATAGACGGTTTTTAGATGCCCAGATGAACGATTTAGAAAATAGATTTCATTACCGAGTTGTCGACGTTTCTTCTATCAAGGAATTAGCTAATAGATGGTATCCGGATGTGGATAGGAATATCCCTTCAAAAGCTGAAAACCACAGGGCATTGGAGGATATTATAGAATCAATTGAAGAATTAAAATATTACAGGAAAAAATTATTTATTTAGTATGAACGGAAAAAATGTTCTTGTAACTGGTGCAAATGGACATGTTGGATTTGTACTAACAAAATTACTTGTTGAAAGAGGGTATAATGTCAGAGCTAGTGTTAGGGATAAAGAGAATAAAGAATTAACTAAAAATTTGTCTCAGTTTGACGTTGACATTGTAAGCCTGAATTTGATGCATCCTGAAACAATAGAACCTGCTATGGAAAATATTGATGGTGTGTTTCAGGTAGCTGCAGTTTACAAAAGTTGGGCAAAAAAACCAGAGGAAGAAATCATTAACCCGTCTATTATTGGAGGAATAAATGTTTTGAAAGCTGCGTATAATGCAGGAGTAAAGAAAATAATCTTTACATCAAGTACTGCTGCAGTTGGAAGAAGTGGACCTAACGGAAAAGCTTTAACCGAAAAAGATTGGAATTCAAAGTCTAAGCACCCTTACTCTTATGCTAAAACCGAAGCTGAAAGAAGAGCGTGGGATTTTTCAAAAGAAATGGATATGGAAATGGTTGTAATGAACCCAACTGCAGTGATTGGCCCATATTTCCATAGACATACTCCCAGTACTTTCTTGTTTGATAAAATACTAAAAAATGAATTGCCTCGATTACCTCCACAAACCTTTGGGTATGTTGACGTAAGAGATGTAGCTTTGGCCCACATTCTAGCATATGAAAGTAAAAATGCTGAAGGTAGACATATTCTTTGTACACAGTGCTTAGATGGTTTTGAATTGATGGACATTATCAAAAATGTTGATCCTGAAATTAAAGTACCAACTAAAATTGCTCCCATGTGGCAAGTAAGACTATTTGCTAGATATGAAACAACGAAATCCTGGTTCGGATACACTCCTGCTGTTTCATCTGAAACTGTGAAAGAGTACATGGGAAAGATAACTAATTATGACTCAAGTAAAGCTAGAGATGTCCTAGGATGGAATCCTATGGCTCTAGAGGACTCTGTTAGAGATACTTTAAACTGGATAAAACAAAAATTCAATTAAGGATTTTTGCAAACAATCATCTTTGTATGAGTTGTGAAACTATTAACTCGTTCTTCACTTAAAACTTCAAGCCCACACTTATTGATTATATCTTTGAAATCAACATGTTTTCCGAGGCCTAAACGCTTTCTGAATGGATTCCAGAGTGAACCTATTATTCCTTTTTTATCTTTGTAGTGATTAACTATTGCTATCAATCCTGATGGCTTAGTAACTCTGACAATTTCTTTGAGAACTACCTCTGGTTCAGCTACCACTGCTAAGGTATGCGCAACAACGCAATGGTCAAATTGGTTAGTTTCAAACTCTAAAACGTGGGCGTCCATTTGCTGAAAATTAATATCTGCAACAAATTCACCTCTGTCTTGTCTGTTTCTTGCTTTTACCAACATCGGTTCGCTATAATCTATTGCTTCTACTTTGATATCTTTTGGTACATGTGTTAAGGATATTCCGGTTCCAACTCCAACTTCCAAAAGATTATCTCCTTTCTTAAGTCCAAGAGAATTATACATTTTTGAATGACCGTCTGCAAAAGAAGGTGCCATGAATCTGTCGTAAATTGGTGCATATAGGCGATAAATGCCATGCCTATGCTTTCTTTTGCTATCTGCCATAATAGTTACATGAGTAATGGGTTTATACCATTAACACAAATTATCTTGACTTAACCTGAGATAGTATGTACCAGACACCAATAATTCCAACAACAATTATTGTCCACGAGCCGAATCCAGGATCTGCACCATTCCATGAAGAAGGATCTAAGAGAACGCCATCCCCTTTCGTTGATACAAGCCAAACAAAATACGCTGAAAATGATGACATAAAAAAAATCGAAAATGCAATTATATATTTTACATGATCTGGTAACGTCTTTCCCGTTGCATAGTAGTCAAACATAGATTTGCCAAAATATCTATTCGTCAACGACCAACGGAAAAGTCTTTCATTAGATAAGGAAAAAAGAAAAGCTGCAGGTACTGCCCACGAGACTGTAGGCCAGCCCGGAATCCAAATACCTGCTATCGCAAATAGTACGAAAATACAGCCCAAAGAAACATAAATTTTACTTTTTAATGGACTACTTGAAACGCTATATTCCTTTATTATTTCTTCAATAGATTCTAAATTTTTAGAAGGCATTGTTGCTTAATTTATAAACAAGGATGTTTATTTAAAAAAAATTGTGAAACGATAAGTAATTTATATCACCGTTTTCTCGAGTATATGAATAAAGTAATTCTCTGCGCAGTACTGTTGATGTTTTCATCTTCCACCGGCTGCTTAGACTCTTTCTTTGAGGACGAAGACAGAGCAGATTATTATCCAAATTTAAATGAAAGACATAAACTAGATTGGGACATGTCACACTCTTTTTCAAGAGTGCTTGAAGCTGGACCTTATTACGCATTAGACGTTCAAGAAGCTACATTTACGGTTGATACTAGTGAAGTATGGGAAACTGGCCCTTCAGAGTCAGATGTTCATCTTTCATACTGGTTGCCAAGTAATACTCTTGAAGGTGAAAAAGTTCCGGTTATAGCCATAATTAGCCCTTATTTTTCTTATGGCCAGCCTGGAGATGAATCTGGGCACACTGGAATTGTAGGTGCAGGAAGGGGTGAATTTATCTATGAAAATTTCGTTCCTCATGGGTACGCGTTTGCCCAAGTGGCTGTTTTCGGAACTGAACTTTCAACTGGATGCTTCGATTACAGGGGCGAAGGCGAAGGGCTAGGAATACACCATGCGGTTGAATGGTTAGGCTCCCAAGAATGGAGCAGCGGAAATGTGGGACTTTACGGTAAGTCGTACGAAGGGGCTACGCAGTGGGAAGCTGCTGCATATGGCAGTGAATATCTCAAGACAATAGTTCCTATAAGTGGAACAACAGCACTACATCCTCTGCTGTACAAAAACGGTAGTGCCGAAGCCAGATCGCAGGTCATGCACATGAATTACTTTTCCAGTACTGTTGACTATAATGCAGATGATTTGGACAATATTTGTCCAGACATATTAGAAGGCTTTTTTGCAGGCCCTACTACCTACGGAGCTGGAGAATTTGACCCATATATGGAAAATTATTACGACGAAAGATCACACATTGATAAAGCATTTCAAAACTGGAAAGGATCAATTTACTGGGTTCAGGGAATGCAAGATTGGAATGTTGACCCGCACCAAGTTTTTAGCGGACCAGACGGAACTCCATGGTACCATGCATATCAAGACGCAGGTTTTGAAGTGAAAGGGATGATTGGCCAGTGGGAACATAACTATCCAGACCAATGGACCAAACATAATAATCAAGAAATTGGATATGGGGCTGAAGCAATTCATAATATGACAAGGTGGGATTGGGCCCAGGATTTGTTTGAATGGTATGAATATTATCTAAAGGGAATTGGACCAAAACCAGATTTGAATGTTCAAGTGCAAAGTAATGATGGACAATGGAGAGTCGAGGAAACTTGGCCCCCTAGAGACTCTGAAAGTATATCTATGACTTTAGGAGAATGCCCATTTTCTGGTGTGTTCGTCAGCGGCATGGCAATTGTCGGTGGCGCAGCCCAACAAAGTGTGACTCTTGACTGTCCGGCCCTGTCTGAGAGCGAATATGTCCACATCTCAGGGCTGGTCAGACTTCACTTAGATTCAATAGCTTTCTTTGATGGTGGTCAAATATTCGTTGAGATGCAAGACTCAACCACAGGAGTTAGACTAGGACACGCAACTATGGATATTAGATACCACGCAGGCGGATCAGAGCCGCAAACTGTGCTCCCCAATGATAGGCAAATCATGAAAATGGAATTTCAAGGAATTGATGCAATAATTCCTCCTGGACATGGAATTAGATTAATTATGACCGAGTCTGGTGAAGACTATCTAGCACCATTATGTGGTAATGCTTGCCCAATACATATACTGCCGAGCTATTCAATAATGACTATTCCATATGTAGAAGTTGATCCCAGCGATGTTTTCATAAGTCCACAATCGGCAAATGCTGCTAATAATATGTAATCACTTTTCTTTGAAAATATTACCAAAAATATATGGCCTCTTGAAATTGCTGTCTTCTACAAAATAAGAGCGTGCCTTAATGGAAAGTAAATCAATTGTAACTACTACACAAAATAAAATTATTAGTAAAGACATTACTCTTTGATACATCTGAGCATCATAGTAGAAGAAGAGCTCAGTACCTAATCCCCCTGCACCAACTATCCCAACAATTGAACCTTGGCGAACGTTATATTCAAACATGAAAAGGCATTGTGAAATCAGATTGTTAGCACTTTCTGGAATGACTACTCTTTCTACAATTTCAATATTACCAAGGCCCATGGCTCTTGCAGCATCTAGAGGAGAACTAGAAAGTCCTTCTATTGCCTCATATTGTAATTTACCTATGTAACCTATTGTGTAGAAAGTCATTGCTAAAACACCTGGAACAGGACCTAAACCTACCATAATCACGAATAAAATAGCCCATATCAGACTGGGAATTGTTCTAATTGCTGCTAGAAGCATCCTAGTAGGAATCGCAATTCTATCGCTGTACAAATTCCTTGATGAAAGTACTGCTAAGGGAAGACTGAGAAGAAAACCTAAAACGGTTGCCACAAATGCCATCTTCAACGTCTCAGCCACGCCAATGTATGCAGTTGAACAGGTTATCTCTATGCTGCTTCGGCAAACAGGATAATCCCTAGCCTCTATTACCCTCCAGTCAGGAGGCCAAAGAGACTTATGGAAAAATGTAGACAAATTTACTAAACTATTTTCTAAAGAAGCCCATTTGCCTCCCACTAAATCTACAAATACTAAAGATGTGAAAATTAGTATAAAGATCCCGAACAGGAAAGATTTCCTTTGTTGGATAAAAGAAATAAAATCACTCCGCCAGTTACTCAAATCAAATCTCCTCCAAAATTGCGTAGGACGAGTCAGATGCATTTATCATTTTAAAGCACCTTTGAGCTTGACTAGCTCTGTCTAAATTATGCTCAACTATAAGTAATGTAATCGAATTGGATTTAACATAATCAAGCATCACTTTCCAGACATCGTTAGCTGTTTCATCATCTAACTCACTCAAAAATTCATCAGCGAGAATTATCTTGGGGTTTTGGGCGATAGTTCTAGCAATTGCCACACGTCTTTGTTGCCCACCTGATAACCTTTTAACCGGCTCGTGAATTTTATCCCTCAAATTCATTATTTCTATTGTTTCGTTTACCTTATCGATTACTTTAGCTTCATGAAATCCAAATACTGAACGCCACACTGACTCATGACAAATCGCTCCCTGCAATACATTCCCGTAAACAGTATCGTGTTTCAGTAAACCTAGCTTCTGAGGAATGTATCCTATTCTTCCTCTAACTCGCTCAGGAAGTTTGCCAAAGACTGTTATATCTCCCCCTAAAGGCTTGACTAGGTTGGCAATAGTTTTCAAAAAAGTAGTCTTACCAATTCCGGACTTGCCAATTATTGATGCCACTTCTCCCGATTCTAAATTAAAATTAGATATTTTAGCCAGAACTGTGTTTGCAGAATAGCCTATCTTCAAGTTATCTGCATAAATTTGCCCTGCCATACTTGCTATCATTAAATGTTGCTGCTTATAAATTTAGTTTCACCTAAATAATTAAACCAACAATTAGCCCTCCGCAAACTCACGCACTGACTTAATACATCATAGGGCTGTTGTTGGTGTGTGCTCTTCGTATGAGCATGTGATTGTCCTCTCATGTGCTTGGACGCAGCGTCAAGAAAGGACTAGCACAATCTTTCTTCAAACTTATTGGAGTGTTCCAATATCTGTTGAAGTTATTCCGAAGTGATCCCAAACAGGTTGAAGATGCTTCTCGACATTAGCCTTAAAGTCAAATTCATCAGTTCTTGCCTGCTCTAGATCCATGGACAAATCATATACTTTGGAATTGATGTCATTAGCACCCCAGTTTGGAATCCAAGTATAATTTCCATCTTCTTTAGCTGCACAGGTGGCTGCATCAGCATACGAAGCTTGGTGAGTATCCATGTTGTAACATCCGGAGGTGTATGTTGCTACTAGAGGTTCAATAACCATCCAGAAAGCCATACCTTCTGCTTGATGAGTTTGAGCGGCTGCTAGAGTCTCATCTGATGTCATTTTGCTAGCATATCTGATAGCTGCTTGTGAATAAGTGATGACTAAATTCTTAACGATTGCGTCGACGTTATCTTGCTCTGTCGTTATACCATCATTATTCAATAAATCTCTACCTGCTTTCATTTCTTCAAGAATGGCTAAACTTGGGTTATCTGTGCCGAAGTTACCTGCTCTCTTTCCGCCGGTTGCATAAGGCCCGCAACCAGGAGATGCACCGTGGAAGAAAGCCCAGCCTTCATCCCAGTTGTGAACTGCGTTTGCAGTACCTGCTGTTTCCTTATCAATCGCAGTATTTAATTCGTGTATGACGTAAGCAGTCATTAAAACATTTTGAATGCCTTTCTCAATTGCTTGCTCTCTAACAGAGTCAGATGCGTTAGCGAAAATACCTGTTCCTTCAATGGCTGACATTATAAATTTGTCAATTGAACCAGTCTCATTGTAATAATCATCATAAGGATGTTTTTTTCCTTCAGCTGAAGCAAACCCTTGTAGAGTTCTCATTGAACTTCCTTTGTCTGAATGAACTCCATCTTTGTAGATAGTTTCTATTTCAGACCATTTAAACTCCTCCACGAGAGCTTTAATATCACAAACATCGTCCACTAGCAATCTGTGAGAATCTACATTTGTTGCATATTCATAACCGCCGTCTTCACCAGGATCTGATGTTGTTGTGTCTTCGTCGTCATCAACACAGCCTGTAAAAGCTGAGATTACGACCAGCATTGCCAAAAACATAGCACTATTTTTTAGTTCCATTTTTCACCTTTTTGTATTTTTAGGTTACCCTAATTTAGGTTAGCCTAAACAATTGACTATATAAAATTTAGGTTAACCTAAACTTTTTTATTTCAATAATTTTCTGGCTTTTTTGACTAAATAAACTAACTCTTTTCTCGCTTCATCAGCATTTGATACTTCATTATTGAAGGCTAATCTAATCGGTCTAGGGCCTTCAGAAGTATTGGCTGACATCTCAAAACCATATCTGTCAATTTGAGTCATAACTGCAGAGGAAGTGTCTGTGGCCTTACTCATTGCTTTGCAGTAAAGAACCATAGAGTCTGCATGATCGTCATTCATGTGCTCAATTATATCATTGGCATAAGGAATCATCGGGTCTGGTTCTGCTTGGAACCACTGCTCATCTGTTACCCAAGACATTCGACCAAAGCCGCCTATGTATCTTATTTCAGAAACTTCGAGTTGGTAAAAGAAGAAATCCTTAAAATCTATGTAGAACTTGGAGTCTGGATTTTTTGATAGAAATATCTCTCTAACACTTTTTCTATCGCCTTCGCCTAGTCTTTTGCAATCGCCCATTAAGGTTACTCTGCCTAGAGCTAGTGGATTTCCCTCTCCGGCTTCCGCGACTAGTAATGAAGATTTACTGTCTTCCTCAAGATTTTTTGTATGTTCTGCGAGACCGCTGATTAAAAAAATGGGATTACCCTTGTTTAATGCGTATGTAACAAACGAGCCATACGGATAGCCAGTTGGCTCAATGGACATCGTACAAAGCGTCGCAGTTGCCATTTTTGAGACTAAAGTACGTGCTTGCTCAGCATGGGAAGGAGTTCTCACATTTGGATCGTAAAGTAGCTCTTGATCTTGTGTTTTAGACCCTTTAGGCGGCAAATGCCTAGGAATATCTTTTTCGTTTTTGGACATGTTTAGTTCTCGCTATTTTCACTTACAATGGAGTCTCTTATAAAAATTCGTAGCGGGTCTTTATCTGTACGTGGAAAAATTTCGCATTCAACACCGAAGACATCGGCTATATTTTGTACTGTCAGAACTTCTTCGGGAGATCCTTCACTTTTTATTTCGCCTTTATCCAATAAAAGAATATGATCAGAAAACCTAGCCGCAATATTCATATCATGAGTGGCCATTAGCGCCGATTTAGTTAGGTCATTGCTGGATACTAGTTCCTTAATTTTCTTCATCACCTCTACTTGATTTTTAAGATCTAAATCGCTTGTTGGCTCATCCAATAGTAAAATGGAGGAATCTTGGGCTATAGCTTTGGCAATAATTGCCTTCTGTCTTTCACCTCCGGACAGTTCATTGAATCTACGAAAGGCAAAATCTTCAAAGTCTAGAAAACGTAAGGTTTCGCTGACTTTATCTCTATCATTCTGTGAAATCGACCAATTAATATGGGGCCTTCTGCCTAGTAAAACGACATCAAAAACATCCATAGCAAAGCTAGACATAACCGTCTGAGGTACGTAGGATATAAGTTTTGCAACCTCAGGTAACTCAAGGTCAGATACTTTTTTTGATAAAACTTTGATTTCACCAGCGCTAGGACTTAAGATACGATTCAGGCATTTCAAAAGTGTAGTCTTTCCAGCCCCATTTATTCCCAGAATTGAAACCAGGCTATTAGGTTTAACAGATAGACTAATATTCTTTATGACACTAGTTGAACCCCAGCTAAAATTTAAATCCTTAACGGTTAGAATATTACTCAATGGCCTGCCCCTCTATGCCTTAGGAGTAAGTACATGAAAAATGGACCCCCTATAACCGATAACATAATTCCTACAGGCATAACAATTGGAGCAAAAAGAGTTCTTCCTATGGTATCAGCAACGAGCATTAATAAAGATCCAAAAATAGCTGAGCAAGGAATTAACTTACGATAATCATTACCAACAATTAAACGGCCCATATGAGGTGCTGCTAAGCCAACAAAGCCTATCAAGCCTGTAAAAGCTATGACTATGGAAGTCATAAGTGCAGATAGCACAAGAATTTCTTTCCTCGTTTTAACTGGGTTAACGCCTGTTGATATTGCAAAATCGTCACCACCTAGTGCAAGTGAATTTAAATCCCAGGCCTTCTTTAAAGCTGACGGAAGTAATCCTACAAGTGCAACTGTTATCCACAGTGTATTTTCCAAAGTAGGGCGAGAGAGACTGCCGAACGACCAGTGGGCTAACTGAGAAAGTTGCGCATCTGTAGCAAAATATTGCATTGTTGATACTATTGCGCCTGCTATGAAAGTTATAGCAATTCCGACTAAAATGTAGGATTCAGCAGAGACTGATCTAAAATTACCAAGCTGTATTATTACACCAACGACAATTAGAGAAAAAAGAAAGGCGTTTGCAACAATCGCCAAATCTGAATTTGAAATAATCGAAAAACCGAGAACAATTGCCAACGCTGCACCTAGGGCTGCACCTGATGCTACTCCGAGTGTTAAAGGCGAAACCAAAGGGTTACCGAGGCACCCTTGCATCAACGACCCTGCTATTGCGAGAGCTGCGCCTCCAATTATAGCCATTAAAATCCTTGGAAACCTAAGCTCCCAGATTATAGCTGATTGCATATCATCGCTAGAATCAAAACCAAACACTATCTTCATTGTACTAAAAAAGTCTAGATTAATAGATGAACCGAGACCTAATGCAAAAATTGCTGTAAAAAATGTAATAATACATAAAACAGACATAGAAAGTATTTGTAATTTAGAATTTTCAATGTGCTTTAGAGACACTGAATCCATGTACCTAACTCCCTACTGAATTACAAACAAATTTTCCCACTTTGTCAATATTATGATAATCTGTAAAGTATTCCTTCAAGTACAATTCTGCATCTAAATCTTCAAATAGAGTAGGGTGAAGCAATTTGGCTAGTGTCGGAAGACCATGAATCATCATAGGCCCGGCAAACTCACCTGACATTATAATCATTCGGTTGTTACTTACTGCATCCATTTTATCGAAGCCAGGCCTATCTGCTATAAACTGCATGTGGGTTTCACAGCTATCGCTCTCGTCGAAACTATTAAACCCAATATCAAACGTAATTCCGTCGAACATTATTAAATCTGGATTGGCATCTAAAATTGCTTCCATATCAACATGAGTTGTATGACCTGGTAAATCTTTGAAAACATTAACTCCGCCGGCTCTCTCAATTAAATCTGTCCATTGCGAAGTACCTGTCAAAACGACTGGATCTCTTGTCAAGGATGCGTGATGCTCCATTACAACAGTTGGCATTTCAGTTTCATTTAAGGATGATATTCTGTTTGAAACCACAGCTTCTATGTCAGAAAATTCTTCAAATAATTCTTCTGCCTCAGACTGCTTTCCAAATAATTCTGCAATAACTAGGAATTCCTCGTGGAGCGAATCGTACTTATAGAAATCAAGAGCAAGTACTTTGATTCCAATTGGCTCTAATTTTTCCCTAATCGCATTAGTATCGACCATTCCGTTGGTTGCAAATACTAAATAGATTTCTGGCCGAGTATCCAATAAAGATTCAAAGTCTATTTCTGAATGTGCTGAATTCTGAATGATGGGCGTATTAACAAACTCAGGCCACAACTTTTCCTCCTGAAAATCTCCTGAGACGCCAACTACCACAGAAAGGTTAACGTCTAGCATGCGCATAACAGTTGCTGCGTAAGTATTTGTTATTGCAATACGCGTGGGAGATTTGTCAAAAGTATGAGTGACTCCGTTAGAATCCGTAACTTGAATTACACCTTGTGTTGATTGGTCGTCTGAATTACTGGTGTAATACCAAACTCCTGCTGAACAAAATATAAGCAAAAGAGCTTGGAAAATAACAAGACTTTTGTCTGAGGATATCATCGCGACCTCTTTTTCCTCCCAACTATTGATACAATTGCAATCGTAGCTACAACATTAATTATTGAAAGCATAGATGCCTCTTCTGCTTTGCTTTCAACAACGATAAAAATTGAATCTGAAAAACCTGACAGCAAACCATTTGAAAGAAGCGCTTGAACTCGAACTCTATTTTGACCTTCTTCTAAATTCTTAACACCTGTAAAATTATTGGTTCCGTTGTAAATTTCAGTTTTTTGACCGTCAACGTTCTCAACTATGACTGAGTACCAACGAACATTTTCGAAATATTCCCATGTCAAGTTTAAAACAATACCAGAGTCAATAGTTTGAGAAGCTGTTGTAATGGTTGGTACTGGGGGAATAAAAGAAATTGTCATGTTAATTGAATCGCTTTTCAATGAGGCTTCAGAGGGAAGAACTGCGTAAAGCTCGTAAGTATATTGTCCGTCATTTTGATTTTCAAAACTAAAATTAGTACCATTACCATTGTAAACTAACTCGCCATTTTGTGTTAGTCTGTAGCTAATCGCACCTTGAAATGGAGACCATTCAACAGTGTAGTCATTAGTGTCTAAACTAATTCCATCTTCCGTGATAAATATGGGTGTCAGAGGTAAATCATAACCTGATAGCGTAAACTCAACTTTTTCAGCGTGAGAGCCCGGCAGTCTGTCTATCCTTTTAACCCAATTCTTAACCGTATCATTGTACCACAACTCCCATGAGACAATACCATCTTTGTCATCCACTATAGATATGTGTGTTGTTAAAAATTCACCAGCTGGAGTACTTACCATTACATCCTCAGTAATGATTACTGTGTTAGTAGTGTCATCGTATCCGTTAGGATGGCCAGGAACTCCAATGATGTTTGTTCGGTTGAAATGCAAACTAATACTGTCCGAAGATATGTCAAAAATACTTGTAGATTGTCCGTTACCGTCAGTGAAATTCCAACCCATCGTTCCTTGTGTAAAATAGGAGGAAGAAGAAGGATCGTCTTCCCAATAAGTTTTAATTGGAAGTAAATTCTGAGTATCAATCCACCTGTAGGACTTTTCTTTATCCATATAGTAATCATCATTCTTTCTAAGAAGGAATGTATCTTTTTCGTTACCGTAAGCATCAATAACGCTTTCTTTACCTAAAACCGTAAACCTTGCACTATGAACTCCGTCAGGATCAGGAGAAACCGAAGTGGGAGTATATTGAATACTATAGTCCCAACTCATACCTGGCTTCCATGAATCGTCTGATGATTGTTCTGGTAAAACTAGAATTAGTAACTTTTGCGTACTATTTGTAGTCCCATTAATATTCGTAGCGCCAATTTGAAATTCAAAAATACCGGATTCGTCTGAATCAAAAATAAAACTTTTGGAGAAACCCTCGTATACGTCTTCTCCATTAGAATTTAAAGTGTAGAACAAAGTATTGGATCCACCAACCCAGTTAATCTCAATAGGCAACATAGAAAGAGGAATGCTTTGGGTTTCTGTAATAAAAGTCGGAGGGTCTGGGTACCTAATTTTTTCGGGTGCTGATATGTTCATCCATCCAGATCCTGAAGATATATTTACTGTCTGCTCAGGTGCTACCTCTATGCTGCCGCTTTTAAAAGTAAATTGCTGTGTTGAACCAACTTCCAAACCGTTAATTATGAAGAATCCATCACTATTGGTCTGTGTTTCAAATGTTCCATTACTTACAGTGATACCAGACATAGCAGCACCATCACTAGAAGTGATGTAGCCATATTTACTGTTCATTCCGTGCCTGAAATCGAAATCGTTAGGAGTTGATCCCTCCATTCTAAAATGAACAAACTGGGTGCTATGATCTATTTCACCATAATATGCCCTCATTGTATAATACTGACCAATCTCAAAAGGACCAAACTCTAACCTGCCGTTTACTGGACTTTTACTTTGGTTAGTTTCAATAAGTCTAACTGTGGATGCGGAACTGTCCTCCAAATAGGAACCATTGGAATCAAACATCTCAACAGTTATCCAGTTGTGACCTTCATACCAATCTAAAACCATGTCCTCTTCGATGAATACCTTGCGATAAGATGTTGTGTGGCCATTATCTAAAAAATATGCCCGAATGGTATGCTCTCCTGAACTTACATCTGTGATTTCATACATTCCAGTATTGCCAGTTTGAACTGAATCCCTTGGGATCAATTTAACAAATGTGTTACCTGCTTTATCACCATTAAAAGTAAAAACATTGCCTGAAATATTGTATAACTGACCATTCTCTTCTGATGAGGCTGTATATGAGGTAGAGCTAGCTAACAATAGAATAAGCGCGGTTAAAAAATTAAAAACAGATATGTTCTTCATGTAACTACCTAAAATATTATTATTACAGAAACGGATACTATTTATAATTTAGGATTCCCTAAATTAAAAAAGTATGCTTTTTATACGTCAATTCGGGTAGGCTAAGATGGCCGGAATGGATGCATTATCTGAAAGTGCAGAAATGATGATTAAAAATATAAATCAGTTGGCTGCAGATGAAAAAAGAGTAAGGACATCTGACTTAGCAGCTAAGACCGAATTAAAACCTGCGACAGTCACAGAAATGATTCAACGCCTAGGAGATTTAGGACTCGTGGACTATGAGGCTTATCACGGTGTACATTTGACAAAACAAGGCCAGCACGTAGCTGATGTAATAGAGCATAGATTCAATATACTAGAACGTTTTATGACTGAAATACTTGGAGTTGACGGTGATGAAGCAGCTGAAGTTGCATGTAGGATGGAACACGTCTTAACAAGAGATGTTGAACACAAACTAACTACCTTTCTGGGCATAGACCCACAGAAAGAATCTGAATTATTTTGCCACAAAATTAATATCGAAGACGATACTAAACACAAATATCTACCGTTAAGCAATTTTGATGAAGGAAATACTGGCACTGTTAAATTAGTATTTGAAGATAATGAATTATCTACAATATTAAGGCAAAAAGGAATTCAACCTGGCAATTCATTAATGTTGAAGAAAGCTGATGGAAAAATTTACAATGTAGAAACAGATGAGGGAAATTTCTCCCTAGATAGAGAAACTGCGGCTAAAATTATTATTCAAAACTAATGGCTTCTAAAGGCATTCTATATGTTATTATTAGCGGAGTTAAAGATTATAAACGAGCTGCTGAAGCATTAAGGCTCGCCGAATATCAAGCTGGCGATGGAAGGAATATAGCTTTACTATTACAAGGAGAGGGAGTTGAATGGTTAGTGGATGGAAATGAAGACTACCGAAAAGAAATCCAAATTTCACTTGGCGTAGTAAGTGAACTAGGAAGTCCTGTATTTCTTTGCGGAGCATCATTAAACGAAAGAGGCTTAACTCCTACAATGGGTGAATACAAGTTTACTACATCCTCTGCACCTAAAAGAATTAATCAAGTTATTGATAAGGGTTGGCAAATAGCAGTTTTCTAAATTCATAAAATTGATAATATTTTTCGAGAAACTCTTTCAGAATTTTTTCCATCTAGGAAAGCATGAAATAAATGCTTAATACGAATCTGCTTAGAACTAATTGAAGTTGATAATGAAATCTTCAGATCTTTCAAAAATGATTCGAAAGTTACATTAATTTTGCCTGGAAAAACCAAATCATAGTCATACAAGAATCCCCTAGTTTCCTTATAATTGGAGATATCTGGACAATAATTTACAATTTGGCGATCTAATAATAAAAAGTCTACCCAGACGCTAGAATAATCTGTAACAAGAACATCTGCCTTTCTAAGAAATAAGCCTACCTCAGGACAGGGGCAGTCGGAAAGATTTAATATGGGCATAGAACCAAAATCTATCGGAGGTGCATTAGGATGGATTTTAACCCCCAATACTGCATCCTCAGATTTGAGTAATAATTGCAATTTAGTAATTTCATGTTCATCAAACTTTGGATTATAAAATGCGTCGTCTCGCCATGTGGGCATGTAAAGAACCATTTTCCTTTGATTCAACTTATTTTCAATCCAGTTTAAACCACTTTTCAAATCATTCGGAATTTGAGAATCATTGAGAAGCAACAAGTCATTTCTTGGTAAGCCTGTCAACCACATTTCTTTTTTGGATTTTCTAAAGCACGATTGCATTGCTAAAAAGTCCAATCTTGAGCTACAAATCATTGAACTGTATTTTTCAAACTCTGATTTAATTGCGAGTACGTTTTTATCCTTGATTCTGTAACCTAAATTCTTTAAGGAAATTCCGTGCCAAACATTAATTATTTTTCTTCGATTGTAATCTAATGAATCTGAAAAAGGTATATCGCTTGTACCATGATCTATCACTATGTATCTTGACCGGAGCCAGTAAACTAATCCCTTAAAACTATAAAAATTTACGTGCCTTGAACTTGTAACATCTTGTTTTCTAAAGAACAATATAACACAATCAATTTCTTGAAACTTTGATAATGAATCAAAAAGAAAACGTCTATTGTCTTTATAATCATTAAAAGAATATAGAGGGAATATTATAGTATTCTCCGTTTTAGGAAAGAGTCTATCTAAAATTTTAAGAATAAGTTGAAATAAATCGAATAAAATATTCTTCATTTAAAGCTGGTTATGAAGTTCTTTACACCAGCTTTCTATTCTTTCGTCGGTCATTTCGCCCTGATTATCCTCATCCAATGAAAGACCGCACCACTGCCCGTCTATTTCTCCTTTGGACTCATCGTAATCATATCCCTCTGTTGATGTAAAACCTAATGCTACACCTCCGCCGGCAATCATTTTTTCATATACCATACCCATTCCATCTTGGAAAGTATCAGGATAACCTAATTGATCGCCTTGACCAAAAATAGCAAATTTTACGCCATCAAAGTCCATTCCATCCATGTCTTCCAAGAGATCTATCCAGTCATCTTGTGCTTCCCCAACGTACCAAGTAGAAATTCCCAGTATTAAAAAATCATATCCAAGTAAATCGTCAGGTTCAATCGAACTGACGTCTTGAACTGTACAGTCATGCTCACTAAAATGCTCTGAGATTAACTCAGCTGCAGTCTCAGTATTACCCGTGCTCGATCCATAGAATATGCCTACTTTCATTTGGTTTCCTCTTATTTTTGTTAAGTTTTACGCTCTATTTGTAAGTTACGTAGTGACGTACTACTAATTCCCTTTGTGTGAGGGAGCATCACAACTTCAATTCCATTTTTTTGAATGGCCTCTCGTCCCATAAAATCAATATATGGATCTTTTTCCCAATCGGTTCCATGAAATAAATGTGTGATCTTAAATTCGTTGAAGAAAGGCTCATGCTCATTGTTATCAACTATCACTAACGTTAAATCCATGTTTAACTGTTGTAACATGTTAAGCCTTTCGTTTTCATTGTGGGCTATTTCTTGTTTTTTGTACTTACGTGCATATCTATCTGAAACTACAGCAACCACTAATTTATCGCATAATTCTAAGGAACGGGCGATTATGCTAACGTGACCCTTATGACAAAAGTCAAAGACTCCTGCAAGATAACCCACTTTTCTACTACTCACGGTTTACCTCTTCAAAAACTATTTCGAAGACACTACCGCTCCAATGAAAAATTAACAGTTCACCATTAAGTCCTTTTCCAAATCCTACTATCTGAAGGTCGGTATCAAACAAAAAGTTAGCTGTCCAGTTATTTTTATTTTGGACTATCCAAACAGAACCTGTGCAAAAATCTCCATATAGGTATCCTTCACCCACAGGGAAGGAATCATTCATCCAAAAACCTCCTGTTATTGAACAATTGCCTTCTACATGGTCATATTCTATAACCGGATCAGTTATACCTTTTGGAGTGGCTGAACTAGATGAAGAACAATCTGAATTGGGAGAAAAGGAGTGACTTCCCTCACGGAGAGACCAACCAAAATTCGAAGATGTGTTCCAACTTTGAATATAGTTAACTTCTTCGAAACAATTTTGCCCAACATCTGCTATCCATAATCCTCCATTTTCGTCAATATCAAATTTCCAAGGATTTCTCAATCCTTTGTGAAGAATGTAAGTGCTTGAGCCATCTGAGTTAAACATAACTGGGCTAATGCTGGTACCGTCGTATTTGAAATAATGGATTGAAGATAGCGGGGAGGATTCATTTTGGCCATTATTGTCAGGATCATTTGATCCCCCACCATCACCAACGCCCCATAAATAATACCCATTTCCAGCAGAAAGTAAATGTCCAGCGTTATGATTTCTGTATGGCTGCACAATTTCATGTAAAACTCTAAGAGTTGAAATATTTAAACTTCCGTTTTCAACAGAAACATCAGCTAGAACTAAAGGTGAAGCTGATTGACCACCACAATTTTGATACTCAACATAAGACAATAGTAACTTTTTGTCATTTTCATAATTGTCAGAAAGAGCCATACCAAGTAATCCCTGCTCAGGGTGACATGCTGAAACTTTACTGCTGAGATTACCAAGCAAGTACTCGTTAGTCCCATCCCACGAACGGATTTCACCGTTTAAATCTGCAATCCACAAAGCATTTTCGATGCTATTAACTACTGAAACTATAGGTGTTTTGAAATCTTCCATGTAGATTACACAGGAAGAATTCACAGACGAAACTAATTCGCAGTTACTATCTTTTTTTTCAGGCCAAGAAAACCCAGAACCCTCATCAGACTGCAAGCAGCCGGTAAGACTAAACACAGAGATGAAAAGGGCTAATAGAAATGCTTTGGAACGCAAGCAGTTGCTACTATGCAGAATTACTTCTACGCCAGTAGACTATTCCTGCTGCAGCTACACCAACTAGGGCAATTGCTGCGTACATCATCATATTAGATTCGCTTCTTTCAGGATCGGTAGAATATGCAGCATTGAAATATGCATTAATTCCAGGAACTCCTCCTATTGCGACTCCATACGTACCCAAATGATTAGTTGTATTTGTTACACTGATACCTGGAGTTGTTAAAACATCTACAATTATCTGTCTTCCACTGTCGCTTTGATTCATAGCAAATATAGCATCCTGAAGTGCTACCACCTCATCCTCTGTCATATATTCTGGATTGTACATAATTGGGTGACCTGGAGCTCTACCGAAATTTGTTGACAAAGTGTGATAGTCTGAGTTTGACTTAAACTCTCCTTCAAAACACCAGCTTTGAGGGTCGTCATCTGGACAATAAGTTGGTAATGTTAAATCCTTGACAAAAGCAATGTCTCCTTTTCCTTCAGCCATACAGCGCAAAGAACCTTGATATTTGTAATAAATTCCACTCTTAGGAATACTTGAGTCCTCCGAAAAGTGATTTGTAACTGTGTTTCTTAGAGAATCAATATCATCTGGATCTCCAACTATTTCGACATACCCGTTAGCAATCAAGAACCCCATTGGCAATAGCATTCCTGCACTTCCAAGCGCTGCAGTATGGCAAGATGTTTTACCCTTCATAAGTGCAAACGGATCTGTATCTGGATCATCGTCTAAATCTGCTTGAGCCATATCTGAATCCTTGTGGACTACAGCTACAGCCTCATAGTATGCACGGCCGTCTCCTTTCTGCTCAGATGCTAGTACTTGAAGACCATGGTTTTGCCAAGCTAGCCATGCAGCTCCACCATCCAGAAAGCCAATATCGGCGTGGCCAAATCTTAAAGCTTCAACTGTTGAAGCTGCCCCCTGAACTGTATAAATCTCTACATCCTTACCTAACAATTTTCCTATTTCATCGGCTAATCTCTGAGGATTTTCATCTTTGTCTTGATAGTCTTCTTTTGTTTCAAATGCTATAGTTAAACAGTCATCTGGGTCTGCACATTCATCAAATTCTACAGAACCAAAAGATAAGCAACCAGTCATACTGGTTGTAACTAAAAACAAAACTGCGAGCATTGCGTTTATGGTTAAATTTTTCATTATATTCACCAATTTAGGTGAGCCTAAAATAAGGGTGTAAATAAAGTTTAGGTGGGCCTAAAAATAGGAAATAGTATCAAAAAGGCTATAACTAGGCCCCTCATAAGAAAATTGTAATAAGTATTATTTTATTTTATTACAGGAAAAAAAATGAGTACAATTCAAGTAACTGACACCGATTTTGAAAAAACTATTAGCGATAATGAACTCGTACTAGTTGACTTTTGGGCGCCTTGGTGTGGCCCTTGCAAGGCTTTAGGTCCCGTTCTGGAAGAAATAGCCTCTGAAAATCAAAATATTGTTATTGCGAAAATGAATACGGATGAAAATCCGAATACTTCATCAGCCCATGGCATTATGTCTATACCAACAATGATGATTTTCAAAAATGGACAACTAGTAGACAGATTAGTTGGAGCGATGCCAAAAGATGCAGTCATGCAAAAGATAGAACCTCACTTTTAGGAAAGGCTAATTCTAACTTCTGAATTTTTCAATTCTTTAACCAAGGCCTCTGTGTCAGCGTTACTTAAATTACACACTAGAGTGTATACCTCATACATTTTATGAAAACTACTAATCTCTATCTTCGAGTATTCATTAAATGCAGTTATGCTTACATTTAATATTTTAACTAGAGGGATTCCACCTTCGCGTGGCTCTCCCGTTAAAATGGAAGCTAGCTCTTCTTTACGAAATCCTCCACCTTCAACTACTAGATGATCGCCATAAATCATTAGCCATCTGCCCTTAACATTTACATCTTTCCAAGCTAAACTGGCTGGAAGTGGAGGACCTTCTGTAACTACTTCTTTTGGTTCACCCCAATCATCCTCATTCCAAAGATTATTCTCTAACAAAAAACCAACGGGCAACCAATCTTCACCATCCCAAAATCTTGCCTCCTTTGATAATGTACCTTTGCCCAAATCATCTACCAATCTTTTTTCAGAAATTGGCCCGTAGACTTCATCGTCTACTTTCACTAAGTATTCCTGATCAACTTCTGAATCGCTCATTTAACCTCATAAATATATGCACTACTGGAATCTAAATCTGGCATTTCACCTAACCTCCAACCCGGCGCCGTGGTTTCTGCGTAATAATAGCTAATTTCATTTGATTCACCTTCATTAAGTACATAATGCACTCCTTCCGCCCCAGCAACGTCAATGCCTACTGCTGCGTGTCCATACCCATCCCATGCTTCGGGTATTAATATTATGGAGGCATTATATTTTAAAATTTCAACTAATGAAATTAAGAGTGCTGAAGTATCTTCACAATCTCCTGTTTGATCAACTAAAGTTTCTATGGGATATCTTGGGTATTCACCGACACCAGCAGTTAAGTTGTCTTCAGAATATTTTAACGACTGGGAAAAACTTATAAAAAAGTTAATTTTATTCAAAGGTGAAAAATTTTCTTCAGAAGACATGTTATACAATATACCTGCTATTTCGATCAATTCAGGGTCATCAGTCGTAACAAAATTGAGATAATCTCTGTAATCTTTTATCTCGTGTGGTTGACTAACGTAATAAGAATAACTAGTCTGATCAAAAGTATAACTAAATTGGTACTCTACCATCTGAAATGTCCATTTGAAAGATTTTAGGTAACCAAAATTAAAAACATCTATTTTCAAGGTTAGGGATGCGTCATCTAGATCATTTGAATCATCCAAGCTTCCATCTAAAGTGCCATTTAAGTTAATCCAAGCCTTTCTTTCTAAGTCAAAAGTAATTGTTTCACTGTAGCTTGAATTCGAACTACTAATATCCAATTCTTCAGAACTACGAAATTTCAAAAAATAAGCAACAACTCTAAACTCATGCAATATTTGGTTGTCTGGAATATTAAATTCAAATTCAGCAGTTAGGTTAAAACTTTCTTGCCAAGGAACATGCCATGGATTTCCTTCATTATCAAAACGCTTCAATTGTTCACCATCCTGATATAAGAAAAAAATAACCGGAGCGGTTTGCCGGTTATTTTGCTTATCAATTAACTCAACGCTCTTAAAAGTAAATTTCAATGCTAGATCATTGTATGGATCTAAATCCTCTGAATCGTTGAAACCATCATTATCATCGTCAGAATCTAAATTATCTCCTATACCGTCTAAATCATTGTCTGCATTTTCAAGAGGATCAAAGGGAAAAAAATCCTCTGAATCATTGAAACCATCATTGTCGTCATCAATATCCGAATTATCGCCTATTCCATCTGAATCATTATCATTCCATTCACTAGAATCTCTAGGAAAGGCATCTTCAGCATTAGGAATTCCATCTAAATCTGCATCGTACAACATTTGATTTAGAAGAGCTCCAAGCAATAGGCCCACTACTAAGATAGAAGATAATTTTATACTTGATTTCATTACAAACCTAATAATTTAGGTAGTTCACGCATGTTTGTAAAAGGTTCGGCCCCCGCTTCAATTAACTCCTCTTTTGAACTCATTTTTACTAAACCTAATACTCGTATTCCTGCCCTAACTGAAGCTGTAACGCCTGTAATACTGTCTTCGATAACTACGCATTGATCTTTTGAAAAACCCATTTTCTTAGCTGCGTATAAGAAAAGTGCAGGATCAGGTTTCGGATTTGCGACCTCAGAAGCTGTGTAAACTCTACCTTCAAAATATTTGTAAAGACCGGTTAATTTCAACGAATTCTCTACATGACCTGGCCTCCCATTTGATGCCACGCATTTCGCTAATTCAAGAGATTCCAAAACTTCAGATATTCCATCCATGGGTACCAAGTCATACTTGTAAGCCTCAGAAACCTTTTGCACTAACCTAGGAACCCAGTCATTAGGCAAATCACTTCCTGACATCTCTTTCATCCCATAGACAACTGCGTCTATTGTCTTACCTCCCCATAACTTAGTTGCTTCCTCCCAAGTCATTTTTATTCCAAGCTCACCTGCCATTTCAGCTATAACTTTGTTAGTCAAAGGTTCACTATCTACTAAAGTGCCGTCGCAGTCAAAGATAACACACTTGACTTCGCTCAATAAACTGTCACATCCAATGATTTCATAATTTCTCTAAGAAATGATGTTGCATAAGTACCCTTGTGTAGCCAGAAACTGAAAATGGGATCTCCAGAATTATAATCTACCTCAATGTCATTATATTTTTGGAATAACGGCCTGTACATTCCATACGATGACAATTCATGAATTTCATCAATTATAAAGTCTCCAAACTTAACTCCTAAATCATCCATTACCTCTTTTTCCAATTCTCCTTGCCGTCCTTTTGAAAATTTACTATTAACACCAGGCAATAATCCAGCAACCCAAGCTTTCCCCTCACGGCATCTTTTCGATAATTTTGGTTGATTTCTTTCTGTAACTTCAATAGTGACTCTTTGATCTGGCCCACCATACCCGTCAGCAGGCATAACAAAGTCGCCAATTTGAGGTAGACAAGCGTCCATTCCTTCCTTAATTCGCATATCAAGAACTTTATTGAAAATTAAACTTTGATAACCGTGAACAAGCATCTTAGATAAACTCTCAGGAAGTTGAAGAATGGCTCCAGCATAATCTCCTTTATTCCTAGATAAATGGCCTAATAATTGCCTTTCAAATAACATATGAGGTGGAAACTTATCAAGTGATTTTGCGAAATCTCTAGTTTCTAGTAAATATTCCCGTCCCCCATGCCCTGCAAAATTGGGCGAACCAAGAGTAAGATAATCAAGAACAGCTCCTT
The DNA here is from genome assembly GCA_964015055.1 of uncultured Thermoplasmata archaeon. Lineage (GTDB taxonomy): Archaea > Thermoplasmatota > Poseidoniia > MGIII > CG-Epi1 > CG-Epi1. The sequence goes on from CAXHBG010000007.1 coordinate 27,368, forward strand.
CATAATCTCCTTGCACAATCTTTTCGCCTACTATGTGAGTTATAGGTCTTACTGTTCCAAACCGCTGGACCCCAAAATAATTAGGAAAAAATCCATCTAACTCTGAAAAAATATCTGCAATATGATCTCTGTTAGATGAATTTGTAACTCTGATCTTAAATTTATTTCCGACCAAGTTACCTAAACGAATTGGCTTTACTGAGCTGTGGAGAAACTCCAATTCTATATTTTCTAAATCTACGGAAGACAACTTTTCAATTGAAGTTTTTAATGAGAAATGCTGAGTGGTTATTGCTCTCTTGTCCTTAGTTCCTGCAAAGCCAATTGATTTCTGACCTATATTCAGCTTACGAGATAATTCTTTTACTAAAACATGAGTGTCCCAATTCTTAGCTTTAATTTTTACTATTTGGTGCTTTCCTGTAGGAATGTCTTGCATCCATATCCAATGAGACCTGCCAGGAATAGAAACTACTTCTTCAACGTTAAAATCTTCTGATTTTTTCCTGAGCTTTCCTCCTATACCTGACGTCTTAGAAAAAAAAGACTCTGAGCCAACTATATGTTGACTAACTAAACTCATTCACTTTGAAATCGCTTTAGCAGTGACTTTTATGTCTGCGATTATTTTTTCGACTGCTTTCAAAACTGAAGCTTTAGGCGTACCTTTTTTTGTACGAACATAAAATTTAGGATTATCTAACACTATGTGGCCCATGTAGTAAGAAGCATACTCAACGTTTGAATTTGCAAGGGTGTGGTTCATAAGAGGTCCAAGTAATGTTTCACTTGCACCATGAATCTCAAACTCTAATTCGTTTTTAGTTTTGTTTACTACTGTAACTTCCATAGGTTTGTCGGACAAAAAGGGTCATTATAAAGATTGGGCATTTTCAATTGCCCTTATCCTTATCTCATGAGGCGCATTTGTTTTAATGCCAATTGGTGAAAAAATACTAACGCTTGCAAAAAAACCTTCTTTTTCTAAGCATTCTACTATTTTTAATTTTTTAGGAGTTTGTCCTATTTGAGCTGCCCTAGCTATATCATTTATATCAAACAAACCAGGCGGCCCCTCTGCTTCTTTTCTTAGTGTATCAAAAAATTTACCTAATTGCCCCTCACAATTTTCTGGAACCAATTCTGAATCTATAATTTTTTCCATCCATATTGGTCCAGCAGATTCCGAATCTTCTTCATCTAAGACCTGCATATCCTGATTAAGCCATTTTAGAGTAATTGGTCTTGCATTTGTAATTTTTACAAATACACGTAAATGATGCCCTTCAGAGTAGGATAGCATAGGCTCAATGCTCCTGTCATACTTTGATGCTAATGTTTGAATTCGCCCTAACAATATCCTTATTCCTACTTCCTTGGCGGCCACTCTCTTCATCGAGTAGGCTCCGTATCTTTTAAAGCAAATTGATGGTTTAGCACCACAAAGAACGGCTGTATCTGTTGCAGCTATTCCCAATATTCCTCCATAATTCACATTTTCAATTATTGATTCAAGATAAGGAGCCGGGGTGCCAAAAGGATCAACATCAATCCAATCATACTGCCTTTCCTTTACTAAATTTTGTAAATCATCATGAAATACTTCAGATTGAAGATTATTTATTTCTAAATTACACTTTATCGCTTCTACTGCCAATTTAGAGGTATCACAAAATTCCACATTGTAATTACATTCTAAAGCAAGTCGTATTCCTCGGATACCTGAAGCTGCCATACCATCCAAAAAAAGTCCATTAAAATTTAATTTTTTAGCAAATTCTACATTTAAGTCTCTGCTAAATTTCATTGAGGGATTATAGAAAACACCTTTCCTCTTTCCTGGACCCTTGTCTTTCCCGGAAAGACTTGCTTTAAAATTTGCTTTGCCTTCTTGATGCTCGATCAAACCATTCCAGTTTTCAATATATTGACTGCTTTTGAAGGTAAAATTGCGGAATTAATTGGAGTTACTTCAAGAGTCCTCAAATCATCTCGCTTTCTAATTGATTGAAGTAAAGGATTTCTAGATCGCTTATGCATTGTAATTAACATTGGTTTACCACATTTTAATGCTTCTTTTAAAACGGCACTAAATTCTTTTGATTCTGAAACCAATTTACCCACTTCATCTACTAAAATCAAATCTGACTCTTCAATTGCTTTCTGAACTGAGGCAGTAGCAATTCTATTAACTGCATCAAGCCTGATTCCTAAGGGAGTTGACTCAGGATTTTTTCCTGGTACCTTTGGCTTAACATCCCATCTTACAGATGCCGATAGCTCTTCTTCTTGAGTTATAAAATCTTTAAGATTGTAACCTACTATCTCTCCATCTTCTTCTATAGGATGTGTAGTAAATCCGCCTATACTGAATTTTTCTTCAACCATTTTAGCAATTCTCAGAACAGTTTTGGTTTTACCAGTACCTGGCTGACCAGAGATAGCTACTTTTACAGGAACCATGTGGAGTGCCTCAATTGGAAAGACGATATAAGTATTTATGCCTATTAATTATATTCTAAACGTTCAGGACAATTTTTTCTTCTCGAACAACTATTACACTTACCAGCTCTCTTATGATTTCTGTGTGCTTCCATTTTTCCTGCAAGGATGTCATTCATTTCGTCTAATTTATCAATTACTAGATTTTTTAATTTAGCATCCCAAATAACTTCATGTGGTGAATTATCTATTCCATATCTTATATGACCCATCGGAGGATTTTTTCCAAAGGTCTCCTCTGTAAGTAAGCAGTATGCCCCTATTTGCAAAATATGACTAAAAAATGGAGCTTTTGGCGGGCGGCCCGTCTTAATTTCGACAGGGATACGATCTTCTTCTTTCTTAATAATAAAATCTGGTCGGCCTGCAAGATTGTATTTTGTTGATTTTAAAATAGGCGTATCATCGGTTAAACCATCTGGAGTTTCAATTGTTTCTTCTCCTAATTTATAATCTTCTCTTAACTTATCAATTTTCTCTGTGGAGACTAAAAGCTTGTAAAGGAAAAAAGAAGCTACAAGCATCCACCCTATTCCTATTATCAAAAGTATAACTCCTAAATTCACACGTAAGCTGTCCGTGGAAATCCAAAGTATAAAAAGAGCTATTGTAACAACTGCCATTATCATTCCAACAACAGTCAAAAGTGTGGAAGAAGTCTCACGAGATTTCTTTTCTTCAACCAATAAATTTGTTAACGAGGTACCTATTTCTTTGTGTTTTTCTACCCCTGATATTACTTCTTTACCCTCTGCATCAACTCCTTTTAGATCTAAGTGCCAAGATAAGGGGCAATATCCATATCTCTCCATTTCTGAAGCTGAAATTATATGTTTGCTCATGGGGTTAAGTCCGGGATTAAGTCGGAATTACCTAGAGAGATGTGAATAAAACAATTAGTGCCCAGCACTAAAAACTAAAATACTGATCATGCCAAGCCAGATTACCATAATCTGCAATTTTATAGTTATAATTTAAAATCTGCTTACCTTCCTCTGAATTGAATTCCATAGATATTATTAATTCATAAGGATCTGCATGAGGACCATCGAAAATTAAAACAGGCAATTTTACAGACTGTTTAGGACTTAAAACTCCGGGATAATGCGTTTGACTCTGAAGAAGTTCTGTAGAATTCCAAACTGCCAGCTTAACTTTGAGATCAGTAATTTCTTTAGTACCTGCATTACTTACCTTAGATTGAACAAACAAACCTGAGTATGAACTATGATATACTGTATCGATTTCAACTTCAGTCCTAGGTAAAAAATATGAGTAGCATAACAAAACCAGTAAAACTGCTACAATAACTACTGCAAACTTTGCTATAACTTTGCGCTGTTCTACTGAATTCATAGCGTAGCTCCTATTGATGAAATAAGACTCATGCCTGGCTCTGGCATAATGTAATGCTTTTCATCATTACCAAATTCAGTATCCATACCATTTTTTTGTATTCCTAGCCACGTTGGAAGAATATTGTATCCACCAACCTCTTTAACTCTCAGATCCATCATAACTGCTGATGTTTTCAGCTCAATTGGACCTAAAGTGAGCTCTCCACCTATTGCAAAAGACAATTGACCTCCTTCACTATTAAGCATTTCAAACACAGGATATAATCCAAATAATTGATTAGGAACTATTTCAACATGCTTTATGTCTGTCGCATGTATAACCATATAGTCCAAATGAAATTGTGGAGTCGCTGGAGAAGTTGTTGTTCTCAAGTAAGCACTATCAATACCTTGAGGTGAATCAATCACATAATTTACGCCATCCAATATCATTGTAGTATTATCGCCTACATTCTTTACATCAATGAAGGTACCAGAATGTCCACCAGTATAACCTTCATCAACGATTAACATAATATCAATTTCTTGTGAACTAGTAGTCACAAATAAATCTGGAAAACCTTGAAAGACAAATGATTCATCCATGTCAAATTCGAAATTTGGATTAATGCCCATGTGGAACTCACCAGGGACATCATGAACTATTGCTTGTGCTGATTTCCAAGAACCATAATCTCTATTGGCTGTCTTAACCCAAATATAATCCATTCCTTGATCTGCTCTGTAAATTATGTCTATCTCTTTGCCAACTATCACATCTGCGCGTAAATCTTTAGGAACCGATGAAAAGTAAACTTCATTGAATGAAGGCCTTGTCATATTGTGAGTTCTTAGATAGGCTCGCCCAATCCCACCAGTCTGCTCAATATCAAAAATAGCATCTAAATCCCTTTCCCCAGTTTTTCCAGTTTGAAAATAAGCCTTGATATTATTATTTTGTTGAACTTCGTCTAAAAATAATTCTATAGCTGTTTCATTCTTGCCTCTGTTAATGTCCAGATAAATCCAAGGAGTAACTGGAGACCAATCACCTAAATCTAAATTTATTTTGTCGGGTTCACCAAACTCAGTAGATAATTTTGCAGAGGTCAAAGTTCCTTCTAAATACATTCTAAGAACATCTCCTCTATCATTTTGCCTTAACAAAATACCATGAGTCCAAGTGGTATCCATTTCAGTCGTATTGCCTGATTCAATCCCCAAAATTATTCTTGAAGGTGCACTAGATGAACTAAAGTTTGCGTATATGTCGTCCCCCAGTTCAATATCTAAATCTACTCTTTCAGGGACTTCTGGGATTGAAAGTTCAAGGTTGGTTTCTGATTCTTCATCAATAATGGATGCAAACAAAGAACCTAGCTGTTTGTTAGTTAAAAGAGATATATTGCCTACAATTGGCCCTTCAGAATCCTCTAAATCAGAAAGGAAAATAGAAGCATTAACATCTACCTCCTCAGGCAAATCATCTATTCGAAGTAAAACACTTCTGTTAGCAAAATTTGTGACGTCTACTAGAATAGTACTCATCGCTGGAGAATCGTTATTAAAATCTTCAAGAACCAGATCTACAGTCGTTCCTGCATCTTCAACATCAAGTAAATTAAGAGATACTTTAGGTGAGATCCCTGTAATGTAAACTTTTGCATCCATACCTCCGTCATCTGACATATTAAGTGAAATGCCTTCAACCCAATTTGTTACAAGACCTTCATTTTCACCGAGTTGCAAATCTAATGCTAAAAAGTCTATAGGTTGATTTGAGCTAATATCAACTCCAAAATTACTTTCTCGGATATCTAGTGTTAAATTCATATCACTCGGTAATCTGGGAATTAATGCTTCAAGATGATATGGATTCTCATCTTCTTTTTGATCAATAACTAAATAAATTGGTCCAACTGGTTGATCCGTTTTAAACTGTATGTCTCCAGTTAATGTCAAGTTATCAACAGTTGCATTAAGAACCAAATCTGCATTTAATTCTAAATCTAACCCTGTTGGAATTCCTTCTATGAATGCGGTTACCTCTGGACCAATTATTCCTTCCTCTCTAAAAATAATGTAATCAGATTTATCTGCATCTGTCTCTTATACACATCTGACGCTGCCGACGACTTCGACTGTGT
>CAXHBG010000008.1:0-30990 GCA_964015055.1 uncultured Thermoplasmata archaeon
CGACTATTGTCTGATTTAAATTTAATATTGCAACTGCGGCAAAATTTAATTCTATATGAGCTTGGCAATCGTTGATTATATCTTTTTCCTATAAGTTTAGCGAAATTAATGCATTTTTTAGGGTTAATCTGTACATTAAAATTTTTAGAATCGAATAATAAAAATAACTTGTTAATTCTATTTCTAGCAAGCTTTTCTTGGAATTTGGGGCGCCTGCTACGCTTTCGAGGCATAAAACACCTATTAGGTCCTTTTTTTAACACCCTGCTTTAACTAAAATAGAAAATGTTAGATGATTACTTAACGTGGGATACGCCATGGGAACTCTACTTTCACGCACTAATATTCATTCCTATTTTACAAAGGTTAATCTTCTTGGGAGAACCTGCATTAAAAGCAATTCAGATTCATGGGCACCACCTAAAATGGATTTTTGAAAGACTAAGAGAAATTCCAAGAGGTTACTCGATAGCTGCGAAATTTACAGTGGGGTTGTTAGTTCCAGCAACGATTGCAATATTGAGATTTATTATTTTTGAACCTGAGGACGGAGTTGTAGAATTTTTTGATTTAACACTAACTCCTCCAAATTGGGAACAAACGCCTCCATGGCAAATATGGTTAATGATTTTATTTTTTGTAGGACATACTTATTTTGACTGGAGAAGAGTATGGGATACAAGAAATTTGGCTGTTAAGTTGATAAGTGTAGACGTCCAGAAGTACAGACCAATGGTTGATAGAATGCTCCAGATGGGAGATTGGTTAAAGAATTCTAGAGACAAAGGTAACGAGGCATTGCCACACGAAAGAGTAGCCAAGCTTGTTGGTTTTTTCGCTGGTAAAGTTGTCGATACCACAAATACGGTAGTAGACAAAGTTATGGAAGTGCCAAATAACTATGCTGGAAGATGGATGATTGTAAATGTTGCATTTGGAATGGCATTCCATTTAATGCCAATTGCATTCATGTTTCTCTTAACAATAACATACGAGTGGAATCTATAAACTAGAAATAATTTTGTTGACTTGTGCTTCCAACTCCTGAAGAGTCCCACTATTATCAATATTATAATCTGCCATTTGCATAGTTCTAGATAATTGCTGCTTATTTGGATCATCAACGTTTTCTTCTTTCTTCTCTTGCTCTACAAATTTTTCCCAAGAATCTGTATCTCCTATTCTGCCTCGAGAGCAAAGCCTATCATATCTAAGTCTTGAATTTGCATCGACTGAAATCAAGAAAAACCTACGTAAAAGAGTCTCTTTCCTCAAGGAGATTACCTCAAGTGGATTTCTAATTGAGTCTACAATATGATTATTTTCAAAATTTAGTTTGGGTATTAATTTATCGGCTAAAACACCGGGACCTCCTTTTTCTCTAAGTTCATTTCCTATGTCAATTAAGTTTTCACGAGTCTCTTCCTTTTTTAATGACTTGAGCTCATCTCTAAGAGAATCTGATAAAGAATGATAAGTGAAATTCTTTTTTTTCAATATTTCAGCCACTGTTCCTTTGCCTGAGGCATTCTTACCAGTTAGACCAAATACTATTGATTTCAAAATATCCTCAGAAATCTGATCCCTCTCTATATTCACCGAAAACACCTCTCAAAACATCACACATTTCACCAAGAGTCGCTTTGGCTTTTGCAGCTTCAATAAAATGAGGCATAAGGTTCTCATCGCCTTCTGCAGCTTTCTCAATTGCTCTGAGACTGGATGAATGCCTACTCTTGTCTCTATTAGAGCGAAGGGCTTTCAACCTTTTACATTGCCGTTCGAAACCTTCAGGATCCATTTCCAAAATTGGTATCTCTACCGGCTCGTCTGAGGTAAATTCATTAACTCCTACAACTACTCTTTCATCATTATCTATTTCTTGTTGATATTTGTATGCTGCTGCTGCAATTTCTTTTTGGAAAAAACCTTTCTCTATTGCTGAAACTACGCCTCCTAGAGACTCTATTCTATCAAAGTATTCTCTAGCCTGCCTCTCCATATCATCCGTTAACCATTCTATGTAGTAACTTCCTCCTAGAGGATCTGCTACGTTGGCTACACCAGACTCATGTGCTATAATTTGCTGAGTCCTTAAAGCAATTTGAACTGCTTTTTCTGAGGGTAAAGCGAGAGCCTCATCCATTGAATCTGTATGTAATGATTGAGTACCTCCCAATACTCCGGCCATTGCTTGAATTGCTACACGAACGATGTTAATTTCAGGCTGCTGTGCAGTCAAACTACAACCTGCAGTTTGGGTATGGAATCTAAGTGTTAAACTTCGCGGATCTTTGGCTCCATATTTATATTTCATATCCCGAGCCCAGATCCTTCTAGCAGCCCTATACTTTGCTATTTCTTCAAAAAAGTCATTATGAGCATTGAAAAAAAAACTAAATCTGGGTGCAAAATCATCAACGTTCAAGCCCCTTTCAATTGCCCAATCAGCATAGGCATAACCGTCTGCTAAAGTAAAAGCAAGCTCTTGAACTGCTGTCGAACCTGCTTCTCTAATGTGATATCCAGAAATTGATATGGTATTCCACTTAGGCATATTTTTAGTTCCATACTCAACTGTATCTGTAACTAATCTCATAGAGGGATTGGGTGGAAAAATATATTCTTTCTGTGCGATGTATTCCTTGAGAATATCGTTTTGAATTGTGCCTCCAAGATTAGACTTAGAAATACCTCTATTTTCTGCATTGGCAATGTACATAGCCCATGTCATCGCTGCTGGCGAATTAATCGTCATTGAGGTAGTAACCTTGTCAAGCGGAATATCATTGAATAAAATAGACATGTCTTCAATGCTGCTAACTCCCACACCACACTCACCAAATTCCCCTGCAGCCATAGGGGAATCACTATCATATCCATAAAGGGTAGGTAAGTCAAAAGCCGTACTCAAGCCTGCATTACCCTGCTCTAGTAAATACTTGAATCTCTGATTTGTTTCTTCGGCAGATCCGAATCCTGCAAACATTCGCATAGTCCATAAACGACCGCGGTACATTGTTGAGTGGATACCTCGTGTGTATGGAAATTCTCCTGGAAAAGAAATGTCCTTTTCAAAATCAATACCTAAATTATCTAGTGGCGTGTACAACCTGTCGACTTTTTGACTAGAAGTCGTCATAAATTTTTTATTTCTTTCGGGGTGCTTTGCTAAAGCAGGTTCTAAGACTTCTTTGACCCATTTATCGTGAGCTTTTTTGTAATCTGATTCATTTTGGTTTAGATTTGTAGAAGCCTCTTCATCCTTTGGCATTAAATGCGATTATATCCGCTAAATAAGGGTTTACCGTAACAGTGAACTATATATTCTGAGTATCATTAAATGGTTGTCAGGAGATGGAGGGCGACCGACGGCCTTGGGCTGAGGAAAGTCCCCTCTCCAAGAGCAAGGCAGCCGTAAGGAATCCGAGAGGATTGGCAATGCAACAGAAACGACACAGCCCCACTATAGGAATGATCGTCAAGGACGTGACGTCAGTGGAGGATTTGATGAAACGAGTACCCCTGCCGGAGCAATTCCAAGTAACCGCTTAGACCTGCTCGGGAGCGGTAGGTAGGATGCGAAGCTAAATGTCGCCAACCTTTTAGGTTAACAGAAAGGGGCTTACTCCCATCACCTGACATAAAACGAACATTAGTTTTAAATAACTAATTCACAGGCCGCAGAGTATAATGGCAGCAGATTATACTGACGAACCAAGATGCACGCAAAAAGGTACAGGATGGATTTCCTTCAATACCAAACCTAAAACTAGAAGAGTAGTAAAAATAAAAAAAATTAGAAAGATTAAAAAAAGATTTTATAATTGAAAAAGCTTAAAGATATTCCTAAAAAGTCAAACGATAAATCTTCCACTGAGCAATCACGCCCTCTAATGAAGCTCTGATGTAATTCATCAATACAGGCAAATGAAAAACCAACTATAATGGTCATAAACACAATTACTTTTTGACTTGAAATTTCTCTTTCATGTAAAGATAATTGAATAAGTAATCCTAAGATGAAAAATTCTACAAAATGAAATATTTTATCTGTATTAGAAAATCCAATGTCTGATTCTGGAAAGTTATCATTAGGTGTGTGACTAAGTAAACTAATGAACAAAATATAAATAATTGTTAGATTGATATATTTTAGTTTATACACTACAACTTACCTTGTCTCATCAGACTTAAATCATCCAAATCGTAAGAATCAAAATTGTTTGGAGGCTCTCCGTCCAGTTGATTGTAGAAGTCCTGACTTTCAACTGCCCAGTACATGACGGACTCTTCGTTGTTGGAATGATGTGGATGTTCAGGGTCCTCATGATCGTGTGGCGATGTATATCCCATGTTAACTAATCCCAAAAGATGACCATATTCATGGACTAAAACCGCTTTTTCAATGTCTTGAGCCGATATAAACAAGAAAGCTGCGTCTTCAATCTTCTCTTGGAACATTGCGAATGAAGAACCTTTGTAAGCTAAACCTAAGGTATTCTCATTGTCCTCAAACTCACCATTAAGGTACAAAATATGAATTACAAATTCGTCTCCGCCCTTGTATTTTGTACGTTGAGAAGATTCAATATCTAATATCTCTTGAAGTGAATAGCTGTTATCTGTACTTCCAAAACTGTCTTGACTTATGGTTACAGAATCTTTATCAGTGACTTCATTGATTCTCTGCCTAAGCAGGTCAATAGCTTCGGAACTTGGTTCATAACCCGAAACGTAGTCAATTTCGATATGCAATTTTGAATACTTAACATCCTGTAGAATTTCATATCTACATTCCCCAACACTATTCTCACATGATATTAATTCATCTTTAAGGCTGTCAAGACAGCCTGCTGAAACCAAAATCATTGATAACATAAGGAAAACTACAATACGCATATTAATGTATAAAACAAACCCAATTAAAAAGTTATTAACTCAGTAAATCGGACCAAGAACTAATCTAGGATCAGGATATAATTTAAGAGCAATAGCACTATCTTGAATCGAAACCACTCCCGGTAAATCATGTGTTTCAGGCTCGATTATAGATAATTGGAAGTGTAAATGAGGCTCCCAGCCACCATTTTCACTTTCATTTCCAAAATGTCCTATTGTTTGCCCTTTTGTGACAGATTGACCTTTTGATTTGCCAATTAATGACTTAGAATCTAAATGTCCGTAGAGAGCCCAAATCTTTGAACCTGAAATTTCATGCTCTGTGATTAATACGTTACCGTAGTCTCCAGCTTCTGGATTGTATCCAAAATTGTGTATTTTTCCATTCATAAAAGCCATGCAAGGAGTTCCAACGGGCCCTCCTATATCTATTCCAACGTGTAAATTACGAACTCCAGCAAATAAATCAGTAGTATAAACATTGGGCCTAAATTCATTATATTTACCAATTGAGTACTTGCTTTCGCCTGAATCCCACGTGCCTTTAGTTAAGTCTAAAACTTTATACTTCTCAGGTAGGTTGACAACGGGATGATATGATTCGGAATTCCAATCAATCACAGTAGATGAACCTCCTCCGTCAAAAAAATTAAATCATTCAAGGTGTCTCTGACAACGAGTCGACCATCTTTCGAAATTTTAACTACCTGACCATTACCATCTTTCCAGTAAACACGCTTGCCGATTAAACAATCATAAATTAGAAATTGTTGAATTATATGCTCATCGCTGTGTTCAATTGCACTCCTAATTTTTTCATTAAATTTGTTAATAAAGTCTATTTTATCGATGCTAAGGCCTAAGGTTGATAGACTAATAGATTCCTCTAAACTAGAGCTGTTAGTCATATTAATTCCCAAACCTGTGATCACTTTTTCGCCTTGAACTTGACAAAGCACCCCTCCTAATTTCTTCCCTTCAACTAATATATCATTCGGCCACTTGACCTTAGCAATAATCCTATTTTCGTGAAGAATTTCAGCTACGGAAATGCCAACGATAATCGGCAATAAGTTCTTTTTAGGCAAAACTAGAGAATAGTAAAAACCACCTTTAAATGATTCCCAAAACCTTCCTTGCCTACCACGCCCTTCAGATTGCTCTAACGCTATTATTGAATCAAAGAAATGTAAATTAAATTCACTCAGCCAGGTATTTGTCGAATTTATATTATCTATTACATTTATCAAAGGAAAGCTCCCAAATCCATTTGTTTAATTTGTTCGTTTTCCAACGTCTCCTCAATTGCACTGAAGGCTAACTCTAATCTTTGGAGAATGAATTTTCTCGAACCATATGTCTCGGCAATCTCACCTGCAATTTGTCTATATTTCGCGACTGAAGCTGGAGAAATATTTAATTGCAATAAACCGCCACATGAACAAGTATCCTTCAAAGGAGGCCTACGGTACTTCGTGTTACACTTCTTGCATCTGACGCCCTGCGTTGAGAATGAACGTAAATTTCCTATAATATCACGAATAAAGTGCTTCTCAATTGTTTGTTCTGCAACATAACTTGCATCAGAAGCTCTAGTTTTTTTGGCTAATTCCAATGAAGCTATTGCTTTACTTTTCATTGAATCTAAAGTGACATAACGGGATTCACTGGGACCCAGATTAATACTTGAAGACGAGTGAGTAAAAGAATAGCCTTCATACTGCTTAGGACTCTCTAACCTCTTTGAAACAATATCAAGATATTCTAGAACTTCTGTAGGACTAGAGAATTTTTCAGAATGCTCATAGAATTCTAACGGATATTCTGAATTTAATTCAACATTATGGGCTTCACTATCTATCTCCATAGGATCAATTCTTGTTGATAAAACTCTGGGAATATCCATAGTTCCACCCCTAGTTGTCGGTACAAAGCTATCTGAAAAATTAAGAAGCCCATCAAGTAGGAGCATAATGGAATCTTCGTCTCCATCACAATTTCTCCTCTTAGCTGCATGGAAGAAAGGGTGTCCATATTGAGCTTTAGCTGAAGTAAACCCAATCAACCGGCCTAGAACCCCTGCTGAAGTATGAGGACTCAAACATATGAGAAGACTTCCAATTAGCTCATGCATGACTGAATTAGCGGTTACGTTGTAGAAGGGCTCGGAGTCGTAAAGTTTAACTAACTCGTCATTGACAAAGTTTGCTACCTTAACTAGCCAAGGACCCGCATTTTTTGAAACGATTAAGTCTTGTACTTTTAGTTCTAATAATTGGTCTTCAGATTCCAATTTCTTACCATCAATATCTTTACTATAACCTAACTCCAGAGCCTTCTCAACCGATAACCCAATCTCTTTCGGATAAAAATGTGTAATTGGTAAATCTATCATATCATACCTAAGTGTTCCATCCTTGTAAACTCTTAGATCATATTTTGAACGAAGTATCCCCTTTTCTAGAGACTCTGGAATTTTAGGGCCTGATTTCAATTCTTTGATTCCTTTAACTTTAGGCAGAATACCCACTTTCGTGTTATTCATCGCTTTTGTTACTATTTCAGACACATCAACTATTCTTTTCTTAGCGTCTTCTTTAATCATAGTTATAGATTTACAACATCTGAGCGAAATAGTCTCTTTGTTACAATTCTTACAATATCTTAATTGTGTTACCATTTCTATCGAACCTAATTTACCTTGTGTAAATCCTCTTCGATAAGGACGTTCTTTAAGTGCGGTATTTACCAACCTTTGATTTCCTCCAGATTCACCTAGAGGAAATAACACATGTGGAGGTGGCTTGAGTCTTCGCTCGTTAGCCTTTTCAGGTCGACCCATACTGGCACCTATTCGTGTCGGAGATTTGCACTTTATCAAAACCTCTGATAAATCTGATAATAAGGTTAAGGAATCATTCGAATAATTGTCTAAATTGCTTGCTACTAACTTACCATCTGTTTCTTTAATTCCCAATAATGTGATCAAGGGGTCATATCCTTCATCTAGTACTATAACATTGTCCACAATTCTAAAAAAGATACCCAATTTAACAAATATCTCTTTATAAATTTTTGAGAAACGATTCCTAACGACCTCTGAACCATTTCTCACAAGCTGATTGCGAAGTTCTAATATCTCACTGTAATCTAAATCACCCCAGTTGTAAGTGTACTTAGGGTGCAAGGGCAAATCATTTTCTTTGCAGAAATTATATAGTGAAGAAAAAGAATAATCTCCCTTATATTTTCCAATACCTTTTGAACCAACCAATGAGTCCCACCATTCATCGCACCAGCCTGACGGCTGCAAGGGGTGATTGTTTTCCAAAAATTCTCCTACAGGAATCAATAGCTCACCTAAATCAACAATCTCTTTAACTTGATTAACAAACTTCAAAGCTAAATTGTAGTCATCAAGCCTAGTGAAAGTACCGTTTTCTAGTATAACTGAAGGTCCTTCTATTGTATCACAAGGAGTTGAAGCTGTCGCCTTACCTGGCAATTGAAGTTTCAATTGAGTGCCTATTGCAGCGAAAGAATCTAAAATTAACATAGTAGAGGGATGTAAGGACATTGAAGCTAAGCCGGCTGTTCTTGAACGTCCATACCTAAGTCTAAAGCTACCTGGCTTATCGGGAAAAGCAAAAATTGGTCTTCCTGCCAGAACATCTTTCAAATATTTGTGCTCTTTAACATCACCAGAAGTTGATTTTCGTTTTTTCTCAGTATAAGTCCTTAGAAAATCCCAGCCACTTATTCCTAATTTGTCAACATGTTTCAAAACTTTAGCAGCTTTAAGACAAAGACCTTCAGCCAAAACTAAGCATGCTCCACCTCTCAATGAATTCGTCTCAACTCGAGGAAGATCTCTATTTCCTGCGACTTCTAACTTATCAGTTCTTTCACCAGTAACACAAATTGGACATGATGTAACTATAGTGTGTATTTCCTCAGGGCTTGGAACGTATTGCAGATTAACTGCCCTTTTGTAAAGAGGAATTTCTTCTTTGTACCTCTCAATTTCAGCTGGAGTTGGAATATACGGATCTAAATCTAATTCTCTCCTCACAACGTCCGCAATCAAAACTGATAAGGCTTGAGCAGTACCGCCAGCAGCTCGAATGGGGCCAGCGTAATATATTGAAGCACATTTAGTCTTATTACTATTTTCTAAAGTACTTACCTTTACAACTCCTTCCGTAGGGGCAACTAATACACCCTCAGTGAGTATTGACAACGATGTTCTAACCGCCTGCTCTAGAGCTTTTTCTAATCCTAACTCAGATTTTAATTTTCCTGCGAGCTCTTTAGCAATGATTAAAGCAGTAGACTCTCTATCATTTTCTTCGGCTACCTCTCTTATTCGAGGTGCTATACCTTCCGGACCAACTTGCGCTTCCACTCTTTCAGCTAAATCCTTAGCCCGGGGTATCTCTGGTGAATCTGAAGGATCGAAACCTGCTTTTCGAACTTTTTCAACAAGAGTGTAACAAGAATCAGCTTTTTTTTCCAAATCTTCAAAGTAAGCCTCCATCTCATCAGATGCTATCAATACCACACGTACACATAGAATGCCTATTATTATTCTATTTGCTAAAAATTCTAAACTCCATAACTATCAATGAATATTGTACGATAGGCCGAAGAACTAGCCCTAATACCTGCAAACATTATTGCGAATGATAAAAGAACAAATACTCCACCGGCCAAAAGACCAATATTGTGATTGTAAAGCATTACCGATGCGGGTAAAATAAGTAAAATTGAGGAAAAGAATGCCGACGTCCCCATCAACATAAACTGTACTAGGATGTCTGGGTTACCACGATCACTTTCATCAAAATTAGCAAAAGCGCTTCCTGCCCATATACCTAATCCAGTATTAACAAACAATAAGATTAAGACGCACTGCCCAAAGAATAAAGTTACTTCAAAAGGAAATTTAGCTAAAAAACAAATAGGAAGCCAGATTGATAAAAGACCTGGAAAAGCCATAAACAAAAGCGCAAATGCCTTACCCTTCATAATTAATAATGACTCTACAGGATTAGATTTCATAATCCATAATCTTTTACCTTCAACGCCTAGTACGGTTGAACCTAGCATTGTACATTGCAATAAAGCTCCAAGATACAGACTAATGGCAAGCATTCCAGGATAATACAATTTTGGAGGTAAATCTCCTACTGGTTCACTTGGAATCCCTACCTTAAACCACCAAAATATCATCAAAAAAGAAATTGAAAATGTCGAAAATGCAGAGCTTAAAACATCCCTTTCTCTGATAGAGGAGGTTACTTCTTTAGAACAAATTGCCGACGCTCGCCGTCCGACAATTGGGCTCAACCAATTAAATTGAAGTAAACGTACTGGATTCTTGTGCGAAGAAGAATTTATTTTGTAAGATTCCAAGGCTTCAACAAAAATATTATCCATGAAATAAAAGAAAACAAGTAGAAGTATTGTGCAAACTAAAACTATTACTATGGCTAGAGCAGGATCCTGATGCGCTGCATTTGATACCAAAAGAAGAGCTAAAAGTATTGGAAATAAAGCTACCAAAAAGCTAAGCTTCCGGGAAAATGGATGTAAAGAACCTATTAATGAAAACATAAAACCACTTAGTGCAGACAAAAATGAAAATAAATACAATAGAATTAAAAACTCTATTTCAACATAAATATTAGTTTTAGTAACAATATTACCTGTAAAGAAAATTAAAAGCATACCTGAAGTAATAAATAAATTTGGAATTAGCACTGAAAAAAATTGACCTAACATTATCGATCTAGGAACTACTGGTTGAACTAGATACATGTCCATTATTTTAGATTTGACAATTTTTCTATAAGTTATTCCTGCTGACCTGAGAGTGAATAATGAAAAATGTACGAGTAGAATTGTGCCATATCCTTCATTAGAACCCTCTGGAAAAAGTTGAGGATTTTGAATTACAAAATTCATCAACCGAATACAAGCAAATGAAAAAATAATACCTAAAAATGAAATAAAGAAAGTTGACGCAAAACGTTTCTTGAAAGACTGAATAGTACTTCTGAATGATGTCCTAAATTCCGCCTCGAATATTACGTAAGAAGAAATCATCTTCCTAGAGACTCCAAAGTTCTATCCTTTTTGGTAGCTTTTTTGAAGATTCTGTAACAAGACTGACATAATCCAATTTTTTTACCGCTTCCTATGACTTGCAAATCAGGGACTAAATGTACTTTTTTACGAGATACTGAGCGTTTAATAGGATTATTACAATTAGCTACACCACATCCTTCTTGTGCACCATTTGATAAATCAACCGCCCTGTGCTTCATTATTAGTACACTATCACTACATACTTAAAATTTTAACTATTTTTCTAAATTAGAACCTTTAGAATGAGAGTTCATATGACCACAACTTGAACAATAATTTGGGTCGCTTCCTAATAACTGCTCCCCACATTTTGAACATTTTATTCCTTTCTTTACATAAATCTGATTTTGATTTTTTTGATAATTGATTATGTAACCAATTACTAGAATAAAAATAATAATTGTTTGGCTGTAGCAAACTAGCTGTTCAAAGTCCACTATAATGCATAATTGCAGTACCTATAACTGTTTGCCCTTATTGAAGGGTAATATCTGGCATCAGCGGACGGGCGGCAAAGCCTTTCAACGCAAAGTTACTGCCTTCACCAACTCGACAAACAAACAAATCCCTGTGATGCCTAATCAATCCAAACTCGTCTAATGAAGAAACTCCGCCACATATTTCCATTGCCATTGTCATGTGATCTGAGGCTTTGCGAGAACATTCAATTTTAACTTTAGCTGCAGATTCTCTGTCCAAGGTATTGTCATCATATCTATTTGTAAGGTCAATTAGCCATGTCAAACCTTGTTCTAAGGTAATGTCCATATCAATAATTACATCTTGAACTCTTTGGAAGCTTCCTATTGGAACACCAAATTGCTCTCTTTCCTGAGCATAGGTTCTACATTTATCAAGACCAAACGCGAGAGAAGCAAGAGACATACCTGCAATAAACAATCGGCCTCCGTTCAATGTCTTAGCCATTACTTTGAAGCCCTCATTTTCTTTACCCAAAATTGCGTCATCTGTTACGGTTACTCCATCAAAGGAAATTGACCCTGTAGATGACTGACTCCACAAATCTTTACCTGCCATTTCTTGATAAGAGACGTTAGGATCACTCATAGGTACTATGAAACATGTAGTTCGATAACCCGGTTTAGATTCAGGACTTGTCATGGCATGTACTACAACGTGACTCGACCATTTTGCGTTAGTTGACCAACACTTTTCCCCTTTAATTATCCAATTGTCGCCGACTTTCTTAGCTGTAACTTCTGGATTTGTAGCATCTGAGCCTCTCCCTGGCTCAGACAAACCGAAAACAAACATTCTCTTCCCTGCTGCTAAATCTGGAAGATGAACTTTCTTTTGTGCATCAGTTCCAAAAAGTTGTAGAGGCTTAGCGCCTAGCGACATAGCTGCACCAGGAGTAATTGCTAACGACTGAGAATGATATCCCAAAGCCAACCCCATTAAAATTAAATCTAATTGATTACCTCCTTGGCCACCATAGCTCTCGGAAACAGTCACACCAAACAATCCCATCTGCCCCATTTCCTTAATGATATCTTCTGGAATTAGCTCGTGATTACGCTCCCAATGAAGATAGTTAGGCTCAATTCTTTCTTTAGCAAACTCGCAAACTGCCCTGTAAAAAGTCATTGAATCTGGAGATACTAACCTTTCCAAATAATAATCTATACGACGTTCCATAATGTTGCTAATAGGAATAACATTAAAGTGGTTATCGTGACCTTCCAATTGCTCCACGAGGTGGCTCAGGCTCGTAATCAGCTTGTAATTCTGGAGGCCATTCCCTCGGTTCATCGTCTACCCCTTGAAGAATGATGTAACCAATTATCATAACTATGAAAAGAAAACCAATTGCTGCAGGCCTTCCAAAGCCTAACTCGTCTACTATAATTGCCCAAGATAAAGGTCCAATGATAGTTGCAAAGCGTCCAACCATGCTGTACAATCCATAGAATTGACCAATGTAACGAGGTGGCGTTAGAACGAGCATGTATGGCCTATCCGCACACCATGTTCCTCCCAAGGCTACCCCTGCCAAAAATGGAGCCAGCCATATCATCCAAGTTGGTAGACCTAACCAAACAGTGGAAATTAAAAGTGTAAACGAAGCAAACCAGAACCATAAAACTGCATTAAGTGTAACTTTTGGGCCCATAATATCAACCAAATAACCCCACAAAAATCCACTTACAATTGATGAAAAAACACCAATAAGTGTGTAAACAGCTATCTCAGAATCTTCCATCCCAAACTCCTCTCTAACATAAATCGCAGCAAAAGTAATAGAAGTATTTGCTGCATCCGTGTAAAAGACTCTTCCAACTAAAAATCTAGATAAACCTGGAAAATTACTTAACATAGATAATGTTCCTTTAAGCTGTGCAAATGTTCCGGAAGTTGCATCAATTATTGAACCATCACGAAAGAGGGGCGTTGTTTTTGTATTAATTGATGAAAATACACACCAAATTGCAAAAAATACAGTGATATATCTAAACAATACATTATCTTCAACCAACCAAGCATTTATACCCAAAAGAGTCGCCATTAGTATCATCAGGCTAGGCCAGAAGTTATCTGAGGGAGTTTCCCTGACAAATATGAAACAAGGTATTGCAAAAATCAAAAACAGGGCTGCTGTTAGCTGGAATACTGCAGGGTAAGGAAAACCAAGATTATCTGTTATGTATAGTGCAGATAAGATTCCTACTAACGCTCCAACATAACCTACACCAATTCCAATTCCTCCAATCCTGCCTTTATTTCCTGGGGTAGAAATTGTGGCTAATGTTGAATCATAAAATATTAGCCCTGCCTGATAAAAATAATTTGCAATTACAAAGAAAATAAGAGAAACTGTTAAGATTGTATTTTTGCTCCAACCGTCCCTTTCATATCCTAATAGAGCAGTAAAAGCAACACACAAAAGAGTTGTAACGAAAAGAAAGGGCATCTTACGTCTTGCCTGATCAGAAAGGGCTCCAATCAACGGCGCTGTGAGAAACACTAACGCCATGGATATTGCATTAGCATAACCGTAATCTGAATCGGTACCACCTACTTCATCACTTACAACCCAGAGCCCAAAGTAAAATGAAACTATTAGGACAGAAAATATAGTATTTCCCAAGTCATAAAAAGCCCAAGAGAAAATACTAAACATTGAAGCTTTAGTTGTTAATGGTTCTCTTGGCTTCTTCGCTTTCTCCCTAAAGTCCTTTATTGAATCTTTGGTCTTCGCAATAAACTTTTTTGTTTTACCCATTTATTTCTCTTCTGATAGACTATCAGGTTCTTCCAACATTTTTCTTACGCGAATATCTTCTGCATCAGCATCTCGGATTCCTGCCTCTATGTCGACCCTGTAGAGTAATATCGCACCTAATAAAAGAAGGAATGCAATGCTGAAAATCCCGGCACGACTATCATACATTACTGACATGAAGAAGTAAAGAGCTGGACCTAAAAATGCTGCTACTTTGTTAAAGAATCCAAGGAAACTATAAAATTCAGTACTTCGGGTTTCAGGGACGATCTGCCCAAATAAGCTTCGTGCGAGTCCTTGAGAACCACCTAACAATGTTCCCATAAAACAACCAAGAACGATAAATTGAAGAAATACACCCATCCCTAATGGTTTCCAAATATTATCTCTAGCCCATATGGGAATGCTATCTAAAACGCCATCACCCAAATTAGTTGGATGATCAACACCAACATTTACTTCACCGTTTAATGCCCCCCCAATAATACTCACACTAAATCTAGTACTATCAATCGAATCTAAAAAAGAACTAATATTTGAATTCGGAATTCCCAAAAGTTTAATCTTATTTGGCTCGTCCTCTGAATCCCCCCAAGACCACTCTAAAATATCTTTATCGTCTTCATTCACTTCAGTGGGAAGAATATATGCCCACTGTTTTGCCCAAGCTTGCTCGTCAAATTCATCATCCTCATAATCTAGTTTCTGAGCTAAATCATTAGCTGTCCATGAAACATAAACCGAATATGCGCTATCTTCCTCATTCCATTCGTACAATATGTCATAATCCTCATGCGTTTCCAATTCTAATGGAGCAAAACCAAGTCCAGCAAAACATAGAAAAACCCAGCCACAAATCGAAATCAGTAAAGCTTGTTTGGTACCTCTGCTCTCTGCTAATTTAGTAAATAATATAGCTGACGGAGCTGCAACAAATTGCACCACGAGAAGAGCAATTATTAGTCCTGTAAATCCAATACCTAAAACCGTAGTTCCATACACACCAGCTAGTGCAGTTACAGTATTTATTCCATCAATAAATAAAAAATAAGCAAGCATGTAAAGAAACAAATGTGGGAAATCTTTGTAATCTTTTAAGGTTTGAGAAACTTCACCAACAGCAAATCTTGCAGCGTCTCTGAATTTTAGTTTGTCCATTTCATTTTCGACTGGAGGTTCAGGAACCCATGCAAATGTAATCAATGCAAATCCATACCACCATATACCTGACGAAGCCAGTGAAAATTGAACTGCCCATTCAGCAAAATCAGTCGCTATCAGAATAATAAGATGAAGAACTAGAAGAATACCTGCCCCTAAGTACCCATAAGCAAATGCCCGATTAGAAATATCATCCAATTCATCTGGCTTACCTAAATGAGGTAGTAATGCATTGTAAAAAACTCCAGCTCCATTGAGGCCAATATTAGCAAAAAGATACATGACCATAATCCAAATCCATGATGAACTGCCGAACAAAGGAGCTAATGCAATAAGGAAAGTTCCACCAGCTCCCACTACTGTTAGAATTTTTAACCAACGCATTTTTACAAGCCGACGATCTGCTATGACTCCTAAAGGCGGACTTATTATTGCTACTGAAAGTGTCGAAATTGCAATAACAAGAGACAAGACGGCGTCAGCTGTCATCGACTGTGAGAAAAGTGAAACTGTAAGTCCATTAGCTTTAAAGAATAATGCAGTATACCAGACTGGAATAATTGCTAAAGTAACACTACACTCAAAAGCCGATTTTGCCCAGTCATAATATCCGTAACCGCTAATCGCTTTTTCTTTATCTTCCGGAAGATTTTTTAACTTTGAACCTAAACTAAAAAGCTTAGTAATTGGATCTGCCATAAACAATCATAGACAGGTGGTTTAAATACGGATGACCTGTAAGTTTCTAAAAAATAAACAGAAACTATTTATTCCATTCAATTGACTTGTCAAGAAAATTTTGAAATATTTCTGCACCGAATTCTGTGTTTTCAACCTCTGGATGGTACTGAACTCCAGCGTAAGGAAGCGTTTCATGCTGCATTACTTGTACTTGACATGCATCGGATGAAGCTAAAATTCTGAATCCATTTGGCATCTTGTGTACTTCATCGTTGTGAGATTCCCAAACATTAAATTCTTTAGGGAATCCTTTCAAAATCCATCCTTCTTCAATAAGTGTAACTAATGAGGAACCAAATTCAGGAACTGCAGCTGGCCCTGCCTCTCCTTCAAAATGAGTTGCCATGTATTGATGACCTACGCAAATACCCAAAATAGGCCATTTCTCTAAATCTAGATACTCAGAAGTTAATCCTAGAGCCTCAGACTCACTTTCTATTCGAGGTGCTCCCCCAGAGAGTACCAGAGCTTGAAACCTGTCTAATTCCTCAATTGGTGTAACATTAGATATTATTTCTGCTCTACATCCAAGGTAATTCAGAACTCTGTATTCTCTGTGTGTCCACTGTCCACCATTGTCTACAACAGCTATTGGGAAATTGTTGTATGACATACTATTCTTCAGGAATCTCCTGCTTTAACCTTTCCAATCTTTTAGATCTGTCTGTCGCGAATTTAGCTATAGACTTCATTACCCATCTAGGACTTAGGTGTGCTTCATCAATGATTTGTTCTAGGCTACCACCTGTTCTCCACCTATTATCCCAATCTGGAGATAATGAATAATCTGCTACTACTCTATTGGACATCCAATTTTTCATAACGTTCAATCCTGTGTTTGTGATAACCATTGAATCGGCCCACTCTTGATCTCCGATGATAGATGATTTATATTGTGAATCTTGCATATCAAAGAGTTCCCATGATATTGCTGAAACAATTTTAACATTGTACTTAGAACTGATCTCATCAAGAATAGAAACCACTGTGTTTGTAGAGCTAGTCCCTCTTACAATAACTACACCCTCTTTTGGTCGCTCATCATAATCTCTTATAAGATAGGCTCCTTTAGAAGCCTCTAAGTGACTAGCAATACCCATTTTTTTCCTGTCCGGAACTTCGATAGCTGGCCGAGTTAAGTGAAGTGCTACTATTGGAACGTCTGTTGAAAAAGCAGCTGCTAGAGCTGGTGCCACATCATTATGCTCCCAGGGGTGAAGATTAATGATATGGCCTTTAGGGAAAAGCTGAGTAACTCCTGGTGCAAAAATACCAAAATGAGTTCTGCTATCTTCTGCAGTTTCTGGGCCTGAGTGACCTGCTATCCACAATAACTTACCTACTTTGATTTGTGAGTCTTGGGCAACCTGACTAAAAAGTCGAATTGGGCCGTATTTTAGATAGCTGAAAGAGCCGTAGGTACTGAATGAACCAATGAATCCGTTAAATGAATCAATAGTATCTGAACTAAAATTAACCGTAGACAAACCTGCCATCATGCCTGAATTTGCAAATTCAGTTATGCCTTGTGGCATAAGAGGCGATGATGTATTATTATCTTTATTGTACATACCCAAATCTTCCATATCTCCCCAGCCTTTTGAGAAACCTGAAATATTTGTTGAGTCTGCTAAATCAGCCGACATTGCTACAAACAAGGGACGATCATAGTTTTCTCTAGAATACGAATTTAACCATGAAGCAACTTTTGAAAAGCCAACTCTGTTTGGAACCTTGTCGCCAGGATTAGCAAATAATTCTGAAGGATAGTTTGAAAAATTAAAAAGCTCTTTATCGTCAAGAGGATTGCTGACTTTGACTTTACAAGAAGAAATATCACTAGGTACTGAATCTCCTATCTCAACCAAACTGTCTGCTAAATAATCCACTAAATCTTGATTATTGCGCATAACTGAAAAAATAGTTTCTAAGTAAGATGAACCTTGTAAAACTTGTTCGTCTCTTGATTGTGCTGCATCCTCTCCAAAATTATCAAAACTAACATTGTATTTAGATGCGAAGTCTTCTTTAGTTTTCCAAAACAATTCGGAATTTCTCTTATGCGGAGAACCATGCGATTTTTCATCAAATTTGTGATAGCCTCGTCCTTTACGTGACTTAGCAAAAACCATTTTTGGAATTGCTGAATTAGATTTTCCAACGATTAGGTTATAATATGCTTTAGTGAAGGAATCCCAATCTTCGCAATTATCTGTACCTTCTACATGCCATCCGCATGTTTCAAAAAGCTCCTTGGGGGTTGAATTAACTATACTGCTGAATGGACGGCTATCGATACCGTAATCATTCCAATCAATATAGTAAACTAAATTTCCAAGGCCAAGCCCCCAAGCTGAATTTAAAGTCTCGAGTGTTACGCCGGTACTCAAACCACCTTCTCCCTCAAAAGCAAAAACCTTTACCTCTTCAGTTCCTGCCAATTTGTGAGCTAAAGCTGCACCTGCTGCTGCAGGAGAGCCGTGTCCGCTTGGTCCTGTGTTAAATTTAAAGAAAAGTGTCTTTCCTTCCATTTCCGCATGACCTGGAAGTCCTTTATTTTGTCTTAACGTAAGTAAATCTTCCCAAACCAACTGAAATTCATCACCGTTCTTAACTAAATATTTGGAATCTTGAGTTTGTTCAAACTTTATTCTAAGTGATTCATTTAAGACTGCTAAAGTTGCATAAACCATGGGATTATCATGTCCAGCTACCAAGACAAATCTATCTGAAAAGCGTTTGGTAGGATCTCGAATATCCCATCTCATAGCGCCAGATAGTAAAGTAATTAGCATTCCGTGAACTTTAGAACGGGAGCCGCCAGGATGGCCACTCTGACTTAAGTTTAGTGTAACATCTATGCACTGATCAATTAAGTCTTTAGTAATTTCCCAAAACTGATATTTATTTTTTAAATCTGAAGGGCTCTTCATGTTTTTGGGATTAAAGTATTGTTTTTAAGTTCTCCTTACAACTTAATCTTCAACCTGCCTGGCGAGATATCCTCTTGAAAAAAGAATTTGAATCACAGACCATAACATGAAGAAAACAAGAACCGATAATGCCTGACCGTAAATTGTGTTGTATTCAATGGAGTTAGAAAAGCTGTAAGGTAATATACTGCCTAACAAATCATGAAATAAGAAAGCTAGTGAAGTCAAAATCATAGTAAAAGCTACGGTTACCATTAAGGTTGTTAAGAACCAAACTAGAACATCCTCATATTCTTTTGAAAATGACATAACTCTTGCTAATCTGCTATACCTTGCATGGCCGTAACTTAATTCCAAATAAAGAATAAAACTAAAAACAAACCCTAAAATTGGATAAATTTGTTCATTTGTATTACCTGTCAAACCAAGAGGCATGGATAATATTAGAAAAGCAGATACTGCTAGATTACCTACTTTGTTTTGCCAAATTCCAACCATTCCTGTAGAAACTGGCAAACCAATAAAGACCCAAAACAGTACTTGTTGAAGAGGCTCATAAGGTATCCATTCTACACTGAATACATAACCAAAGAAAATAAATACAAAAAATGAAACTATTGCAATTAACACATAATCGTATATTTTTTTGCTAGAGCTTAGCAAAACGTTTGTAGTTCCTAGGAATAATCCTACTAGTATTCCTGCAATGACAGAAGTATTTAGCTCATTGATTACATTACTGTTGTACAAACTACTTGTAAAACCATCAAGTGCACTATAGAAAAGTGAATCTTCTAGTGGATTAATTAAATACGCAAAACTCAGGCTGAGCATTAATGATAAAGTCGCTACGGACTGCATGATTGCTAGAGTATTGCTTGTTTGCATTATCGTATTACCTCTGCTAATGAAGTCGATAGGACAGAATCAGGATTCCAACGCATGGCCCGAGCACCTAATGAACGAGCTTCTGTAATCTTGTTTTCCAATGAAGCTGAAGCTGTAAAATAAACTGTAGGTGATATTATCCTAGAATCTCTATCATAATCTAAAGTATCTGGAGCAATAACTGTCAATTTGAAACCTCTAGCAGTAATTTCCCGAAGTGCGGTCGCACTAGTCTTATCATTTTCTAAGGTAGATATGACCATTACAGGAGAGCGAGGCGTAAAATTTCGAAGATCGCCTAATACTGTATGTAATCCTAAAGAACCTGCAGATTTAATTTCTGCTAAAGCTGTTAAAATCTTAAAAAGGTGTCTTTCGCCAGTGTCAGGAGAAATAACATTTACAGATTCACCATAGGTAATCAAACCTACACGATTTCTAGTTCTCAAAAAGAAATTTACTAATGATGCTGCGGCTTTACATGAATAATTTAAAGGATTCCTCAGAACTGTACCTGTACCTGTAATCTCACGCGCATCCAAGACAATCATTATATCTGAAATATCTTCTCTTTCAAACTGATTGACCATTAATTTTCTGGTTCGTCCAAACACCCTCCAATTAATGTTCTTGAAATCATCTCCTGGGAAATACTCGCGAATACCATAAAATTCCCCACTAGTTCCTATCCTTCGAATTGGCATGGCCCCTTGGTACATCTTCGGAAAGTCTGTTGATAGATCAACGCCCTCTATTTCTTCAATTTGAGGCAAAACAACAAGACTAGACTTTGATTCAATTTCAGATTCATAGTAAAATAGGAACGATGGGTTGTAAATCCTTAGCCTTGGATTACCAAGCCTAAATTGGCCTCTCAGTCTGCAATCAAGTAAATATTGGTTAACAACTGTCTCATTTTTCCTCAAGCGAATTACACTATGATTTAATCCAGATTGAACTTCAACTTCGGAAGGAAGATTATCATAAATTTCCAAAAAACCTACTGCACGTCCTTTATTTTGAACAACTAGATCAATACTAACACTGCTATTTTCAAAAACTTGGTCATCATTAAAACTTCTTGAAATCTTTACATCAATGGGTCTGGTATTAACAAGACTATGAACTGCCACAAAAGCTAATATTGTAGTTCCAAGTAAAAAAAGCTGAAGATTATTAATGAAAGGAGCAAATAATACAAGAATAACGCCTGAACCAACGTAAACAATTGCCTTACGTGTCCACATTGAACTATTCCACAGTTACTGCTGGAACTTGGACAGTCATAAGTAATTCACCTATAACCTCTTCGACATTTACACCACGAATGCGTGCTTCTGGCTTGAGAATTATTCTGTGGCCAAGTACTGGAATCGCAGCTCTTTTAACGTCATCAGGAACTACGTAATCTCTCCCAGAAAGAACTGCCAAAGCTCTGGACAGCTTAAACAGACCAAGACTTCCACGAGGACTAGAACCTACGGCAACACGCGGATCTCTCCGAGTTGATTGAACCAAGTCTACAATATATCTCATAACTTCTTTCTTAACAAAAACTTCCTCAATTGAAGCGTGCATTTCATCTACTTTGTCTGGAGTAGCTCGGGATTTAACTGTAAACGAATCTTTCTTTCTTTGTGAACGCCCTTCTAAGATGCCAGTCTCAACATCCTCATCAGGATAACCAACGCTTAATTTAATTAAAAAACGATCCATCTGAGCCTCTGGGAGAGGGTATGTTCCTTCGTACTCAATAGGGTTCTGAGTTGCCAAAACGATGAAAGGAGATGCTAACTTGTGTGTTGTTCCTTCGATAGTAATTTGTTTCTCTTGCATCGCTTCTAATAAAGCAGCTTGAGTTTTAGGTGGTGCCCTGTTAATTTCATCTGCTAGAAGAATATTACAGAATATGGGGCCTTTACGAAATTTGAATTTATTTTTCTCAGGGTCATAAAAATAAGAACCTGTGATATCTGCTGGCAACAGATCAGGTGTAAATTGTATTCTCTTAAATTCACATCCTAAAGCATCAGCTAAGGTATTAGACATCAATGTCTTTGCCAATCCCGGAAAATCTTCAAACAAAATATTACCATTAGCTAGAATTCCTGCCATGACCATTTCAATTGTTTGCTCTTTTCCTAATACCACATTAGAAACTTCATCTGCAATTTGCTTTGCTGACTTATTAGTTTTCTTAACTAAGTCAAGAGATTGACTAGAATTTTCTGTAACATCTTTTTCGCTACTCAATTTACCACGCACTCAATTTTTTAGCTATACTTCTGAGAATATCTGGCCTTATTTCTTGAGGATTACCCAAAAGCATCTTAATATCTTCATCTAAGGCCACATTATAACGATTCAGTACGTCTGCTAGCATGGCCATTCTATCTTTTCTAGATTTATCGTCAAACTCATAAATTTGATGCTTCAACCTTAGCCTCTCCAAAAACACATCTTGAAGTGCAAGAATTCCCTTGTCAAGACTATGGCCATATGATCTAAGAGGCCTAGGCTTTCTAATGTCAAAAATATGATACCAACGTTTAGGTTCAGCCTGCCTCATTGACAATCCCATTGTCAAAATAATTACTGAAACAAGAACGTTTAATCTAATTACTTGGATGAATAAGGTATCTCCTGCCAGAAAAAAATAAAATCCTAATGCACTCTGAAATAAACTAGCTCCAAACGATTCTTGTGTGTGTCTAGATTCATCAAATAGAATATCACCTTCAGAACCTATCATTGATTCTATTAGACTTAATAGAAAATCTGAATTTCTATCTTCACTCCACATCATGTTTATTGGCAAACTTGAATCCGAAACAAAAACCGCTGTGCCTAATTGTACCCCCTCAGCAGATTTCATTTCACAACGCATTCCGACCGTAAAACCTTGAGGACCTGACACTTCATCTTCAGGTGTTATTAATCCGTCATCGTCTGAATCAATCCAAGAATTTTTAGATGTGGAAATAAAGACTTTCTTATTCCATTCAAAACCTTGACTCCAAAGATTTATGTATTGAGAACCTAAGTCTCTAATCGCAACTGGTTCGTTCAAAAGTATGTTGTACGACTCACCTTCAACAATTGCAGTAGTAGGAATCAATGATAAATTATCCCTATAGTTTTGATCCCAGAGTTTATGCTTTACAAATTCTATTGCAAATAATTCTGCGATAGTATTGGAATAATCAAAATCTCCAAACACAAGTATGCTTCCACCGCTTTCCATATATTTTGCTAATATCTCCAATTCTAGAGAAGAATATGGAGATTCTGTGCCCACTATAACAAACAAAGTGGAAGTAGGATCTGAAATCTCATCGAGTACACCAGGATTTGACAATACTGCACTAACATTATAGCTTGTATTTGGATTGTCTTCCAAGCCTTTTCTGAAATTTGAAATGTCATTCCAATCGTCATCATATGCTGATAATTGAGGATCTCGTTCCGCTACGTATTGTAATAGAGGAAACAGAACTAATGTACAAACTGCCACTGTTGCAAAAAGAATCATTATACCAGAACGGCTAGATATTTCCATGCTAGTCTTCTAATGATGATTCGTTTAAATCTAAACTTTCAATTACAGTTCTAAGTGCAGATACTGCATTAATTCTATGGTCATCATCCAATTCCTTCTTAGTATAGTCCGCTTCCTCATAAAGAATTGTCAATCTTGCAACTGAATCTTGATCTAGAGATAAGGCAGTCCGAAGAGCTTCTTGAAACTCCCTAACTGTTTCAAAGTGTTTTCTTAGATATCCATGGCCCTGCAAGACCTTACACATCTCTTTGTAAGAGAAAACAATTGAATCTCTGTAATCCATATTTGCTTCTAAAGCTAAAGCTGTGGATTCCAAAATTTTCTGGATTTCTCTGAGATGACGTTCTCGATACCATTTCCAGCCTAGTAATACCCCGGAAGATGCGACTAAAGTAGCTCCAATGATTGCCCATACTGCATAGTTGGATTGTTGAGAAGGTGCTCTGTAAATAATTGTGGATTCAATACTGCTAGCTACGTATTCTTCATTCCCTGTATAATTTACAGTTACTTGCATTGGAATGGTTGTATTCCCTGAATAATAAGATGAAAACGATGCAGTGCCATTGAAATCTGTAACAACCATTGTAGTCATTCCAAGAGGTTCAAAAGATATTAGCAGTGGAGCACCGGAGACGTAAGTCCCATCGTACATTTGAAGAGTAATCGTTCCTATGAACTCCTGCTCAAATTCTAAGGAAGCTGGAACATCTAAAGTCAAAAACGTTTGACCCTGAACAAATAATTTTGAAGTTGTACTATTTCCGATATAGTAATTGTTACCTAGCGATTCAACAGTTAAATTGTGATATCCTAAAGAGGTACCATATGGTATTTCTAAATCGAAACTAAATTCACCATCAGAATTTGTATTTGTGATTAAGGGAAATCCAGAGTCTAAGGTTAATCTAACTTCAAGGCTGGAAACTGGGCGATCTGCTTTATCGAATACAAAACCTGAAATTGATTCTGTTGTATTTGTCATTGAGGAATAATCTGGTAATTCAATTCTAATATTATGAGAAACTTGTAAAACCCAGCTTGAAGTTGAAGATAGATAAAATTCATCCGGAATATAAGTTACCATTATCGTGTTTGGACCTGCAATGCTTTCATCTGGAACTAAATAAATATTTTCAAAATAACCATTCGAATTCGATTCGATTGTCTCTATGATATTGCCATCAAATGAAAAACTTAATGTTGCTTTAAGTGGATTACCCATGTCATCCTTCAAAGTTCCATTAAAACTAAACGTTTCCCCAACAATTACTTCTGAATCTGAAGACAATACAATATTAGTTGAAGCCACCACTCGAACTTCTTGCTCAAAATAAGCTGGAAGATAATATTCGAAGCCCAAGTAATCCCATTTAGCAACATAATTACCTAGCTTGTGATTAGGTGCTAAGGTAATATTTTGCTTGATCAAACCGGTGTCATCAGTTACCAAGTGGTATCTTTTACCGTTAAATGTCAAATTAACGTGTTGATCTGACATCGGGTTAGCTAAGTCGTCAAACAAATAAGAACTCAAAAAAAACTCTTGATTACGGAAGACTTCAATCTGATCAAATTCAAAGATTGTAGTTGATAAAACTTCGGAATTTAAATTATTAGTAGATTCAACATAAAAATATGAACCTGTAAAAACCACTTCAATATTGTGCGTTCCCAAGGTAGTGTCGATGGGGATTAAATATTCGAAACTATATAGCCCTAAATTTTGAGTAGTTACGTTTCCCACGTGAATTCCATCAAAATAAACTTTCAACTCTAAATTTGGAAGTCCCATCCCAGCCGCATCTCTGAGATATCCTGAAACTGTAGTAGATTGATTTCTGTAACCACCTAACCACTGTATGATTATTTCAGTTTCTCTTTGAACAAAGACATCAACTACATCTGATGATTCACGAAGATAATTTTGATCTTCAACTTTAGCAGTCAAAGAATGATTACCTACCATAGTGTCGTAAGGCAGCTTGAAATTTCCTTCAAACTCACCATTAACAGATTGAACCGTAGTCCTTGTAATTCCGTTCCACAAAATCTTAATTTCTCTATCTAAAGGAACTTCCAAATCATTCTCAATAAACCCATTGAAAGAAACATTATTGCCTGCGATAACTGAATCACTGAAATTAATTATCTCAATTGAAGTGCTGCCCCATATGGTATAATTTGAGATGTAATTAGAGGGAAGATAGTAACCAAATCCACCAAAATCAAGTTCTACTGGAATTACACCAACTGGATGATTTGGGTCTGAACATTCCCAATCCGACTCGCAAATGAAGCTAAAGCTACCATTTGCATCACCAGTAACATATCTCAAATAATCACCATTCCAAAAAATATTAACCTCAATATCTTCAACAGGTTGACCTCTGTCATCTAGAATCGAACCATTAAACCAGACCGTTGAACCGCGAACGAGCTCTGTGTCTGGAATAGATATTAAGGTCTCGGAAACTACTATGAACTCAATACTCTCAGATGCGTTATCATAGAAAGGTTGTGTTGAATTATCAAATTTAACTTGAACAGTTACTTTGCCGAGCAATTGCGCATTAGGGACTTGGTAAACTTTGGAATATGAACCTCCAAACTCTGTAGTTGAAACTCCAGCGATGTCATTATCTCCCCAGATAAATGTCAAATCAATTCCGGATATTGCAAGAGAGTTTTCGTCACGTGCAAATCCTGTGATAATTATCTCCTGATCTCGTAGAACTTGTTCCTCATTTATTTCAAGAATTACTTTTTTATGAAAGAAAATTTCTTTTTGGGATAATGCTTCCAAATTATATCCTAGCTCTGAAAAACTCAATTTTAACTCGTGTGAACCTACATCCAGATATGATGACTCGGGAATGTATTCAAAATTAAAACTACCATTTGCTACAAAAGATTCTATGAACACATTATCAAAATAAAATACTAAAGTACCTGAAAAAAGAGTACCATTATCCATAGAGAGATTACCTGAGATAAAAAATTGCTCTCCCGCATAAAAATGAGTCTTATCTAAATCAAAATTAATAACCGTTTGCTGGTAAACTTCAGTTATTTGAGAAGAGGTCGAACCTTCATGAAAGTAATTTCCGCTAAAATTAGCTGACCAGTTTAAGTTCCCAAGTATTGTATCAATTGTAACTAAATATTCGTACGAAAAATCACCATCTGGTTCTGTAACTGCAGTTCCTAAAACTTCACCATCCCAAATTATCTGAACTTCTTCATCTGAAATAGGATTGCCTAGATGATCAGAGAGCTCTCCATCCAGAGTGATAGTATTGCCACGAGTTACCTTTATTGAATCCGAGTCTAAAGAAATAGTACTTGATCCTATTATCGATAAAGGAAGCTCGACTTTTTCGTCTGGTAGTGTATCACTAGAACTAACAAACGAGACAATGACAGTGTAGTTACCTGCAGAAAGGGTTGACGGAATATCTATCTCAGATGACCATGACGAATCTTCCACACCAAATGAACTTAACTCTGAACCAGAAACCTCAATCTGAATGTTACCATTGTCTACTGCTTTGTCGGCTACACTTCCATTAACATACAGGCTTTCGCCAATATTTCCGGTCTCGCTTGACAAATTTGCAATAAGGTTAACAGTTTCATCCATAATTGTTAATTCATTTGTAACAATTTGTTGATTTAAATATGTAGAGCCTCTGAAAAAAGATTCCAACCTATAATTGTCATCTGATTCTGGTTGGTCACCATCAGGAACTGTCCAATTGAAAACGAAGTTTCCAAAGGAATCTGTTGTTGCAGTTCCTAAGTCACAGCGATATACTTGCCACCATTGAGAGGGATTACAATTAACTGAATTGGGTTTACCTCCGAATATAGTGGGTTTCCAAATTTCAAACTCAATTTCTTCATCTGGAGCTGCTACACCGCCTATATCTAGTAAAGTTCCAGATACAATTAAATTTTTACCCTTTCCCACGGACGAAGGCGATGAAATAGTCAAAACTGTGTCTGATGAAATTTCAACTTCTTCAGGTCCATCTACTCCTAAGAATCCTTGCTTGTAGGAAGCTGCAAAAATTTCATTAAATCCAGTAAGTGCTCCGAGAAAATCTGTAGTATTGTAATCAAAATAACCTGAAGAATTAGTTACAGAGGAGCCTATTTCAAACGCTGGATTTACACGCTCTTTATCCCACATGCCAAAGCCTACTGGAAAATTAGCAAGTTTGGTTCCGTTATCATTTTCAACATAGCCTGTGATTCGTATTATTTCACCTTTTTCAACTTCATCAGGAGTTGAAGATTCAATGACTACTGTAACTTGAACTCCAGTCATATTTTCAATATCATCTGGATCCATTTCATCAAAGTCAAAGGTATCACCCTCCTCGTCTTCTTCATCAGGTCGGTCAAGAGTTGTACTACTACCAGTTCCGCCTAAGTCAATTCTTTTCCAGTGACTGGCTGAGATTGTTTCATTATCAACTGGAACGTAAACTTCAACAAATGCATGAGCTTCATTAGAAACATATCTGGTAGGGGCGCCTAAAGCTAAAGCTGTGACGAAGAAACCAAATGAACGATGCCTGCAGGCTCCTATTCCATTTATACAAATAGTCTGGTAAGCATCCCATGGCTCCTCTGTATCCGGAACATCCCCATCACCTTCAATAAATGATGAAAAATACCAAGTTAAGTTATTAATTATTAATGCTAAATTTGTTTCAGGGGTGCCATTTTCAGGCCACAACCAGTACAATGGCTCATTAGCAATTGTACCATTATCAAGCCTATACTGAAGAAATTCTCTGACATTTTCCTTTACTTGATTAGCTCCATTAATAGGTCTTATTATATCATCAGGAATGTCGCTTATAGTTAAATCTTCTGGAATTGGTCTATTGAAATATGAACCATTAGTTCCCATTCGATATTTTAAGTCAGTAACTGTGTTTTCGCTGCCCTGAACATAATAGTTATCAGCTCCATCTTTGAAAAATCTGATATTAACGCCTGTTGCATTTGGATCGTAATCAATTATATCTGCATCTGGTGAAACCGATGGTATTCGAGTGTATTCAGATGTGCTTATGGTTATTCCCATCCATATCCAGCCCTCAAAAATGTTGGAATAATCCTCAGAATTAGTTGGGAAAATCTCGTATTTATCAGAATCATAATTATACATAGTGTACATGTCTGTAGGATTTGAAGCCTGATCATCATAGAGAAGACCATCTAAAGAAGTCCATCTCTTTACAGTCCCCAGTACAGGATCAAAAATCTCATAAATAGTAACATTTCCATCAGTGGCCCCTGTATCTGGATTACTTTCATCATCATCTCCAGGGTCTACTGGTGGAGGATCCTCGCCGTCTGGATCTCCATCATCGTCGCTGTCCGAATCACAAGGGTTTGTATCTTCCTGATATTCTCTCAAGTTATCTGAACCATCATTATCTGGATCTGCAAATTTATCGCTTCCATCTGTAGGATCAAGACCACATCCGCCACCATCTACTAATCTATCTGAATAAGTGTCTTCCCAGCCATCGGGCATACCATCTTGATCAGTGTCATCACTAAATGGATCTGAATCCCAATAGAACTCAATTGAATTAACAAGTGAATCTCCATCATTGTCATCTGATTCATCTGAAGAACTTTTTGGATCGAAACCATAATAGACTTCCCAACCATCCCATGCTCCTCCATCGTCTGTGTCCGGGTCATTAGGGTTCGTATTGTTGTTGTATTCCTCTAAATTAGTATACTCCTCATCCGCAGAAATTATACCGTCTTTATTAGCGTCGTAACCATCAGAATCGTTATCATCGCCTGGATCAATATTTGCTGAGACTGGGAAAGAAGCTAACGGTGAAAATAATAGAATGAAAATAGCAAAAAATACAGATAAGTTCTTCATCATATTGTCTACACCTACGCTCACAAAACTTCGATTGTTAAATAAAGGTATGCCAAAAAAAGTTGATATTTGATTACCCATTATCTGCCTCATAACCGTCAGTCATTGAATCTCCATCGGTATCTGGGTTCCAAGGACTAGTATTTGCAACTTCTTCTCTCCAATTTGGAAAAGTGTAAGAAATCCCATCCCAATCTTCCCAACCATCATCATCATAGTCTAGGAAACCATCGGTTCCGTCTAGTAAATTGAGAGTACGAGTTTCATTAGCGGGCTTATTATCGTTCCAATAAATTTCCCAACCATCTGTACAATTATCTCCATCTGTATCGGCTAGTGCTGGATTAGAATCCATTAGGAACTCTTCATAATTCGTAAATTTTTCGTCAGGAGACATTTCTCCGTCGCCATCCGCATCATATCCATCTGAATCAAAATCTAAAGAAGAATCTAATGCTGAATTTGGATTCAAACCATAAAATGCTTCCCAACCGTCTGGCATTCCATCGCCATCGGTATCATTATTTCTAGGATCTGTGCCGTTCAAGTATTCTTCATAATTTGTGTATAACTCAGAAAATTCAATAGTGCCATTTCTATCAAAATCCCAACCATCGTCATCTAAATCTTGATCTGCGTCCGAGGAATCGAAAGGATTTAATGAATTCAAAAACTCCCAGCCATCTGGCATACCGTCATCGTCTGAATCGGGATTTGATGGGTCAGTAACATAAGTGTCATTACCAGAAAAACATTCTTCTCCATCTTCAATTAAGTCTCCATCTGTATCCTTCAAGAGAGGGTTAGATCCAAAAATGCTGTCAGGACTTATGACTTCATTGTCAAATCCTTCAATGTTCGAGTTATTGAATTCATATAAATTGAGCAATCCATCATTATCAGGATCGGAGAGTGCATCGCTGGAGTTTTTCGGTTGAAATCCCCAATGAACCTCCCAACCATCAGACATTCCATCGCCGTCCGTATCTCCGTTAGTCGGATCTGTACCATTCAAATATTCGAATAAATTAGAATATTCTTCACCAGAGAGATTTCCATCCCAATTATAGTCAAAACCATCTGAATCTAAATCAAGCAGAGCATCATTAGGGTCAAGAGGATTAAGGCCATATTTGACTTCCCATCCGTCTGGCATACCATCTCCATCGGTGTCGTTGTGAGTTGGATCAGTTAAATAATTAAATAATTCCTCACCATCTAAAAGGCCGTCATTGTCTGTATCATTGTTTTTAGGATTTGTGTGCGTAATGCCATCTACTTCGATGTAAGAACCTGCTGCAGTGTTATTATATTCGAATCTATTAATTACGCCATCTTGATCAGGATCTGCACCTGCATCTGCCGGATTTAGTGGATTTAATCCATATTTCCACTCCCATCCATCTAACATTCCGTCTGCATCAGTATCTTCTAAATATGGATGTGTGTCTGCTTGGAATTCTAACAAATTATTGTGTTCTTCATC